>MEMY01000052.1:14493-15445 GCA_001768965.1 archaeon RBG_16_50_20 | reverse complement strand
ATATGCACTCGGACTTTGAAGTAAGACTAGATTCCCATCAGCTGCCTGATTATGAGTACGATTCCTATCAGAAGGACTGCAACCGCGAAGACCCTTTCAAGCCCAGTTGATCTGAGCTGTTTTGCGGTTCTGGCTCCAAGTTGTGCACCTATCAAAATCCCGACGACGAGAGGTGCCGCATAGTCGACCAGCACATTCCCCAGCAGAATATGCGTGGAGACGCCCGCGATCGACGTGAATATCATCGTAAGCATCGAAGTTGCCACCGCTATGTGGATTGACAGGCCAACCATGGCAACGAAGATGGGGACCACAATCAAGCCACCACCAATTCCTAGAAACCCTGATGCCAGCCCACCCAAGAATAGAAATACCAATCCCGAGTAGATTTTTGCATCATACTCAAACACCTTCCCCGTACTGTCCACTATCCGCCTTGCCCAGACTCCTTTCCTGGCTTGAGGACCGCGCGCAACGACCGTGGCCGCCTTTCCGGTTCTGTACGAGCGGCGAAGCATTGCAGCTGCAATGAAAAATACAGTTACGCCGAGAATGATCGACAGGAACCTCGACGGAACATACTTCGTCGCAAATCCCCCAATCACCGCTCCTGGTACAGTTGTTGTTGCAGCCACGAGGCCGACTTTCCAGTCGATCCTCTTTTGGCGGACGTATGCGAATGTAGCGGACAGAGCAGTGAAGACGATCATTAACAAGCTCGTGCCCACTGCTCGTTCCGCATTGAGATCGAAGAGCAGTATCAGGATAGGAACTACAATAACCCCTCCGCCCACGCCCACTAATGCCCCTAGAAATCCCGCAAATAGCCCGAGCAGACTGAGTAGAAATCCGACTATGATATCCAGATTGAACCAGCCTCTGTTTCTGCGAGACGCGATGTCGAATACGATTTAAGGCTGACATGCCAAAACCGGAATCGAAAGTTACGCGC
>MEMY01000052.1:14310-14480 GCA_001768965.1 archaeon RBG_16_50_20 | reverse complement strand
CAGCGTGTCGGGTGTGCTCTTCAGTTTCATGACAAGAAGCTCGCCATCATCTCTTGGCGCTACTGCATCGGTGAACGTCCCACCAACATCCATGGCAATTCCAAGCACTGAATTCAGCTCCTAAGGATGTCAAGTTGAATCGTAGCGTCCCCACATAGGTTCTTGGGTTT
>MEMY01000052.1:11580-14283 GCA_001768965.1 archaeon RBG_16_50_20 | reverse complement strand
AGAAAGTTTGAGAGTCTGCGTTGAGATTCAGCGCTCAATCAAGTGATTGGTGATGATCGTCAGGACGGCGTCCCAAGAGGACATCCGGATTCTTTCCATGAAGCTATTGACACTGATTCAAGACAAGGGAGGGCGAGTCTATCAGGACAATGTTGCGAAGTTCGGTATTCCTGATGAGTACGTCGAGAAGGCGTTCTCTGAAGAAAGCATGTTGAAGGCGACCCAAGAGAGAGGGTCGACATTTTATTTGGCACTCGAAGGCAGCGTAATGCTCGGTTTCGCCCAAGTGAATCCTGAAAACGAGGATACGGTGGAGCTGGATCGGATCGTCGTATTCCCAGAATACTCTCGCAAGGGAATAGGGACCTCACTGCTACGGGAAGCTCTCAGCGATCAGAAACGGAAAGGTGTGAAGACTGTTATCGTCAACGCCGGCAAAGATGAGAGCCATGCTCGAAGATTCTATGAAAAGAACGGATTCAAAGAAATTAGACAGGTAACGATAGACGCGCCGTGGGGAAGCAAGCTTGCGCTCGTGACCTACGAACTCCAATTATAGCGCCTTAGAATCACCGTCTGATTTGGGCGTCTTCAAACCGGCGGACTCGTCCGTGTCTTCCTTCTCTTGCGAACCAAATAGACTCCAACGATTACTCCGATGGCTAGCATAGTCGCTGGTATCCAGATAGGAAGATTCTGTTCGGGGGAGGTTCGGCGGATGTTGAGCTCGTACTGCTGTTCCACCTGATTGGCTCGATCAAGCAGGGTGAGAGTTTGATTGGCGTGATTGACAGCCTCTTTGAATGGTTCGAATGTTCTGGCTAGAAGAGCCTCTTTGGCCATCTTGTCTTGTTCTAACGCTTGGTTGACGATCGCAATGGCGTCTTGGCTTTGGTAGCTTGCTGTCTCTTTGAGTAGTGTTTCAGCCCTCTGAATCAGGTCCTTGGCGTTCGCATAACTGGCCTTGGCAATATTGACGGAATCTGGAGTTCCAGCGGTGACGAGATATGAATCCTTTGTCTTATCCAAGAGAAGCACGGCCTGGTTGTACGTCTGATTCATGAACAGATTCTTTCCCCCTGAATCCGTGTTGAAAGTGGGATGTGGCAGTTGCCATCTTGGGGCGTTTCCAGGATTCACATCCTGAACGACGACGGGCCCTGTCCCACGCCAGTATCTGCTCTCGTCCACGTAGCTGACCAAGATGCCCTTGTCAGGGAGAACGCTGTCAAACCCAATCGGTTCTCGATTCTCGACTATGAAATAGGTCGTACTTGTTAGATAGATTGTTATCGCGTGAATTCCTGGACCGGGGACTTCGAGAGGATCTATTGTTGCAGCTCCCTGCTGTCCCGGTAGTAGTTCAAAGACTTGATCGGGAGTGAGCCATCCCAATTTGATCTTCCCCCATGCCCCAATTTGGGGTCTCTCGCTTGAGCGGGACATGAGATCCCAGGGACCAACGAATACTGCAGCTTCTCGCCAGTCGGGCGGGCCGGAAAACGCAATAGGGTAACTGTAAAGGTCAGGCAGGCCGAAGATATGTCCGAGTTCATGAGCAGCCACCTTCCACCCATCACGTGCACCAAGCCTTCCCATCACGACCGCTTGATTCACCGTCCTCTTGTCGTTCGTGGGCATGGCCATTCCCGGCTGCGCATATGACCATGTAGCATCTCCCGCCGTGGCTATGAAGACGTAATCATATTCCTTGAAGTCGATTTCTATATCCCACAAACTGATCGCGTCTCTGACAATCTCTACATGGCGACCTTTGCTCCAGCCTGAGGTTGTCACAGTTGAGATGTCGTAGTAAGTGGCTGGTTGGGGTAGCGTCTTCCATTCCTGAGTCACCTGCCCTGTGATCCAGGTGAGGTTGTAAGAAACCTCAGTATAATATCGGTTCAGCGTGTCGAAAACGTCGTCTCGGATCTGCAACGGGGTCATAGAGTGTTTAACGTCGGGAAACTCAACCAACAAGAGTATGATGGAGTGTGGGCCATACGCGTCAGGGTGCAGCGTGGTCACACTGACATCGTCGAAAGCCGAAGACGCACCAGTATCCACACCAAGCCCAATCATGCCTGAAGAGATAGATTTGCCCGAGAGGTCTTTGATCGTCATCCTGGGAACTCCGTCACTGTATGCAACGATTGTCGGAGTGGCTCCGTAGATCTTGATCTTCATTTCATGCCACGCTTTCATGTTGAGTGGATAACCCCACGAGCCCTCTCGATACAGCAAAATATCACTTCCACCGCGCTTCAACCAGAACTCCAAATGATCTCCAGCGAGTACTATTCGATAGTAGTTTAGTGAATCAATCCAACGAACGAACACAACGAGCGTTCGACCCGAGATGCTCCTCACCCGGATTGTTAGTATGTAGTCGCTCCAAGATGATTCTCCCGCGGAAATAAGTGAGGGGACATTGCCTGATGCGCCCAGCAAATATCCACTTTGCGAGGTCCAATTGCCCTGGACTTGGGTCCATTTCCCGAAACCATTCGAGAAATCATCCTCAAACAAAGTTTGGAAAGGTAATGGATTTCCAGCAGCTGTAGGTTTCAATTGGTTGACTGAAGACAGCGCTGTCAATGCCAGAAGAACGATTGTGATGACTTGGAGAGTCGACTTCATGGTCCGGACCTGCTTGCACTGAGCACGGGCAGTTCTTAACCATTACAGGGTTGCTTCGAGATC
>MEMY01000052.1:4280-11550 GCA_001768965.1 archaeon RBG_16_50_20 | reverse complement strand
TGGAGGGTAGGCATAAACCCGACTTTTTCTGTCTTCCCAGAAACCGCTTTTCTATACTAAGTGCGAAGCTTGGCCTTGGGTTTGTCGGTTTGACGAATGAACGCTGGTTAAGATGGACCATTGTGGGGTCGGTGGGATATGAACCCTCTATGGCGTGAGTTCAACAACTTTTCTGGCTACCCTTGCCTAACGAATCTTTCCCGTCTCTCTAACTCGTGACATTCTGTTTGGCCAGATTTCCATGGTCCATCCCCGATTAACAACCTAATAACGTCCCTATGTATCTCGCATTGGCAGGCAAAGAATGACTACTTACGCGGAGCTCAACCGGAAGTATTTACGTGAAGTAGACGACCTCTTGCGGAAGCATGATCTCCCGCAAGCATCTGAGAAGCTGTGGGGCGCTTTCGTCGACGCAATCAAAGCAGTGGCTGAAGGCAGAAGCCAGAAGTTGGGAACGCACAGAAGTATTGCACAGTTCGTCCTCACGCTGGAAAAGGAGTACCCGGAATTGAGACTGCATGATGCTTTCCGACATGCGGAGGCTCTTCACACGAACTTCTTCGAGGATCAGCTGCCCGAAGAGTCTGTTCGCCTTAGCGCAGAAGTGGTTAGAGGAGCAATCGAGAGGCTGCGATCAAAGGTACCTTTCTAGGTCTACCTGTTGATGCTGTGGTGGGCCGGGAGAGAATTGAATTCTCGACCACTATTGAGTACTTTCATTCATCTCTGGTTCTTTTTGCTTCCAAGAAACCCTCTGTATTCCGGAGAGCGGGGTATTGATTCCAGAAGGAACGAAGAGCGACATTATAATAAGAGTCCGGTCAGTCGATTCGTCAGGTTGCACAATATCTTGGCATTCCTCTTTCAACTACATACCATCACGGTCGGAGTTTCTGTAATCATCAATCGCGCATCGAGCTGAACAAGCTGGGGCAAGGCCAGCTGGGTTACCTGCTGGGGATGTTCGTAGGTGACGGGAGTCTCATTCGGGATAAGCCTCGAGGGGAGTTCCTTGTCAAGATTGCTTTGGACAGGAGAAGGGATTTGGACATCATTCAATTCGTTGCGCTAATGTTTGAAAAAGCAGGTAAGAAGGTCAACTTTCGAACTGAGCGAGGTATGATCCTCATTAGAGTCTGGTCGAAGATTTTCTATGAATTCATCAAAGATTATGTTCAGTTCGAAAGGAACCATCTATCCCATCATCACACGAAAATTCTCCTGCGCACCCAGCGATGGACCAGGGAATTTGCTCTTGGTTTCATTGGCGGCCTAATAGACAGCGATGGCCATGTCGTTAGCAACCGGAAAGGCGGCCATTACGGTGCGTTAGTGACCACGAGTAGTTGTTCACTCAAACGACAACTCTGCAGTCTATGCAACGCTCTTGGCATCAATGTGACCAGCCGTGTACAACCGCGTGACCCTTTTCAGGGCAAGCCTCTCCATTCAGTGTATATTCGGTCGCCAGATTTGCATGCATTATGTTGGACACTACTTTCTGTAAAACATTCGAGGTTTCATGGTGGGCCGGGGCGGACTTGAACCACCGACCACCTGGCGACAGTGTGGTTACTCGTGTCAGGCAGGTATCCTAACCAGACTAGACGACCGGCCCAAAGCGGCGGTGATTGCGGGTTGCACAGAAATAAATGCTACCTAAAGTTCGACTCGCGTTGTGGTGAGGCTGGGCCGAGTTTAGCTTGACCCTGAAATCTGAACGCCCTCCAATCGGATGTAGGGTGCGACGCAACCAAACGCGTAACCTGAAACCACTTCTGGTCTATCGGATATTCCAGATATCCCTTTCATCAGTTCGAATGCTGAGCCGCTCAACGAGCCTCCGACAACTCCTTCTACCAATTCCCCGTTCTTGATCTCCTGTGCGTTTCGAATCTCGGAACCGAATCTCGTCGTAATCCTGTCAGGATTCAGCCAAGCCGCTTGATAGATCATGAGCCCATCTTTTGTGTCTTGAATGAGCTCCTCGAGGCTTTGGTCTCCCCCACTGAACGTAAGATTGGTGTTATCGTTTGCGGGAATGGTTTGGTAGCGTTCATCTACGTCGATGCCGAAACCGGTGCGGATGCCATTGCCCGTTGGTTTTGCGTCCATTGTTTGGGCGTGAAGCTGGTCGTAGAGGTAGTTCTTGAAGACCCCTTTCTCGATGAGTCTGGTCTTCTCCTGAGGTTGGCCCTCATCATCGAAGGAGTTTGTTCTCAAACCGTAAGGGTAGAGACCGTCATCGACTATCGTCAATCCCTCTGATGCGACTTGCTGGTGCTTCTTGAAGGCGGACAAATTCAGGTTAACGGCTTCGGCGCTTGAATGAAAGCCGATAGTTGGCACGAATATGTCGCACACCACTGCGGGAGAAAGGATCATCGTGGTTTGTTTCGTTCTTGGGGGATGCCGTTTGAGGCAGCTTCTGGCGATTTTCAACCACTCCAGAATGATGTTGGTTGGTTCCAGATCGCTAACTCTGCGGGAGTAGCGAGACGGCCAGAATTCGGTCGCGCTGGTTCCCGAACCTATCTTCAGAGTCATTTCAACGTAGAGATAAGTGCCCACAGACTTGCATGCAAGTCCTCGGCTGTTAATAATCTGGTTCTCCACGACGTATGTTCTAACCTTGCCGTATGTCAATGAGATGTCCTTCTCTTCGGAAATCAACGCCTGAGCTTCGTCAGCGTAATCTTTAGCAACGCGCTCACTATCCGTCAGGATTCTCCGATCAGCAGTCTTGGTTTGAAGCAGCTTTCTTTTCGCGGGTAACTCGAAGAAGGGAGATCGATTGAGCTTGGCGAGATCATGGGCTCGCCTTGCTGTAGCTTCTAAATCCTTGTCGGAATTGCAGGATGAGTAGCCTACTCCAGCGCCGCCAGATCGAGGAAGAATCACTCTGACGCCATAACCTGTGTTCTCCTGTCTGATGAGTGCCTCTCTCTTACTGCCCCTCAGCTGTACGTCGGTTCTCGTTGAATGCTGGATATAGATCTCCCACTGTGCCTGGGTTGTCTTGTCTAAGACTGCGGTGATGTTCATCCTATCACCGCCTTGGTTCTCCACCAGGTTCCTCCGCTTCCGACCGGCACATAATCTTCTGGGCCCTTCCCACATGTTCCAGGATCGACGAAAAACCCATCACTGCTTACTGCATCCACATTCCCAAGAACTTCCAGGACTCGCCCTGTGAGCGTAATTGACTTGAGAGGGTTCGTGGTGACACCGTTTTCAATGATGTACCCTTTCTTTGAGACGACCTGCATTCCACCGCCTAATGGATCTTCGATGCCGAACTGCCATCGCATCATCATAACCCCTCTTTTAGTGTCCCTAACAATATCGTCCAATTTGCGTTCCCCAGGTTTCGCGTAGGTATTACTCATTCGGATGAATCGTCTATGGGCCGCGTTCTGCGTCCTGGAACTGCCTGTTAGCGGCGCATTCATTGCAGCGCCGGTCTCTATGTCATGCAGAAAGCTGACAAGCACACCGTTTTCTACAAGCGTATTCTTTCTCGACTTGACTCCGTCATCATCAAAATGGTAGCTGCCATTAGCGCCTTCAAGCGAGGAGTCCTCATAGATTGTAACTAGATCAGAGGCGACCGTCTTACCCAACATGTCCTTGAGGTAGGATCTTCCTCTGAGTGCTTGGTCGGCTTCGAGACCGTGGCCGAATGATTCATGGCACACGGTACCGACCGTCCCAGGATCAAGTATCACTGTCTGGACTCCCGTCGGCGGGGCCACAGCTTTCAACTGTTCCACAGCGCTCTTCACGAGTTCACTTATTTTTTCTTCCGTCAGATCGTCAACGACTTCGTACCCGACCGTTCCCCCTAGCGATAGGTTGTCTGAGTCAGTCACAATATCCTCTTTCACGACAATCTCCATTGAGATCCTTGTCCTAGGAATGAGCTGTCTTGCCTGCGTGCCATTGGAAGTAACGAGGGCTCTGTCTGTGACGGTCTCAGCGTAGGCGACCCTCACGTCTACTATCCTAGAATCCATTTGGCGTGCGAGGTCGTAGATTTCTCGTAGTCTCTGCAGTTTCTCTTCGATGGGAATTTCTAGGGGGTCCTTCTTGACCGGTGTTTTGGTGTCTATCTTCACGGGGTCCGGTAAGGCTAGTTTGCTCTTCGCATTCGAGCGGCGTGTTTCCTTCTTGAGTTGATTAATGAGCTTGCGAACTGTCGAACGATCTACCTTGTTGGAGCTGGAATATGTCCACCCTGATTCGCTGTGACTTCTTACAGAGACGCCCTTGATGGATTTGCTGCTCGTATTCTCTCGCTCTTTGTTCTTCCTGATGGCTAATTGAGTTTGCCAGTCGTATAAGCCGTCAACGTAGGGAAGGTCCCCTCCCCTGAGCAATTCCTGTAGATCGCCAATTACGCTGTCGGATTCCCGGTTGTTCACCACGGCCACAGCTCTTGTATGTCGCCGTTTACAGAACACAGATTAAAGTCAATCCTCGCATTTACCACCATCGGCGGGCGCAATGGCTCAGCAATCTTTCAGCGCGAAAATTCTCGATTTGTCTGCAGGGTCTCGTATTGCCGTCCTGAACATCAAGGACGCGGAGAGCTTGGGTGTCGTAGCATGGGACAGAATTCGGATCAAGGGGAGCGACGAGAGAGGAGCCGCTGCTCTAGTTGACATTACGAAATCAATAGTGCAGGAGCATCAAATAGGGCTGCCTCGAGTCGTGGCTCAGGAACTGACTGTGGTCGACGGAGATAGTGTTAGCGTTCAACCGATTCCTCCGCCAATTTCTGTCAGATATGTCCATGACAAGATGCGCGGCAAGAAGCTTGGGCGTGAGGAGTTGTATTCTATCGTGCGTGATGTTGTGGACAGAAATCTCAGCGAAGTTGAGATGGCTGCATTTGTCATGGCTGAGCAATATCAGGGAATGGACGACGATGAGCTACTGTGGCTCACGCGTGCGATAGCTGAAACTGGGACGCGTATCGATTTCGAAAAGCCCGTATACGACAAACATTCGATCGGAGGAGTCCCCGGAAACAAGGTCACTCTAATAATCGTCCCAATAATCGCGGCTGCCGGTCTCCTAATTCCAAAAACCAGTAGTCGCGCCATCACGAGTCCATCTGGCACTGCAGACACTATGAGTGTCTTGGCGCCGGTGGAGTTCTCAGGGCAAGAACTTCGGAAGATCGTGTCAAAAATCAACGGGGCCATAGTTTGGGGAGGCGGATTGAATTTGGCGCCTGCCGATGATGCGTTCATCACGGTGGAATATCCGCTTCAAATTGATCCCGAGCCCCAAATGATAGCAAGCATCCTAGCGAAGAAACTCGCCGTTGGGACGGACTTTATGGTTTTGGATATTCCGACCGGGGAGGGAGCGAAGATACAAGCTCCGGAGGACGCGCGTCGTCTTGGAAATCGTTTCATCGAGATTGGCGGAAAGTTAGGCATTAGAATCAGGTGTGGAGTGACATACGGCGGACAGCCTGTGGGCCATGCAGTTGGACCTGCTCTCGAAGCTCGCGAGGCTCTGCAAACGCTTGAGGGCACAGGGCCGGCGAGTCTCGTGGAAAAATCCACCGCTCTAGCTGGTATGTTGCTTGAGATGGCAGGAAAGACGTCCAAGGGAAATGGTCAGGAACTGGCCAGAGAAATTCTCCAGAGCGGGCGAGCTCTGAAGAAGATGAAGGAGATAATCGAAGCCCAGGGAGGAGATCCCAACATCAAATCAGACCAAATCGGAGTGGGAGCATACAAGCAGAGTATCACTGCTACAGCTGATGGTTATGTGACTCACGTCTCGAACACTGCCATAAATCAGATTGCTCGAGCAACTGGCGCGCCCGGCGAGAAGAGGTCGGGGGTTCTGCTGTATCTTAAGAGAGGACATAAGGTCACCAAGGGTGAACCAATTCTCGACATATACGCAGAACGACAATCAAAGCTTGAGCAAGCGTATTCGCTGGTCGCGAAACTTCAACCCATTACAATCGAAGGAATGCTTCTGGAAGAGATCCCAGAATTCTAAGTTGATTGCCTCCCATCGGAAAGCCTTTGTGTGCAGGGATATCACATGGAAACGGCTGATCTAGTTGGCGCGACTGTACAATCGAATTATGAAGTTTGATAAGCGAATCCGTTTCGCTGCACTGGTAGACGGAAACGGGCGAATCCTCGAGGGAGGCATGAGGGAGGGCGTCGAACCGATCGAACCACTCGAAAAGACTCCACATCTCATTGCGAAACTGGTGTCCGTTCAAAAAGCTGAGGATCTTGCAGAATTCTTCGGAAAACCCGAGTACTCAATACTGGTCCATGAAGAGATCATGGCAATGATCTTCCGCGCTGGAAGAAGATTGGTGCTAATAACGGCGGACAGAAAATTCGCTTTGAACAAAGTCGCTCGACTGCGCAGTCTAGTAACTAAGAAGTAGTGTTGCTACTGCTGTTCATCCCAAAAAGAGCAGCATTTGGGAAGAGCTTCACAATGAACCAGGCGTGCTGAGCTTCTTCAGCGTATACTTCCGGCCTCGCCACTCGATCTGTCGGACGCGTGCAGATTTGACTATGCAGTAGGTCATAATCCAAGGCATGATGAAGCTCACCATAGCCCCGGGGAGCCATGTCTTTCTGAACTCACTGTTCAAGTGCGGCAGGGCCCGTTCGAACGTTGCACACCTTTGACTGCTTCTGAGTATACCCAGCACACTTGGAGCAAGGAGCATTGCTGCAGGGATGAACCAGTCCAGCCCTGAGTACACTCCCAAACCGACACTGATGACGCCGAGGAGGAAAACTAGGTCAAGAAAGCCATAGGCAGCTAATGCGTACTTCCACAAGCTCTCATTGAAAACTCGGGTGAGGGCGGATTGTCGTATCGCCCACTCGAAAAACTGAGATCGCGTGTTTTGACAGTATGTTGCCACCGTACATTGAGGTAGGAAGACTATCCTGTATCCGTTCTCTCGAAGAGCCGAGTTGAGTGCCATGTCGTCACTGACCGCGTTTGCCCATGCCTTCCTGATGTTGATCTTGTCGAGGGTTTGTGCACGGACTGCAGTTGCACCACCCCATGGGAAGTTGTACCGGTCATCAAAGAACAAGTTTGTGCCGGCCGCGTTCCAAGCTGATTGAACATGAGACCAGAGGTCCTTCGTCAATGGGAAGTACCATCGGAATCCTGTCGTTGCTCCGATGGTTTCGTCAGCAAGCGGGTCAACCAATTCAGCGAGCCAGTTTGGAGCGACTAGCGCGTCGCTATCAATGAA
>MEMY01000052.1:3184-4250 GCA_001768965.1 archaeon RBG_16_50_20 | reverse complement strand
TAGAGCCGCCACTTTCCCGCTACACGATGGGATTTGTTTCGAGACGTGAAGTTCTGCTTTCGCTTTGGGATTCCTTTCGAGAACAGATCTGGCGATGGAGAAAGCGGGATCTTGCGCCGTGTCGGCTATCACAACGACTTCATAGCTTGGATAATCCTGCCTGAGCACGGCTTCAATGTTCTTCTCGAGTCCCCGCTCCATCCCTTTGCAGGGCATGATTAGTGCCACTCGCGGCTTGAAATCGGATCTCGGTCGACTGATTGAAGAAATAACGTTTCGATCAAAGATTCGTCCAAGATAGAATGAATAAAGCACTGAGAGAATCGCTAGAATTGCAACTATCAAAAAGAAAGCGTAGGCTGCCTCAGATAATGACAGAGAAGGCCCTCACTTCAAGAGTAAGGCTGCAGCTACGCTTCGATTACTTCACATTTGACCTGCTTGAGTACTTCCGCAGCTTTGTCAGGATCTAGACGGATAGTGTAGAGTCTTGAAGCAGTTCGAAGCTTCAGTTTCACAATATCCTTCAGCCTTTTGACGCGACATTCGCTTGCTCGTTCCGACATTCGAACGAATTCTTCTGAATTGGTTATTTCTGAGGGCATGTTGTACCCCGTTCTATCGTCGCTAGAGAAGAACGCGCCAATATAAATCTGGTCAGCCAGCGAAGACTAAGAGTTCTTCTTCGTACCGTCTGCCGTCAACGACAGAACCAGGAGGTTTCCTATCCACTTGTCTGGCAGAGAGTGCTTCCCCTAGTCTCCGATTTGCCTCCTCTTGTGTTATTGTCGGATCAGCCAAGGTAGTGAGAGGAACATTGATCCTCAAGGGGCGCGACGGCATCACATGCCGTGTGACCTTGTGGGGAAGAAGTAGCCCTTGCGCAACAAATTCTCTAATCTGTTTCTTGGTGAAGATGGGCAACGAGATAACGAAATTCGCGCGACCTGACCTGAGGGTCTCGATTGCCACGGTTTCTGATAGGTAGTCAACATGATGACCCTTCTTGACCAATTCTTTTTCGAGCTTGACTGCTGTTCTCGCGAGTTCGATCAGATCCGAGGAT
>MEMY01000052.1:599-3161 GCA_001768965.1 archaeon RBG_16_50_20 | reverse complement strand
ATGCTCTGAGAATTGTAGGTTAATTGCTCTGGATCAATTCTCTTCTTTGTGTATTTCAAGTTGTGCTCGTTGAGAAGGTTCTCTGCAAGCGATTCAGGTTCTTGGACATTGAACAGCCTGAACCAGGACCCGACTTTGATGAGGGGGCTGTCATAGTTGACGAGGCAACATGGGGCAAAGCGGCATTTCAATGATCTCAGCGAGCTGTATCGGTGCATTCCATCGAGGATCACATGTTCATCTTTGTCCACAATGAGTGGGTCGCGGACGAAGCCTTGCACTCTAATGGCATCGGCGATTGAATCCACCAATGAGTCGATGACTTCTTCGTGCGGCTTCAGGGTGGTAATATCAATCAAGGCAATATGGAAACTGAGATTCGAAGAGCTAATCTCCAACCCTGCTGCCCCGAAGATGTTGGAGTTGAATCGGGGTAGGCTCTAAGGCTTACTCACGGATATTTCGTTTGAAAAGGAAGTTGTTTGTCGAAGTAAAGAGAAATGGAAACTGGGCGATCAGTGTGCGTTATGGCCCAGCGATCTACTTTGTGAACTTCGTCATCTTTGTGCCACAAGTCGGGCATATAGCGCGCAGCATGTTACGCCCTTTCGCGGTCTTTTCTAAAGTAGTCTGATCGTCTGGTACAGTCTTCTTCTCCTTGCATTTCACACAAAACATTTCTGCCAATGATTATTCCCTCCCCTTTCTGAAACGAGTTCTGTTAGCGCATGGCGAGGCCATAAAAGCCTTTGCCAACGGAACCTGAAATTCGCAACAATTCTTGGCGAAATTACTGGAAATTGATTGGTCAATATCGATCGTAAAGTTGCTCTCACCGGTATTTTCCTGAAAAACGATGAGACCATAAGTATGTTGCTGACGTTAATGGCGCGGGTATGGATTTTGCCTTCACGCAGACTAATTTCAATTATCGGAACCGGAAAACTCGGAAGCGCGGTTGCACTTCAAGTCGCAAGCAGAGAATTAGGTGACTTACGACTCGTCGACATAATACAAGGTCTTCCTCAAGGTGAGGCACTTGACCTTGGCCAGATGGCTGCAGAGCAGGGCGCTGACGTAGACATAGTCGGATCGAACGATTACAAGGACATTGCGGGATCTGATCTCGTTGTTGTCGTAGGCGGGCTTGGTAGAAAACCTGGCATGACAAGACTGGATCTGCAGGAGAAGAATGAGGATATAATCCGCGGAATCTGCGACAAGATCGTTGAGTACGCTCCTAAGACTTTGATTCTAATGGTCACTAACCCTCTTGATGTCATGACGTATCTTGCGTGGAAGGTAACTGGATTCGAGCCGTCGCGGGTCTTTGGTCAGAGTGGAATGCTCGACACAATGCGCTTCAAGTATTTCATCGCGAAGGCGCTGCGCGTCTCTACAAGCTCTATACAAGCTGTTGTAATTGGAGAACACGGGGATTCGATGGTGCCGCTACCGCGTTTTTCAACGGTTAACGGTGTTCCGATAACTGAACTACTCTCGCCCGCGCAGGTGGCAGAGGCAATCGAGCGGACGAGGAAGATCGCCGCTGAAGTCATAGCGCTTAAAGGAGCAACGATCTATGCACCAGCACACGGAATAACTCGTATGGTCGAGAGCGTGATCAAGGACAAGAAGATGGTCCTATGTCTCACCGCGCATCTCAATGGGGAGTATGGGGTCAAGGACATCTACCTTGACGTGCCCGCTGTCTTGGGTGCTCGCGGTGTGGAACGGGTAATAGAGCTGAAACTCAACGACGAAGAAAGAGCAGCATTCTTGAAGTCTGTAGAGGTCGTCAAGACTGCCGTAGGGCACCTCAAGACAGTGAAAGTCAGTTAGATAGGTTCCGCTCCATCCTCATCATGATCGGTGCTGCCCTAGTCGCAGAAGCTGTTTTTGCTATCTCCTCACATCGTATGGTGAGGTTAATTCGCATGGGTTACGTGAACGTCACAGCGAAGATTAGCGACCCAGAGCGGACCCGAACTAGGGAACTTGAGTTTCTGGTTGACACCGGTGCCTCTTACATCGTCATACCTCCCAGAATCGCTGAGGAACTGGGCCTGAGGTGGGTAAAGAAAACGAGAGTTACGCTTGCTGACAAACGGGAAGTCGATGCGGGATACGCGGTCGCCTACGTAAGTCTGCTCGGCCGAGAAGCGCCCGTAACCGCCTTGGTATTCGACTCACCTATGCCGCTCCTCGGCACTTTCACACTTCAAGTATTGGGCCTCGAGGTCGACCCCACAAAGGGGGAAGTTAAGCCTTCTCGGCCTTTCGCACTTGGTCTAATATGCACTAACCACATGGTAGATTGAGCCGTTCAAACTGAGAAAAAGCGAGCGGCGAGGCGTGAACCATGATGTTACCGTCGCCCGATCGGTCCTGCTTTCCTAAACGAAAGAGTTCATTTCTTGGTTAGACTCCGTGCTCTGGCAACGCGGTTTGAGATCTGGGCAGCGACAACGCCTGCAGCAATTCCTGAATCAATGTTCACCACAGCCAAACCCAGAGAGCACGCTTGGAGCATCGCCATCAACGCTGCCCGACCCTTACCTC
>MEMY01000052.1:0-543 GCA_001768965.1 archaeon RBG_16_50_20 | reverse complement strand
GCCACAACTGTGGGCAAAGCCCCTTCACGGCCCGCGATCACGATCAAACAATCTACGTCCTTCTCGATCATGTTCCGCAATGGCTCAACGACCCGATGAATTCCGGCCACACCAGCATCCGCTTCGACAAAAGTGATGCAACCCATCTCTTGTGCTATCATTGCGGCCTCTTCAGCTACGCCGAGATCGACGGTTCCCGCCGTTAAGACTCCAACCTTGCCGCCGGTTTCGAGCCTGCTGTAGCCCTTCTTTCTGATCACCAACGATTTGGCGTGGGTGAATTGCTGTCGTTCATAGCCCCGGTCGAACGTTTCATTCAGCTTGGACAGTTGTGAATCATCAAGTCGACTGATAATCACCCGACCGTTCTTCTCCAGCATACGGGTGCAAATGCTGACGAGGTCTTCGACTGACTTTCCTTCAGCCAGGATGATCTCGGGAACGCCGCGTCTTACTTCCCTTGAAACGTCGAGTCTCGCGATGTTCGCAACTTGCTCGATTGCGTCGATTCGTAATGCTTTCTCAGCTTCTTCAATTGAGATC
>MEMY01000051.1 GCA_001768965.1 archaeon RBG_16_50_20 | reverse complement strand
TCCTTGTGATGTGTAATGATCGATTCGAACTTCTCGCCCTTCAGACCAAGAACAACTTTTCCAAACATTTGTATGAAACGCCGATAGGCATCGTACACAAACCGCTCATTGCTCGTTAGACGAATCAAACCCTGTATCGTATTATCATTCAATCCGAGATTCAAGACCGTGTCCATCATCCCAGGCATCGAGATCGGCGCTCCGGACCTGACTGAAACTAGAAGCGGCCTGATCGCATCTCCGAAGGCTCTGCCTGTTTTTGACTCCACCATCTTGATTTTGGTTAGAATTTCCTTCTCTAAACCTTCCGGGAATTTGCCGTTGTTTGATGAATAGAAGTTGCATGCTTCCGTTGTAATGGTTATCCCAGGCGGGACAGGTAGCCGGAGAGATGTCATCTCCGCTAAGTCCGCGCCTTTACCGCCCAGAAGATTTCTTAGCTTCGTGTTACCTTCTTCGAAAAGATAGACGAACAACTTCTCGCTCCCCAGTTAGCCACAATTGCTCCCGAATGGTCTCATCGAATTCTTATTAACATTCGAAGGTGACGCGTCATCGCGTACCCCCGCAACGGTGAGAACGACCACAGTATGGAAACACGGCATTTGCTCACTCAACGCGCACGATCTGGGCGCATGTCTTTGCTCTGCAAAGGCTCGCTATGATTGTATATTCCTAAGCAAACTATATTGGTTCAGAGGAGACTGGAAACTATGACCCCTCTGAATCGCGACTTCATCGGTTATGGCAAGACGATTCCAAGAGTTCGATGGCCGAAAGGCGCCAGGTTGGCCCTTACTTTTGCCATCAATTACGAGGCGGGAGCCGAACGTTCCGTTCCATTTGGAGATCAAGGGGCTGAAACATATGGAGAGTTCCCCGCTTACGTAACGCCTCCGAAACGTGACTTAGCCATTGAATCTATCTTCGAGTATGAGACAAGGTGTGTAGCGAGACGACGAAGGGGGCTGATGAAACGCTATTCGTTTTCCAGTTGGACGTAAGTTGCAAACCGTCTAATCATTACGTTTTGAAAGTGTAACAGCCATCACGCGGACTTGATCACAAGTATCTTCACAGCGGTCGGCTGTATTCTCTATAGCCTCCAAGAATTGACTTAGCAATATGATCGAACCCACTGGAATGCTATCCGTTTTGATCTCGATGAGCGCGCTGCGAGCCTTCTGATGGAGTTTGTCAGTTTTCTCTTCTAGGCGTTCAACGCCGTCAGCCGCCTGAAGCGATTGTTCGAGAGCTCCGTTCATTAACTTCTCGACCGAATCCGCGACTTTGACAGTGCATTCTCTAACAGTCTCGCACATCTCAACGACTACATCTTGAACCTGCTTGGGCATGTGCGAGAGATCAAACAACACGAGGATCCTACCCGCTTCATGGGACCAATCGGTTATCCAATCGATCTGCCTCCCCAAACGCATCAAACCCACACGTTCGTCAGCGGGCAGCTCTCCCTTAGCCAACTCCTCGATAATCCGCTTTCGAAGATCGTCGGCTTCATGTTCTTTCTGCTCTAGTAGGGCGAAGCTCTTCTGAAGATCATCCTGCTTACCGCCTATTCCATCCCGTATGCATTTCTCCAACAACTCGACGGCAAGGGTTGTCATCTTTGAGTGTTCCAGGACTAGGCCCATGGCCTTCACGGTTCGCCTAGCGCTTAGCCATCCTTCTAATGACAAAACAATCACGACTTATTGCCAGGATCCGATCATTATTCTAGGGCTATCTCTTTCTCCAATCCCTCTGTGGGGTAGTCGAATAAGAGCATATGTTTCCCGTCAAGCACCAAGTCCACTTTGTCTTCGACGTGAAATCCTTTGTCAAGCTCCGAAGTTGTAGTAGTGTGAGCCACCAGCTCTATTCCTTCGTCGGTCTCGACAAGGTAATGGTTGAGGCTACCGAGGAAGGTAACTTGTTTGATCCTGCCTCTCCATCCATCAGCGCCTGAAGCGCTCGTTATGGCGACAAATTCCGGTCTGACCGAGACCACCACTCGTTCATCCGGCTGCCTGCCTGACACGAGTGTCCTTATCGCTCGACTACCGATTCCCACAGTGCAGAGATCTCCCTCAATCCTCAGCACTTTTCCTTCGAGCAGGTTCGTCTCACCAACAAAATTCTCTGTGAACAGGGTCTTAGGCGACAAGTAGACCTCTGCAGGCGTTCCGATCTCTACGATTCTGCCTCTTTTCATGATGATGACACGGTCCGCGATAGAAAGAGCCTCCTCTTGGTCGTGGGTCACGTGAATTATGGTTAAACCCAAGTCTTTGGCGAGTTGTTTGAGTTCATAACGTAACTCTGCTCTGACTAACGCGTCGAGAGCACCTAGCGGTTCGTCGAGCAGAAATAGGTAGGATCCGGTCGCTATCGCACGGGCCACCGCGACTTTCTGCTGTGCTCCGCCACTAAGCTCTATGGGAAAGGACTTGGAGCGTTCACGCATGTTGATGAGATCCAGCATTTCATTTGTGACTCTTCCGATCTGATCAGCCCCTGCGCTCCTGACCGCCAGACCATAGGCCAAGTTGTCTCGAACTGTCATATGGGGAAAAAGCGCAATATCCTGGAATACGTACCCAATCTTCCTGTCCTCAATGGGAACCTGCTTTACGGGTTCACCGTCAATGAGAATCTCGCCACGGTCAGGGCTAATTATGCCCGCTATGCATTTTATCAGGGTGCTCTTGCCGCAACCGCTTGGACCGATTATGCAAACGTATTCCTTGTCCTCGATACGGAATGATGCACTGTCAACTGCAGTGATGTTGCCGTAGAACTTCGAGACGCCCATGATATCGAGCTTCGGCATCTTATGATATCTCCAACTCTTTCCTAAGGCCCTGACGTGGGTACGCAAAAATGATTATGTCTCTGCTATCGAAACCGACCGTAACGTTCTCCCCGACTTTGAATTCGGACTCCATGCCCTCAAGGAATCGACGTGAGGCGATAACGTCCCCATTTGTTAGACGGATCAGATATTCACGGAAACTACCGAGAAAGTGAATCTCACGAACCTCACCTTTCAACACGTTATCTCGCTGAATATCTCGGGAGGAGATTTCCACAGTCTCCTTCCGGATGGCGAGTATCACTGGTTGTTCAGTCGTGGGCAGGGGGGCTCTGGGTGTTCTGATCATCAATCCGCCCCTCATGCGGGTCGTCGAGATTTCTTCGGTTACTGTGTCTACTATTCCCTCTAGGAGGTTGGCTCCTCCAATGAGGTTCGCAACAAAGATCCCACTCGGCCTCATATACACTCGAGGAGGAACTCCATGATCCTGGATTCTTCCGCCTCGGAGCACTAGTATCCGGTCTGCCACACTCATGGCTTCATCTCTGTCATGAGTTACATGAATCGCTGTGAATCCTGACTGTTTCACCAGCTCACGGAGTTTATGCCGTAGGTCAAGTCTCAATCGTGCGTCTAAAGCGCCCAAAGGTTCGTCTAGGAGCAATAGGTCTGCACCGGAGGCTAGGCCTCTGGCTAACGCTACCCGTTGTTGCATCCCACCGCTCAACTCACTTGGATATGCTTTGGCACGCCATGACAATCTCACCATCTCCAGAGTCTTCCAAGCTGCATCCAGAGCCTCTTTCTCGGGTTTTTGACGAGCCAGGGGACCGAAGGCAACATTTTGTAGAACTGTTAGGTGCGGGAAGAGGGCATATTGTTGCGGAACATAGACAGCATTCCGATCGTGTGCTTCCAGGCGGTTGACGGGTTTTCCATCAAAGTAGATCGCGCCTTCGTCTGGCCTGAGTAGCCCCGCAATGAGGCGTAGTAGTGTGGTCTTACCGCTACCAGTAGGACCAAGCACGCATAGATATTCTCCGTTTTGCACATCGAAAGATAACCGATCGAGTGCCAGGACTTTTCCGAATTTCTTGGTGATGTTTGTGAAACTGATGGCTGGCAATGTTAGGATCTTCCTTTGGGTTTGCGCAGTGCGATCAAGCGAAGTGCGACGAGCGCCAAAAACGACGTTAGGACTAGAAATCCAACGCCCAGCGCGCGTTCTTCGGGTGTAACCTGCACGGTTCCTCTGATCCAATCCACGAGTAGAACAGGAGCGGTCTTTAGGACCTTAGACACTGCAGTGGTGGCGCCAGTTTCGTCGACGCTACGAGTGAAGACGAGTATCGCTCCGGACAACAGCGAGTACCTCGTAAGGGGTAGAGTGATCTTCCTGAATACGCGAAGAGGCGTCGCGCCCAATGTCCTTGCAGCCTCTTCGAGTTCTAGCGCTATACCTTGAATTGATGCAGCCATTGCCCGCACGAAGTAGGGGTAGGTTATCGTCGTATGTGCAAGCACAAGCACCCAGAATTCCGGTAGAGCGCCTATGTTACTCCAAAAGAAGCTCAAAGAAACACCCAACGCCAGCGAGGGGACGATTATGGGCAGATCGACTAAAGCGTCCACTATTCGTGTCATCCTTGTGCTGAAACGATTGCGGGCTATCATGACGGCCACGGGTAACCCGAAAACTATGTTGACAGAAGTCGCAAGTAACGCAACGCCATAGGACAAGAGCATGCTCGACCAGAATTTGCCCCAGGGTCCCATCCCAGCAAGAGCTTCTCCAAGAATCCCAGCTGCAACTGATTCAGCAGCCGGAAACGCGATGAAAAGACATGGGAGTAGGACAAAAATAAGGAAGACAATCAAGCTACCAGCATTCCGAGAACCTACACCGATACGGCTACTCAACTTCTTCTCTAGACTGGGCCAAACCTTCAACGGGGCAACTCTGAATCTCGGAGCGATGATCTTGATGGCAGCAAAGACCAACAAAGATGCGACGATGAGGACCAAGCTCGCGATGGCTACAGCCGCACTCAACCCTGCATCACGTGCATTCCTGATAAACACGACACCGTTTTCGAAAGCTCCCGCAACTACAATTGTGGCCCCTGTCTCCGAAAGAGAACGAGCAAGCGCAAGCAGAAATGCGGCCAGAACTCCAGGCCTGAGGATCGGGATCGTAACCGTCCTGACTGCTGTGAAAGCCGACGCGCCTAATGTCCTTGCAGCGACTTCGTAAGTCTCACGATAATTCAGAAATTCCCCGACCATGACTCGAACAATCACGGGGAAGGAGAAGGCAAAATGGAGGAGCATTATGAGCAGCGTCCCTGGAGAAACCAGGCTCCCTGAGCCGAAGATCTGGGAAATTCCCGTTGGTCCACTCCAGAATTCCAGAATGGAAAATCCCAAGGCGACGGTCGGAATCAGGAAGGGTATGTCAGCTAGACTGTCGAGAATAGTGGTCAAGTGCGACGGCCTTCTAACAATCAACCAAGCAAGCGGTATCCCGGCCAGAATGTCGAGTGACGAAACGGTAAGTCCTATCACGAACGACCATACAACGGCACTTTGCATTCTTGCGTAGACATCCTGACCTAATGTGAGGCTTGGAAGTGTGAGTAACTGTGCTACGATGCCCGCAATGGCCGGCGTTATGACGATGAGTAGGAAGAAGGCAAGTGAGCCGGAGTAAACTAGCTTCGTTATATCACGTCTAGCTGAGGAACGTTCCAGAAACAGCAGTACTTTATGAAACGGAGTGGACGCGTCAGCGGTCTTTTGCCTCGTGCCTTCCACGGCCCACTCAACCTTTCGGACGCGTAAAGTTAGGAGCCTTTAAGAACGTGAT
>MEMY01000050.1:17948-18560 GCA_001768965.1 archaeon RBG_16_50_20 | reverse complement strand
TGTTGATAATTGCGCTGTGGTAAGGTAGCTTCAACCAATCAAGCTGCCCAGTTATCTCCAGTTGCTTCCTGAGCGTTTCGGGACTGACGCGGATGCCCATGGATGTGAGCTCGTGGCGACGTTTTGTTATTGAGTTCCAGACTAGGATGTCGCCGTTGAGGCCGTGCATGGACTTTCCATCTTCGGACTTGGTTTCTGTGACCCAATCGTCATAGTCCGCAGCCCTCAGCTCATGTGGGTAACCGTCTTTGAGCGTCCAACCTATTCCGATAATGAATATTGCAGGATACTTCTGGAGGATGGCTGTTTCACGAGCCTTGCGCGGCATGTCAGGGTACATGTCGAGGATGTCTTCTGCATGAAAGAACCTGATCTCGTCAGGGAGGCTGGGATATTTATTCGTCCTCAGCTGAGGATAGAGCTTCTGGGCGTGCGTCTCGGCTCCTTTCAGAACCTTCCAGATCTTTCTCACAGTATCCTTCAGATAGTCCAAGTTGCGTTGGTCAGCTGTGATCGCCTTCTCCCAGTCCCATTGGTCCACGTACACGCTGTGGTCATGATCGAGGAAGTAGTCCTTTCTCACGGCGCGCATATCTGTGCAGATACCTTCGC
>MEMY01000050.1:14105-17716 GCA_001768965.1 archaeon RBG_16_50_20 | reverse complement strand
TGAGTCTCCTTAGGTGTCAGAGGGGACCTGTAGTCCTGTGGCAATACTTTCTCAAGATCTTCATAATTCCCGATGCCGGGACCGGCAAGATCAGCTTTCTTACTAGCTGTCATATCTTCTCAAATCCTCGGGGAACCAAACGTGCTGATTGGCCTGTACGGACGAGCATCCGGTGGGATTGAAAACGATTTCGTGTCATTCTCGAAATCTGGCAATGACACAACATCAACCGGAGTGGATTCATTCAAAGGAGCTTTAGGCGAAGTGAATTCGACATCCTTTAATAGAGTCCTGTCTTTCCGCTACTCCAAATCCGGTGTAGAAAGCGATATGTCGAGAGAGTTCAGGCAAATCCTTCGAGTGGCAGGCACCAGCATAGATGGCACGAAGAAGCTAGTGTACGGTATCACCAAGATCAGGGGTGTTGGGCCGAGCTATGCAGTCGCGATTGTCAGAGCTTCCGAGCTAAAGCCGGAACTGAGAATGGGAGACCTCTCAGAAGCAGAAGTGCAGAAACTAGAGGATGTCATGAAGGATCCTGCAAAATACGGATTACCCTCTCGCCTTTTCAATAGGAGAAAGGACCTCGAAAGCGGACGCGACACACATCTGATAGGTCCAGACTTGACGTTAAGCGTCAAGACCGATATCGATTTCATGCAAGACATCAGAACATGGAAGGGCGTCAGGCATTCATTGGGTTTGAAGGTTCGCGGTCAACGTACGCGCACGACGGGTCGTAAAGGTAGAGCTGTAGGAGTGGCCAAGAAGGTCATCATGGAGGCCGCAAGAGCAGCAGCCGTTGAGAAAGAGAAGGAAGAGAAAAAATAGGTAATGAACGATGGGCGATCCTAAGAAACAGCGGAAGAGTTACGAGACACCTAGGCACCCGTGGCGCAGAGACCAGCTCGAAGTTGAACTCAGATTATTGGGCGAGTATGGGCTTAGGAATAAGCGAGAACTGTGGAGATACAAGACCATGCTCTCACAAGTCCGAGGCATAGCCCGCTCGCTTCTCGGCGCATCCGAAGAGGAACGGGCCCGCCTTGAACGAGAATACCTCGCGAAACTGAGCCGGATTGGAGTTCTTGCCGAGTCGGCTTCGATTGACGAAATCCTAGACCTGGAAATCCGAGACCTTCTTGAGCGCCGATTGCAGACAATGGTCTTCAGGCGAGGACTTGCGAAAACGGTTTATCAGGCTCGCCAGCTGGTTTCACATGGACACATTGCGGTTGCGGGAAGGGTAGTCTCAGTCCCAGGGTACATCGTTAAACGGGACGAGGAGCAGAAGTTGAAGTACTTCTCCCACAGCCCCTTATCGAAAAGCGATCACCCAATAAGAAAGGTCGTGGCGGCCGCTGTGGCGGGTCGGGCGGTCTCCGAAGCCTAGCGAAATTCCCCAGCTCAGCGCGCGGTCCTTTTCCTCAACAGAAAATAGAACAGTACTGCGAATATCGCTAGAACTAACGCTAACCCGATCATTACTGTCGAGTAAGGACCGACTCCGAGGATTATTGGAATCGGACCTATCAGGATGACAGCGCCCCCGCCCATCGTGCCCGCATTGCTCAGGGAGCCAATCGTCATCAACAAAGTGCCGACAAAGATCACTGCGAACGCGATGAAGAACAGCCATGTTGCGATAGAGAAGGGCGTAATCGTTTGCTGGCTTTGAGCCACAGGCACGCTAGCCTTTGCGCGGCAGTTAGTGCAGGACCAGATTGAGGGGTCAAAACAGTTACCGCACACTGTTCGCCCGCATGATTGGCAAACGTAGGTAGCTGGATTCCGGCCACATAATGCACATAGCGGGTTGGCCATACTTGTCACCGACTCAGAAGGAAGTTGGGGAGGAGCATAAAGATTAGGACGATCGCGATGAGGAGGACTGCGAGAACCACCATAGCGCGCGCCGACTCTTTGTCTGAGCCGAATATGATGGGAATCGGCCCGATGAGCAGGATCCCTGCACTTCTCGTTTGGCCAGAGGTTCCCCTATTCTTGACTGCCAGGAGGATTACTGCGATGAAAGCGAGAACAAATCCTAGAATGACTAAGATCAATCCGATGTTAGCAAGTGAGAGTTCGACCAATCTCCAACGCCATTAGCATTCGAGCATTTTGCGAAATTTAACTCTTCGAGAATATTTCGCGAAAATGATTGACCAGAAAACTTGTAATAGTTTATAAGCCCCGCAGAGGCTACCTCGGAAAGCTCTTCACAAGAAGTGAAAATATCGTGGACCTCGGACCCGGACATGTTCCAAATCGTCCTAGTGTACTGAATGGCCCACGAGAGGTCGTGTTCGCCGAGAGGGGTCCGTAGGTCTTGGATGTTAGTATCATAGAAGAAAAGGAAAACAGCGTCCGTTTCCTCTTGAAAGGGACCACTCACTCATACGCCAACGCGCTGCGCCGGGCAATGCTCGCAGAAGTTCCCGCGATGGCAATAGAAGATGTAATTATCATCGAGAACACGTCCGTTCTTTACGATGAAGTCATGGCCCACAGATTGGGCCTAATACCACTGAAGACGGATCTCGATGCGTACGTTCTCCCGGAAGAGTGCGACTGCAAGAGCGAGCTGGGATGCAGCAAATGTAGAGCATCCTTCACTCTGGAGGCTGAGGCTGTTGACGAACCGGTGATGGTATACTCGTCGGATCTGAAGCCGGAAAGTGATGTGACGCCAGTTAGCGGCAACATACCGATCGTGAAACTTGGGCCTCGACAGAGGCTGAAGCTTGAACTTTACGCTAGGCTCGGGCGCGGTATAGAGCATGCAAAGTGGCAGCCGGTATCAGCCTGTGCTTACAAGTACCTCCCGAAGGTGATTCTCAACTCCGAGAACCTTGCTAATCCGGAAGAAGTGATTCGCATCTGTCCTACCGATGTTTACGCTCGTGATCCGGAATCCAAGATTGTCGTTAGAGACGAAATGGCTTGCACGCTCTGCATGGACTGTGTAGCGAAGGCAGTGCCAGTCGATTCGAAAAAGTCTCCTCCAGTCAAGATTGAGGGCGATGAAACGGCCTACGTCTTCTACGTTGAATCGACCGGAGCACTTCCACCAAGAAGGGTAGTCACAGAAGCGGGCAAGGTTCTTGAGAAGAAAGCAACATCTCTCAATGACCTGGTCAGAAAAGGGCTTGAGTAAGAAGGTCCGCTTATGCGCAGAAAGATAACCAATCCAGAACTGATCGAAACAATCCGATTTCTAAGGACCAAGGCAAGAGAAAACAAATCCGAGATATGGGACGCTGCCGCAGAACAGCTATCGAGTTCCAGAGCACGAAGAGCTGAGCTCAACCTGAATCACATATCACGTGCATCGGCCGCAGACTCAGTCGTCCTTGTTCCAGGCAAGGTCTTGGGTGATGGAGCACTCAGACATCCTGTAATCGTCGGAGCCTTTCGATTCTCTGAAACCGCAAAGACAAAGATAGAACAAGCGGGTGGCAAATGCGTCACAATAAAGGACTTGGTAAGTCGATATCCAAAGGGCTCCAAGGTCCAGGTTCTAAGGTGAATGCCATGTCAAAAGAGCCCCTCGTGGTTGATGCCAAGAACCAAGTCCTCGGTCGTCTTGCTAGCTTTGCCGCAAAACG
>MEMY01000050.1:0-13892 GCA_001768965.1 archaeon RBG_16_50_20 | reverse complement strand
TTCATCGTGTCCTAGTGTTCATTGGCGTTCCGGAAGAGTACTCTAGCAAGAATCCCGTTAGAGTGCCAGGGGCTGACGCGTCCAAGTTGCATTCCCCTTACGTAACGTTGGAAGAGCTGACAAAGGAGATAGGAGGATAGACGCGCATGAGCGAGCTGGTTGAAAAGGTAGAGAAAGCGGAGAAGCCTGAAAAGGCCGAGAAAACTGAGAAGAGACGAATCTTACTTGTGACCGGAAAGAGAAAGACTGCGATCGCTCGCGCAATAATCAGACCCGGTCATGGAAACGTCATCGTCAACGGTATTCCACTCCCAACATTCAATCCGGAAATAGCTCGCGTAAGGATTACAGAGCCCCTCGTATTGTCCGGTGAGAGATGGAAAGCACTCGATTTCAACGTGAGAGTCAGTGGTGGGGGTTTCATGGGGCAAGCGGAGGCCGCTCGCATGGCTATCGCCAAAGCACTCGTAACTTGGACGCGAAGTTCGGAATTAAGAAAGACAATGATAAACTACGATCGCACAATGCTCGCAGGGGATCCTCGTAGAAAGGAGCCGAAGAAGTTCGGAGGCCCCGGAGCACGAACACGCGAGCAGAAATCCTACAGGTGAGCTTGGGGACCAAAAGATGATCATACCAGTACGGTGCTTTACATGCGGCAAGCTCATTGCCGATCGCTGGGAAGAATTCGCCAGAAGAGTCAAAGCGGGAGAGAGACCGAAAAAGGTCCTTGACGACATAGGAATGAATAGATACTGCTGTCGGCGCATGTTCATTTCACAAGTCGACGTTGTTGATGACCTGCTGAGATATGCTCAAGTCACGGCGAAAAAGCGTGCTCAATTCGACTAGATCAGGACGGGGTAGACATGTCTGAAGTTGAAGAAAAAGAAGGAATGCCGAAGTCGGAGGATCTGCTGCTTCCACTCGAAGAGCTCCTCGCTGCCGGCCTGCACATCGGAACCAGAATCAAGACCGGCGATATGGAGCCGTATATTTACCGTGTACGACCAGACGGACTCTTCATCCTGAACATCGGAAAGACTGATGAGAAGATTCGTTTGGCAGCTCGCTTCATAGGGCGATTTGAGCCAGAGCGCACATTGATAGTCTCATCCAGGCTCTATGGGAAGACGCCCGTTGAAAGATCCTGTGAAATCACGAAGACAGTTCCAATCGTCGGGCGCTTCATGCCGGGTCTCATATCAAATCCCCTGCAACCCTATCATGCTGACCCTCAGGTTGTGATGGTGACCGACCCGAGAGCAGACTGGCAGGCGATTAAGGAAGCGTCAAGCGCTGGAGTTCCAGTAATCGCATTATGCGACACGGACAACGTTTTCAGCGGGGTCGATCTGTCGATCCCCGTGAACAACAAAGGCCGACGCGCACTGGCAATGGTGTACTGGCTTCTCGCACGTCAGGTTCTGAGGGAGAGAGGAGAACTTGCTCAGGATGGAGCAATCACCCCAACCGTGGACGATTTCGAAACCAAGCTAGCAGCCATCGCCCCGAGAGCGGGCGGCGAGTTTTGAAAACTCGGAAACCATATGTCGCTGGCCAATTCTACGCCGGAACAGAGCAAGAACTCACAAAGCAAATACTCGAGTGCTTCACCCATCGCTTCGGACCAGGGCAAGTTCCCAAGCCAGTGAACAAAGGCCCGCGCAAGATCGTGGGCATCGTCTCGCCCCACGCCGGCTACCCCTACTCAGGTCCAATAGCCGCAAACGGTTACAGTAGGTTGGCAGGAGATGGCCTGCCCGAAGTGTTCATCGTTCTAGGCCCCAATCACTTTGGGCGTGGCAGCGGGGTTTCCATCCAGACAGACGGAGCTTGGGAGACACCGCTCGGCATAACGTCAATCGACACTCCATTAGCAAAGAATATTCAGAAAGCGAGCGAGATAATCGACATCGACGAGTCAGCTCATTCTGCGGAACACTCAATTGAAGTCCAGGTGCCGTTCATCCAGTTCATCTCAAAGGGAACGGCCAAGTTCATTCCCCTATGCAGTTGGATGCAGGACCTCAAGACCAGTCGAGAAATAGCGAAGAGCATCGTCGAACAAGTCAAGGACAGAGATTTCGTGATAATCGCCTCAAGTGACTTCACACACCATGAAAGAGGCCACGGAGATACGAACGAGAAAGAAATGCTCGAAAGAATAGAGGAACAGGATCGATCAGCAATAGAGGCGATAACGAAGCTCGATGACGCCGCACTGAACGAGCTGGGCGAGACTCAAAAGGTTACAATGTGCGGCTACGGGCCTATCACCACACTCATAGCCGCAGCGAAGTTGTTGGGATCTACGAAAGCCGAATTCCTCGCCCACAAGACAAGCTATGACTTAACCGGCGAGTCGGGCTACGTTGTAGGATACTCCTCGCTAGTATTCACACGCGAATGAACAACGGGAATGCGACGGTCCGAAAAGGCATGCGCTGATTTGCCCAAGACTTAAGACTTAAACTCGATATAGGTTTTGGCTACTGAAAACCTCCACTGGGAAATCACAGGAGAAACTAGGTTGGCAAAGGTAACAGCGTGCGCCCACACAATCCAAGGGCTTCTGAAATACCATGGCCTCAAGAACAAGAAGCTGAGGCTTCCGTTCCACGATAGCATTTCCGTGTGCGCCAAAGAACTCACCACAACCGCGACCGTCGACTTTGACCATCAGCACAATGAAGATGTGGTTGAGATCAACGGCTCAGTTGCGAAAGGGATCGAAGCCGAACGAGTAATGAACGTCATCGACGCGTTGCGCAAGCTCGCCAAAAGCAAAGACCGCGTCAAAATAGCGAGCAAGAACAATCTCGCAAACGCCAAAGGGGTAGGCTTTTCCGCGTCCGCGTTCGCATCAATTGCGCTCGCTGCAAACACCGCGCTCAACTTGAAAATGGATCTATCACGCCTGAGCGAGATTGCGCGCCTCGGAGCAGGTTCAGCGAGCAGGAGCCTCGTAGGAGGCTTCGCCATTTGGTACGCGAACAAGAACGGCAGATCCTTCGCGCGGCAGCTGGATGACGGAACGCGGGTTAAGCTGGCGATGGGCATTGTGCCAATGGCTTCGCCTGTGAAGACGGACATGGCGCACGAGGAATCGGTTAGTTCACCCTTTTTCACTGCGAGGGTGAAAGAAGTGAAGGCAGCCCTGCCAAAGATGATTCGAGCGATAAAGAAAGGGGACCTGAGCGACGTATGCAGACTCGCAGAAGCCGATTCGCTTAGCCTGCACTCAGTCACGATGACGGGAAAACGAGGACTCGTGCTTGTCGCTCCCGAGACAATCAACGTAATCCGAAGGGTCAGGGCAATGCGCGAAGATCAGGGTATTCCGGTCTGGTTCTCACTGGACACAGGCCCATCGGTCTTCCTTAACACTCAACCTGAATACTTGCAGAAAGTGTGCCAGGACATTGAAACCAATGTTCATGTGCCGGTCATAAAGAGTGAAGTGGGAGGCTCGGCACGCACGCTTGACCAGCACTTATTCTAGTGCAGATGGTCAGTAATTCTCCAGATCACACTTGTCCGTTCGGCTTTTCTAGTGGCTCTGTAGAAATTAACTTGTGGCGCTGAATCATGGGAACAGGGATAGGGTTCGGTAAGGTCATTCTTTTCAACGAGCATTTTGTTGTGCACGGCATTCCGGCAATAGTATCGGCAATTGGAGCAAACACAACAGCGCTAGTTGAAAGACAGAATGGTTCCGGGGCCGAGATTAAGGATAACCGACCTGAAACACCAGGTTACAAGGCCGAAAAACTGGCTGAACAGAAGGAATCATTCGACAAGATGCTCCGGTTCATGGGCATCGATACGCAGCACAACCACTTCAAAGTAATTCTAGAGGGTGACTTGATTGCGGCAAGCGGGGTCGGAGCCAGCGCCGCCTCATGTGCTGCGATTGCGCGAGCGTTCTCAGACGAGCTGGGTTTGGGCTTTTCGGATGAGCGGGTGAACGAGGTCGCGTATGAGGGAGAGAAAGGATACCATGGTACCCCATCCGGAATCGACAACACAGCAGCAACATACGGCGGCTTGATCTGGTACAAACGAGAAGCTAACTCACAACACATGGAGCGCATGAAACTCAAGAAGCCGGTGGAGATAGTGATGGGCAACACGGGCATAGTGGCTGACACTAAGGTCGTAGTCGCAGGCGTGAAGGAACGAAGAGAAAAAGAACCTGAGAAATACGCCCCTGTCTTCGAGAACGCCGCACAGTTAGTTCAGAACGCAAGGAAGCAACTCGAAACGTTCGACCTTCAAGAACTCGGCACCTCCATGAACAAGAATCATGCGCTCTTGCAGGAAATTGGCGTATCCTGTAATGAGCTAGACATGCTCGTGGACTTGGCGCGGGACTGCGGAGCGTTCGGAGCGAAGATGACCGGAACAGGCCGCGGAGGCTACATGGTAGCTCTCACTCCGGACTCGGATCTTCAAGAGCGCGTCGCAAGTGAAATTGAGAAGAAGGGTTTTCAAGCACTCCGCACGATGATTGGGATCTAGACAAACCTAGTCTATCCCATTCGGTGTATTGTGTTGGAGTTAGCGAAGTTCGTCGAAGTTCTTGATGAAAGAGGTCAACTTGTCAAGATTAGCAGGCCCGTGGATCCGAAGTACGAAGTTTCGACTTTGATGAAGATGCTGGACGGACGTGTCCTCCTCTTTGACCACGTCAAAGGATTCAACATGCCGATCGTAGCTAACGTGTGCTCAACGCGGGACCTGGTCGCAATAGGACTTGGAGCGAGCCGAGAGCAACTTATCCCAAGGCTCACGGACGCGATCGACCATCCTGAGAAGGCGAGGACTATCGAAGCGAACGGATATCAAGACATTGGATCAGATCTCAGTCAGCTGCCGATATTGACTCACTATCCAAAGGACGGCGGACCCTACATTTCCTCGGGCATAGTCGCGTGCAATGACAAGGAGTACGGGGTCAATCTCTCCTACCACCGTGCACAGGTTCTCGACAAGGATCTGCTGGTATTGCGAATCCTAGAGAGGCATTTTGATTCCTACATTAAGCGTGGATTGAAGGAGTTTGCATTCTGCATCTCCTCACCCGTGCAGGTTCTAGTGAGCGCAGCGATATCAGTGGACATCGGGATTAGTGAAGTCGATATTGCCAATGCCTTGGAAGAAACACCGCTCGTACGAGTTGATGGACATTTGGTTCCCCCTTCGGACATTGTAATCATTGCTGAATTGACTGGTGAGCTACGTGATGAAGGGCCTTTCCTTGACTTAACCGAAACCTTCGACATCATCCGCAAGCAACGAATTGCCAAAGTCAAGAAGATCTTCATGAGGAAGGGGGGGATGTACCACGCACTATTACCAGGCGGCCTTGAGCACAAAGTGCTGATGGGGATGCCCAGGGAACCGACGATCTACAGAGAGGTTGCCAAAGTCTGTGATGCTAAGGATGTTCTAGTGACGCCAGGCGGCTGCTCTTGGCTTCACGGAGTTGTGAGCATACACAAGAAGAACCCAGATGACGGCCGGAAAGCCATAGAGGCCGCCTTCAAGGGCCACAAGTCAATGAAACATGTCTTCATCGTAGACGATGACATCAACATCCACGACCCGAATGAGATTGAATGGGCAATGGCAACGCGTTTTCAAGCGGACAAGAACATGATCACCAAGAAAGAAAAGGGATCCTCTCTCGATCCATCCTCAGACATGGACACGCAGATGACGTGCAAGGTTGGATTTGACCTGACGACCCCCGAAGGCGGGAAGAAGGAGTTCAGGCGACCCGATCTCCCAATAAAGCTGAACGTCGACGACTATCTTCCACGCGACAAGAGGAGCTGAACCGGAGAATGCACCTGACGAATGCTGAAGAACGAATCCTGTCGGGAGAGAGCGGAGAAGTAATGGAACGCATGTTCCGTTTACTTGTCAGCCTCGGAGACATCTACGGTGCTGACAGGATGATCCCTGTCGGCTCAGCGCAGGTCGCAGGAGTCTCGTACAAATCAATAGGCGATCCAGGGGTTGAGTTTCTCGAAGATTATGCAAACAAAGGTGCCGTCGCGAAGATTGTGACCTTCCTGAATCCCGCAGGGATGGACATTGAGGATTGGCAGGAATTGAACATACCTCCAAGCTTTGCAGAGAAGCAGCTCCGAATCATGAATGCGTTCAAGAAGATGGGCATAGTCATCAGCGCAACCTGCACTCCATACTTGGCAGGAAATCTTCCAAGATTCGGGGAGCACATTGCTTGGTCCGAGTCATCAGCCATCTCATTCTCTAACTCCGTCATAGGTGCCAGAACCAACCGTGAAGGAGGACCGTCCGCACTCGCTGCCTCGTTTTGTGGGGTCACTCCGAATTACGGTCTCCACTTGGACGAGAACAGGAGACCTCAGGTACTCGTGGATGTCAATGCCACACTGGAAGACACCGCGGACTTTGGAGCACTCGGTTACGTAGTCGGAAAACAGGTCAAGAACAGAATACCCTACTTTAGAGGAATCAAGGATGCTGATACCGACCAGTTGAAAGGGTTAGGAGCAGCAATGGCCGCATCAGGCGCGGTAGCACTATACCACATTGAGAACTTGACTCCTGAGGCTCATCTGATGAAATCTGAAGGTTTGGAGAGACTGTCAGTGAGCGACACAGATCTGGCCGAAACATTCTCGAAACTCTCAACAGGAAAAGAGCCTGACATTGTGATCATTGGCTGCCCCCACGCCTCCTTGAAGGAGATAATGACCATCTCTCGCAAGCTGGAGGGTAAGAAACTGAAGAAGCCCTTGTGGGTCTGCACCTCGAGAATGGTCAAGGAAGCCGCGAACCGGATGGGATTCACCCAAACCATTGAGGCAGCGGGAGGAAAAATCGTGGCTGATACTTGCATGGTAGTTTCACCAATCGAGAACATGGGATACAAGACCACCGGTGTCAACTCAGGCAAAGCAGCAAACTATCTCCCAGGTTTCTGCAAACAGAACGTCGTCTTCACCAGACTGGACACATTGCTTGAGAAGGTGACTTAGAATGGAAGTCCTGAAGGGAAGAACGATCAGCCCAGGCAAAGTTGAAGGCGAGAGTCTCGTATCGAGAGAGCCAATCGGGTTCTACGGCGGAATCGACGCCAAGACAGGTCTCTTCATCGAAAAGGGTCATGAACTTGAGGGTAAGTCTGTCAAAGGCAAGATCTTGGTATTCCGTGTGGCAAAGGATCCACCGTCGGATCCTACGTAATCTACGGCCTCGCCAAGAACAATCAAGCTCCGTTGGCTATAGTGAACAAGGAGACTGAAACCATAGTGGCCACGGGGGCTATCTTGGCGGGCGTACCCTGTGTCGATCGAATTCCCGTGGAGAAAATCTCCACCGGCGATCATTTGATCGTTGACGCGACTGCTGGAACAGTATCAATCACTAAGCCCAATCTGTAGCAGCACAATAGATCGCCTGTCGAAAATGTGAGAAGTAAAGACGCTCGTTCATATAGGTGGACGAGTGTTGCGATCAAAAGAGCCGAGTCCGATGCCAGACAACCAAACAACTAAGCGAAAACTAAGCCATATTCAGACTACCCTGCATCAGGATGTCCAATCGCACGTGCCGACAGGCTTTGACGACGTTCGCCTAATTCACAAGGCGTTACCGGAGGTTGATCGCGGTGAGATAGATCTCTCGACAGATCTCTTCGGCCACAAGTTGAGAGCTCCTCTTGTCATTGAGTCAATGACGGGAGGGACACCGCTTGCTGCAAAGATCAATCGAACACTTGCAAAAGTGGCTGAGAAACTCGGTATCGCAATGGGCGTAGGGAGCCAGCGCGCTGCAATCGAGGATCAAAGTCTGGCGCGTACCTATCGCGTTGCGCGTGAGGCCGCGCCCTCTATTCCTCTCTTCGCGAATCTGGGGTGCCCTCAGATCGCTCGGGACGATGCCTTGGATCGTGCAAAGAGGGCAATTGATATGATTGGGGCGACGGGTTTGTTCATACATCTGAATGCGTTGCAGGAATCTGTGCAATTCGAGGGTGAAACGGATTTTCATGGTATAGTGAAGAAGATCGGAGAACTGGCATCTGCATTGTCTGTGCCTGTCCTGGTGAAGGAAACAGGGGCAGGCATTTCGATGGAAACTGCCAGAGCATTAGAGCAAGTTGGGGTGAAGGGAATCAATGTGTCGGGTCTTGGGGGAACAAGCTGGGCGGGCGTGGAATACTATAGAGCACGAGCGAAAAGATACGGACTCCAGATGGAATTGGGAACAACATTCTGGGATTGGGGGACACCAACTGTCCCGAGCATTGTCGAGGTCGCGAACTCTACGAATCTGAAGGTTTTCGCGTCAGGCGGAGTGAGAAATGGTCTTCACATTGCAAAGGCTATTGCCCTAGGTGCACATTATGGAGGGCTCGCACTTCCGATGCTCAAGTCTGCATCCTCGGGAGAGAACGCTGCGGTGGAGCGTTTGACGGTGGTGATCGAAGAGTTGAGGAATGCGATGTTTCTTACAGGTTCAAGGAGCATTGACGAGCTCCGACGAGCTCCTTTGGTGATTACGGGTGCTACGCATCAGTGGTTGACGCAGCGCGGATTCGATCCCGCTAAATATGCAACCAGAAGCAACAAATCCAGTTAAGGCATAGGGTCTCGACCGAGAGTGATTGTTGAATGAGCAAGAGCTCCGAGTTTTCGGGTTTCTACAAGCTATCTGTTTCCGAGAGAGTTAAGCTGGTCAAGGGATTTGCAGGCCTGTCAGACGAGGAGGCTGGTCTGCTCGAGAAGCCAAGCGTGCTCAGTTTCGATGTCGCGAATCGGATGGTGGAGAACCTAGTTGGCGTGATGCCCGTGCCTCTCGGCGTGGCCGTAAACTTCCTCATAAATGGAAGAGAGCTGGTTGTTCCGATGGCGATAGAAGAACCGTCTGTAATCGCGGCTGCAAGCAACGCCGCGAAAATGGCAAGGATGAAGGGCGGTTTCCATGCAACTTCAACAGATCCGATAATGATTGGACAGATACAGATTGTTGGGATTCAGGATGCTCACCGGGCAAGATTCGAGATTCTCGCCCACAAAGAACAGATGCTGAAGAAAGCCAATGACCAAGACCCCGTTCTTGTGTCCCTTGGAGGCGGAGCACGGGATCTCGAAGTTCGCATAATCGAAACCTTCCTTGGAAAGATGGTAATCGCCGAACTCCTAGTGGACTGTAGGGACGCGATGGGTGCGAACGCTGTGAACACAATGGCGGAGGCAGTGGCACCCATGATCGAGGAGGTCTCTGGGGGACGTGTCTATCTCCGAATAGTCTCCAATCTTGCGGTCAAACGCCTTGCTCGCGTCAAAGCGGTCTTCGCTAAGGATGCGCTGGGTGGAGAGGAGGTTGTTGACGGGATCGTTAGAGCCTACGCGTTTGCGGCCGCCGATCCTTTCCGGTGTGCCACGCATAACAAGGGAATAATGAATGGAGTCACGGCGGCGGTCTTGGCTTCTGGAAATGACACGAGAGCCATTGAGGCAGGCGCACATGCTTACGCGGCAAGGTCTGGACATTACACGTCGTTGACAACCTGGGAGAAGAATGCTGACGGAGATCTTGTGGGAACGCTTGAGATGCCAATGGCAGTTGGAATCGTTGGAGGCGCAACCGCTTCTAATCCGATTGCGAAAATTGCTGTTAAGATTCTTGGTGTGAAGTCGGCGAGGGAGCTAGCGGAAATAATCGTGTCCGTTGGCCTGGCGCAAAATCTTGCAGCCCTCAGAGCTTTGGCTGCTGAAGGTATCCAGAGAGGGCATATGAATCTTCACGCCCGAAACATTGCAATCAGCGCGGGAGCGGCGGGCGAGCTAATCGACAAAGTAGCCGAACAGATGGTTGCCGAACGTAAGATACGCGTTGACCGTGCTAAGGAACTCTTAGAGAAATTCAGCAAACGCTAGTTTGCTGCTTCAACCTCTACCAGCGATTCCATGCGCCGGATCTTCGGAATGGCGTCTTTCTCCATCCAGTCAGAGATCGTATCGTAGATTTTTCGATAATATTTCTTGGTGGCGTGTTTGACGATTCCCAACCTTTCCATTCGCCGGACATAGCGCCACTTCATGCTTCTTGAGATCTTGTCTCCCATTAGGCGGTCGATGTCAACTTTCTTGAATACTTTGGGAAGATGGGCGAAGGTTCCAACTATCTCCCTTGGAAAGGAAGTTATTACTTCTCTTGACAGTTTCCTCTTACCACGCGATTCGAATCCGCGCATTCTGCTGAAGTTGCTAACTTTCATTGCTTTCAATGGTGCCCCTTCTAATCGAATTATTACGGGTTTGATGTCATAAAAATGTTTTGAGAGCGTACTCGCACTGGGAGAGACCTGTATTTGTCCGAAAAATGCTCACAGTGTGCCAATCACAAACGCCAGCAAGCCGAAAGTCATCCATACAAGCACGAACTTCTTGTTGCGTTTGGCATTCCCAGGCGTAGGGTTAGATACAATTGAGTATGCTGTTAGGAGGAAGCCAATATCGCATATTGCAACCAATGGTATGTAGTAGAATGAGACGAGTCCAAACAGGATAGGTAGCACGCTGAGGAGGACGGCCCACAGTATCAGTAAAGCGCTTTCTTTTCCCGCTTGTGCATTTCCTTTGGTGGCAGCAACTGATTTGACTCCTTTGGCTGTATCCCCCGCCACGTCGACGATGCCTTTCATGATCTCGCGTCCTGTGTTCGAAAGAAAGGCCAGCAAGGCGAAGATTGCAAGAGACCAGGTAGGACTTCCAACTGCGAAACCACCATAAATGAAAGGTACGGCAACATTCGTGCTCACAAGCGCATTTCCGATTAATCCCAATTTCTTGACTTTCGCATTGTAGGCTACCATGATACCAACGCTCATCAATGCGATTAACAACGTCCACGGCCCAGAATAGGTGGAGAACAGTAGGCCGAAGGATGCGAGGATCACTGCAAACGATAACGCCTCAGTTGGTTTCACAATTCCAGCTGGCACGGGTTTCTCGGGTTGATTAATCGCATCTATTTCCCGGTCGAAGTAGTCGTTGAGCACCATCGACGCTGCCAGTAGGAGAAAGCCCGTCATGAATCCGTAAAATGCGGCTCGCGCGGGCACAATCTGAGATGCGATTATCTCACCCACGATCACAGCGAACCCGATCATTATGCAGTTGGGCAAGCGCATCATACTGAAGAGGCTGAGTGTTCGTTTGAAAATTGAAGGATAAGACTGCACGTTACTCAGCTCAATTGCCCGATCGGTTTGGATTTTCACACATTAGCCACAAGCAGTTTTAATAACATCGCGCCCAGTTTGTCACAAGATTCCGCGCTTTACCTACGCAAAACAGTGAGTGGGCCTTTGGTCGATTTGAGGATAGGCGACGTAGAAAATCATTTAGAGAATGAGATCAAAGAGCATGGCGTTGCCCATCTCACCCTATTTGATCCTGAGAAATTGACGCCCCCAGCCGCGAGACAGCTTGCTCTGCAGGTCAAGAAGGCAGGGACATCAGCTGCCATGGTCGGCGGTTCTACGGCCACATCGATCTATCAACTTGACGCCATAGTGAAAGCCATCAAGACCTCTCGACTGCCTGTGATTCTCTTCCCCAACGATGTTGCTGGGCTCAGTCAGCATGCGGACGCTGTCTTCTTCATGTCACTGCTCAATTCGATAAACCCGTATTATCTCTCAGGTGCGCAGGCGCTTGGTGCGCCGCTCGTCAAACGCTATCGACTTGAGCCAATACCACTCGCCTACTTGATTATTGGCGAGCACACTGGCGCAGCAGGGTTCGTTGGCATGGCGAATCCTATTCCTTACGATAAGCCGGAGTTGGCGGCGATTTACGCTCTTGCAGCGGAGTATCTGGGAATGCGGTTCGTATATCTCGAAGCCGGCTCAGGAGCGAAGCACTCCGTCCCACCCGACATGGTCCGCGTTGTGAAGAAAACATGTCGGATGCGCATTATCACAGGTGGCGGAATAAGGACTCCATCGCAAGCCAAGTCTATAGTTGATGCTGGGGCGCAGCTGATTGTTACTGGGACGATAGCTGAGAAAGCGTCTGTGAGGAAGCTGCGGCAAATTATTCGAGCCATCCGCTAGAGATCCGCGGAGGAAAACCGGTTGGCCCTTTCTTTCTCAAAGCGCCTTAGCGGTACGAAAGCGTACTACAACCTTATCCGTCGGGTTGCCTTCCCGCGATCAACAGGCATCATCGTAGTTGCTTCCTTCCTTTTCGCGACGTTTGGGATAGGTATTTCATTCGTGATAGCTCAACGAGCCGCCTTCTCATTCCTAATGGGAGGTTTCTGGGGGATCATTATTCTGGTGATTCCTTCGTTCGCATCCGATGCCGTGCTCTACGTGACCGTGATGAGGAAGGATCCATTGTTCTATTTCAGAAGGTGCATTGCTTTCTCGCTTTTCACGATAACCATCTGGGTCTTGGTCTTCATCCTATCCTCAGTTCTCGCGCTTGCGGTGCCGGGATTCGTTTTTCCAGATTTTGCCGTCATCGTGGGACTGTTTGCGGTCATGCCACTGCGATCAATAGCCGTCTTTTCTATGTCAAAGACTAACTTCGCTGAAAGAACGCTCTTCACGGTACTGGAACCGAGTTTAACAGCATTCCTGGTTGTTCTGTTCTTCGACCTCTCTCTTGGCAGAGTAATGGTTGCATGGGTTTTATCGTCGGTTCTGGGGTTAACGCTGGCCTTTGCACTGATCTCTGTTATCGAAGTGCAGGGACGCAAGGTAATCGGGTTTTCACCCATACGTATGTTCAGAGCTTTCCTCACGGATTGGCTGGAGGCGAAAAACGGAGATCTTGAATCTTACCTGAACGAGCTGGGAGTTGAAACCGAGATTGACGTGGCGGCGTTCTCATTCCGGCGGATTTCGGATCGCAATGTAAAGGCCGTAATGCTGGTTTCCAATTTGCATCCAGGTCCATTTCTAAACATTGGAAGTAGTGTGCTCCCCTTTCTGTTCCACGCTATTGTACAAAGGAAACTTGCCGCTGTCGGCGTGGTTCCGCATGGTGTATCTGGGCATGAGTTTAACCTGGTTTCACAGGAGCAGAATGCCCGTGTTATTGCTTGGGTACTAGCGAAACTGGACAGTTGCGATTACATTGGCAAAGCGACTCCTGTGAGAAGGGCAGTGAATGAGATCGCGACGGCAACGAGTCAAGTCTTCGACGGTTGCGCCCTCGTAACAATGACCACATCGCCCTATGATATGGAGGATGTTCCATCGGAAGTTGCCAACAGGTTGACCGGATTCACCCAAGGGAAGTTTCAGCATGTTGCGTTCATAGACGCGCACAATTGTCTGACGGGTCCGACAACCATGAGCCCAGAGAAGATTGGAGCACTGGAAGATGCAGCGCTGTCTACTCTAGGAGCGGCATCTCAGGACGAAGGAGGCCCGTTAAAGGTCGGTGTAGCTCGAATAGTGCCCCGCGAATTCACGCTGAAGGACGGCTTCGGTCCCGGTGGAATAGCAGTAATCGCGGTGGAAGTGAATGGTCACCGTTTTGCGTATATCACCATCGACGGAAACAACATGGTAAAGGGTTTGAGGGAAGACATTCTGGAGGCCGCGAAGCAAGTCGGGTACGAAGACGCGGAAGTCATGACCACCGATACACATATGGTCAATGGAATCGTTTCAGCCCCTCTGGGTTATCACTTGATCGGGGAAGTTGTTCCCAAAGACATGCTGCTCAAGGAGATAGCTGACGTTTGCCGCCGAGCAATGGCGGATCTGGAACCCGGCGAGGTGGGCGTGGTGTCTGGACAAATACCGGTGACCACGCTTGGATCGAAATCCCTTAGGCGGGTAATGAAACTTGTTTATCGGAACT
>MEMY01000049.1 GCA_001768965.1 archaeon RBG_16_50_20 | reverse complement strand
TCCAGAATTCTCCTCGCGTTAATGCCGAACTCAGGGTGGGCATTTATCACGTAAAGAAAGACATTCGTCTCAACAAACCTCAAATGTCATCTTCTCAACCTCTTCCTCATCGCGATTGCACGTCGCGCCTGCTTCTTGGGATTCGCCTCTTTTTCTCTCGGAACGAGCCCCCACATTTTTTCCGTCGGATTCTTCACTGGAACCGACTTCCTGATCACAATCTTAACCCCACTCAATTCAGCTTCAAGCCTCGAACCAGCAGTTATTGCCAGATGCCTTCTCAGCTCCCGAGGGATGGTAACCCTATGTTTCCTATCCACGACCAACTCTGTCGTCTGTCGCACCCAATATGGCCCACCCCGAGAGTGGGCTAAAAACGTTGCCCACGACTCGGCTCAGACCAATGGGAAAGCATCACGGTCCTCGCCATCCTTACTACCCGCAAGAAATATTCCTCGCGATGGCTCGAACTATCAGGCACCCAAACGATCTGTGCTGTTCAGCGCTCTCCTATCGATTTTAGGTCGGCATATTGACGCCAGAAACCATATCCTGCGCTGATGCATCCGAAGAAGAGCAGGAGATCGAGTGGGTGCCCGTCGTAATATAGAGATGATACGTTTAGTGTCGTGTAAAACAAATCGCCTAACGCAAGTAACACCGCTCCCAAGGATATGAAGGCGAACGAGGTCTCAAAGACTCCCTTTCTCATTGCGAAGAATATTGGAAAGAGGAGGAGGAAGACGGCGATATCCAACGTTGGGTATAGCACGGTCACAATAATTTCCAATGGCGTTGTCAAATCCGTGATCGATGGTGGAATTACGTAGATTACGTCAAGCGCGTAGAGCAATAGACTTGAGACCACTACCGCGATCCAAGCCTGCTTGCTCAAAGAGCGGACGCAAATGCGAAGTATCCCCGCAGCTCCCAAAATAATCGCTGGGTAAGTAAGGAGGTAGAAAAAGTCCGCCAACGATAGATACGGTAAGCCCGTGTCTACAACGTAGTATGCATAACTGTAGACTAGTAAACCCAGCAACCAAAACACAAGCCCCAACGCAAATCCAAGCAGGATACGCGTCATCTTGGATTGACCAAGACGAAGGAAGACAATGACGCCAACTGTCGCGGCGGCGCCCATGTATGCGATCAATCCGAAATTGGAGAACAACTCTAACGTGTACGTCCTTTGCGCAGAAGCGTAGAACAAGATAGCGAAGATTGTTCCAGCGAGGGCTCCAATTTCACCGATTCTCATCTTCATTCTGATCCCTTTCCAAACCGATCCTTTGACCTGCGCTCTAGAAGCTGCTTTTTCGCTTCCTCCAAGTATCCTGCCAACCCGTGTCCACCCGTTTCGACAAAGACCAAGCCAAGTTTATTGTAGAAACGTCTTGCCATATCAACTTCAAGAACATGCACGGCCCCCTTCCCAAGGATCTCTATGACGGGCGCCATGAAATCCCGATGCCTGTCGACTACATCATTCAGCGTGAGGCCCGTGCGCCGGTTGACATGGCGGATGATAGCCTCCTTGAATTTTTCACCGATGCTACTCAGACTCTCGTTTACGCTCGCAACGAGAAGCTGCCGGGACTCTTCATCCAATGCGTCTGTATTATATGCCATCCAACAGCCCCCTTTTCGAACACGTTGTTTTTGTCTCGAATGATCCTAGAGCGAATTTCCTAGTTGATATTAAAGCAACCCCTGTGGTTTCGTCGATTGCTCATCTTGCGAAATCCAGGGCGTATCTTGCCTGAAAGCGCTCGACTTTCTCGCCCGAGCAGGACTGCTCATAACGCTTCGGTTGCGATGGTCTTATTACTTGAATTTGTCGAGGGTTTGGCGTTACATCAAATGCTTCCGTCGCTTCCATTGCAACTCGGCGAGGTTGACATATTCCTTGTTCTCTTAGTGGGCGTTGGTTTCGCCGCACTAATCATTGGCATAATTGTGTTTGGGCTTCGGCGCACAGCTGCTCTCTCCGACGAGTACTCGAAGGAGGCGAAGGCGAAGTTTGACGCGATCAAACCCGGAGGAGCCCACCTGGAGGAAAAGGTAGCACAGAAGCGGCAGAACCCGTTCATGGACAGCACTCGCTACAAAATACCACCCCCCGCAGGGACCGCTCAGAGGGAAGAAACGCCAAGACCGAAACCGCAAACCCAATTCACAGAAAACCGACCTCTCGACTCATCAGCCTCAGCATTGAGAGCTGAGTTGCAAGACACCAGAAACCGACTACAACAACACGTTCGTGAAGCCCTCAAAGAACGGGAGGCAACCCGAAACGAAATGGAAGCTGTCAGGGCTGAGGTTCGCACGTTACGGGAGAAACTCCTAGCGAGCTCATTGGAGATTCAGAAGCTTCGTGGATCCCTCGAGCAGCAAAACCTCCAACTCCAGAGCGAAAAGCGAGAGAGGGAAGCCCAAAGACAAGAGGCCAAAGAAAAACCCCAGCCGCCTCCGCAACCGCATGAGCCGACCCCAGAGAAGGGCGCCTCGCGAAGTATCTTCGAGATATTCCGCCGCAGCCGTACCGCCAGACCCTGCCCCTACTGTGGAAGGCAGTTGGAGTCTCGGGCTGTGTTCTGCGACGCTTGTGGTCAACGGGTGCTCAACGGGTGGTTTTAGTGATTCCTGGAGGTTGAAAAGGGCGCGGAAGGCCTGGGCGAGAGTATGATCCGCGAGCCCGAACGCTAAGCTGCGTAGGTTAAGAGCATGCTGAATGGCTTTCCGCAAATCGTCGTTCTCGTGTCTCGCATGGCCTTTCCACGCGAGACCCTATACTGTTCACAATAGGACAATGGTGTGATGTAACCCGATCCCACCAAGAACGGTGACGGTGGGCATTTTCCCAGCTAGAGGCAAGAGCAGGTTGGCGTGGCATGAGTAGGAATCTGAATGACCTCAGAAGTCGTCTTAGACACTATTGAAATGCTAGGTAAGCCTGGAATAAACTATGTCTGCGCAGGCTGCGGAACCCTGCTTTACCATAATGGCGTTGACGGAGCTTTTGAAGGCGGAGAACTAGGATTTTCCTCACGACAACCGCGCGAAGTTGCAGACAGACTGATATCCTGTCCAGTGTGCGGTCGGAAGCTCAACCCCAACCCTGACCCAGACACGATAACGGTAAAGACCAAAAGTAAATCCGCGACCTTCAGGCCGTCATAATAATCTCGTTCGTCGACTTGGTGACGCGCCTTGCCAGTGTGAAGTAGTCGCTAAGATCCTGGTGTTGCATGTCGCCGAAGCTCCAACCTAGCTTTTCAGAGAATCTCTTCATGATGCACCTTGCCAGGGTTTCTCCGCCCTTCCCAAACGTCTCGTTAAGGAACTGCTGGAACTCGTCGAGGTGTCTAGGAACAGCCTCCCTACTCAGACCTCTCTGTCTTTGAAGGCTTTCATAGAACGCGGTTCGGACGCCATGGCCTAGAACGTCAGCTACCACCTCGTCCACTGATTGAACCAGCAAATCGGAAAGTGGCACGGTCATGGGTTGTGAAGGAGGATTGTGTGGCGCGGGATATATCCGCATACGCAAGGAACATCGAAGGATCTTGAAATGTCTAAACCCCTCCGAGTAACCTGAACTCGGTAACACGCGTCACACAACACCTAGAATCACCCCCGAAACCATACTACGACTAGGAGTAAAAAATCACAATGCAATCTCACAAAGACCCAGAAGAATCAACCTGGTCCGACAACTGGAAGCAACCTAGATCGTGGTAAGCAGGAATCGGGACAAACGTCCCGACGTTCCGGCCTATGAACTGCGCGCTCAACAATGCGTGAGCTACACGAAGAACGTTTGGTTAGCTATTCCAATTCTCGAATGGCATTTGATATTTTTGGATAAGATTCAGGAGGCACGTCTTTCTCTACGGTGATCGCCACGTAACTGTTCTTGAGCGGAACAATGATCTCCACATACTTCTCAAAGCAGAACGTGATGTGGTCTAATGTTCCACTCCATTTGCTTTCTAGTTCTGCAGCTTCGAGGATATACTGAGTTCGAATCTCAAGGGTGCTTAAGTCGTTAGTATTGGGAGTTAGACTTGTCACGCCCTCCCTCATTTGTGCGAAAACGACTTTTCCCTTCCTCGTCGCCAATCCCGCCCACCTGATTCCAGAGTGAACCGCAAAAACATCATCAGACTTCAAAATTGCCACCGCCGCCCAATGTTCATCAGTTCATATTTCTGCATAGTGACATATCCCCAACCCAAGCTGTGCGCGTTTCAAATTACCACAAACAAGAGATTCTCAACTTAACTTTCGAAACCTCACCCACAAGATCTTCATCATCAATTGGCGCACAATCGGTCGAACAGAACAGGTTACAAATCCACGGCAACCTCCGAGATCAAATCAGATCAAAGTAGATTTGAGCTACAACTTCTAAACGCTAGACACGCACATGCAAACGCTTACATACGTAAACGGCCACCGAACAACACGGTTGTCTCCGAGTTTGGTAAGAGAAGAGACACGTGACGGTAAGACGATCTACTTTTGCAATTGTGGATTAGGTTACGATGACATACTAATTGCATACGCTTGCGAAGAATACGCCCGAACACACGGCATCAACTCAGATGACATAACCAGGAAGGCCGTCTACAACCCGCGCAGCGCCCAGCAGCTTACCAAACGAACAGTCACCACACCATAACGGATCTTGGTGCGGAAGTTCTAATAACGGTCTCTCTTGTCTATTTTTAACTCATATCCTGTCTGCGTGCCATCCTTATCATATTTGACTCGGACCTGTCGTTTGGCTCCCTGCTTATCTGTGATCCTAAATGTAACCACGAATTCTTCCAATTTCTTGTCATATCGGACGCTTAATGTTTCCGTCGAAATAGGTTCCAGTCTCTTCTTAACGTAATCCTGCCCCCTACTTTCTGCTTCTTCAAAATTCAAAGCTAACAGAACCCGAAATAGAATTCCAGCATTGAAAGGTCCTGAAAGATTCGCGTATTAAAGCTTGGTTTCTGAACCATAACTAACTGAGGTTTTTTTCGTGTGTGTGCGCACTACTAGACCAACTTATAGCCGAATCAAGAGCCTACGGAATACTGGTCGGTACAAGCCAGACCAGTAATCCGAGGAGTCCGAAACCAAACGCAATAAACCATGTGAACGCTTAATGGAGCTCGTGGCGTTTTCTTTCTAGCCAGGCCTGAAACCTGTCGAGCGCGTCCCTGTCCTTTTCAATTGAGACTGATATCACTTGGGAACCAAGACGCGCGTATACGCAGATTGCAAGGCCGAAATGGACGGTAATCCATTCTACGCCGTTCAAATATTCAGAGTACTTTTCGGCGACTCCAAGTAAAGTGAGGGCCTATTTCCTAGCGACGACTGAGTCGCCAATTGCGTCTCTTCTGGATATTGATTCGCGTGACTTTTCCTTCTACATGGCACTGGCTACGAACTTTATCTCCACCCTCGCTAAGGGTCTGCTCACCATCGGACCCATTTCTTAGTCACGAATGAGCGAACGAATGAGCGCCACATAGGACGTGTGGATTGACGTACCGTGAGTCATGTGGACACATCCCCGCTTAGATCGTGACCTCCCTGCCCACCGATTTTAGCGTTCGTATCAAGGCGACGAAGCAATTCTTCTTGACCTTATATCTCCACAAAATACCCCGTCCACCGGTAATACCGTTGGAACAACGGGAAAAACCGTTGAAACCTCTTCCCTCCACATCCACCTTCGATAGCGAGTACGCTTTACCAGGTACCCTCGATAGCCTCCTAGTCGAGTCTATAGATGAAGTTCTAACAGACCTCTTGGGGAGAAAAACGAGAGAAGCCATCTATGACTACATAGAGAGAAATTACTCCTTTAACAGAGAGAACCTGCCTAAGAATCTTCACAAGTTCTTTGAGCTCTTAGATCGAACCTTTGGAAAGGGGAGTAAGACCATAGGTAACGCCATCATAAAGAAGCTTTTTGAAAAGTTGAAATGGGAATTCGCTGAGATTCCGGGGTTCGAGTTCTTCGACTATCTGGAAGCAGCAAGGACGAGGATCGCAAGGGAGCTCATCGAACAAGCCAAATCCGATACGAAAGAATACGACTCCTTGCTATCCGAGCGGAAAAGACAATCAGTGAGCTGATTTCGCGGTAACGGGACCGCTATGTAAAATGTGAAATTCGCAGCTTTCCAAGAAGCGCGACGTTCAAACGAAGCGTATTTGCAGGAGACAGGGTTTGTCGGGATCTACGGTGCTTCTTCTTTTATCGATGGGTTTGATCCTAGCCGATACGATATTATCAAGACGAGGACTGAGTAGGGGGTTTCCTGAGGTCAATCCCATACTGCGCCATATCTTGGAGAAGTTCGGATCGACCGGCTTTGCAATTACGCGAGTGGCTGCTCTCATGCTTCTGCTAATTCTCTTCCGGATCCTGGACCCTTGGGAATGGATTACTCTCAGCTCCGCTTTCTCGGCAGTGATGGGATATGTAACTTTGACCGGAGTCAGGAAACTCATGGCACCTAGAGCAAAGCATGTTGCATTGATTTCTAGTCCATCGACTAATCTGGATTGACCTCTTTTCTCCGTCCGAACCGAGTGATCTCATACAGGATTAGCACTATGGCAACGGCTATGCCCAAACCGACAACCATCAATACCATTAGGTCGTATCTTATGATTTCAACACCCAGGCTATCCAGCAAAAAGGTCAATCATACAGGCCTCTTTCGCACCGGTTCGGAACAATTGTCCTTTGGAGTCTAGGGCGCAGGCAACGGTAGGAAAATGGTGTTTCACGCTGGAACGGTCGACCCACCTAGAAAACTGACGCACGCGCACCCTGCTCGGCACGGCCATACCAATAGTTGTGTCATCTCCAATATCCAGTCATAGTCGATCTTGAGCTCTTGATCTAATACGCCTGCAAATTACCTAAAGACAAGGAAAAACCTCGTTTCTAACTCACCGGTCTTGAATAACGTGGTGGGTGGGGAAGACAGTCCACAATACTGAATTAACGATGTGGTATTGATGGCGCCCGAGACTGTCGACCTCTCTACACTCCCTGAAGGCGAGCTAATGGAGCTTGCAGTGCCCTCAGGAACCATGAACAGACGCGTACTGGTGATGTGGCTCTACTTGAGGGGGAATACCAACAAATCGCTGGTTGAATTTGACCTCCAAATATCCACCCTCGCAGAAAAAGAACTACAGAGGCGAGCAACGCAAACTGGGACATGAAAACAAATGGGTGATTTGCGGCGTCAAATCAGATTTCAAGCTTCAAACAGGTCAGAAATCTGCGCAGACACTAACGTCAAACCATCATCGTATACGTCATGTTTCTTGGGCTGCTCACGTTCTGATGCTCACAAAACGGACAGGTTGTTGTAACGTCTCCGGGGCGGTCTAGATGCTTCTGGATCGCTTCAAAATCCACTATGATTTCAGATGGGTACAATGCCCCGCATTTCTGACACTTAACGAGGAGCTGTCCCAACTCCATCATGCTCTTGCGGTCGTCTTCTACAGGTAACAACTTCACATTGCCCAATAACTATACATTTAGTACGAATCTCGTCATTTCTTGATTTATTGGACCCGCCTGAAGTCCGAGTACGTGATGCCCCCAGAAAGTTCCGAGTCCCTTCTCCACTTGCTAATTCCCGGCCGCTCGTGACAGATCTGAGTTCTTAGTGTAGCTGTTTATGAGTTTGCGGATTATGTCGTCGTAAGTGTCGCCTTTTCTCCCTAACCTGTCGAGCCTGTGTTTGGTCTCATTCTTCAGCTGAATAGTCCTGACCTTCCTCAAAGTCCAATCTACAGCTCCTACAACAACTGCATCTAACTATAGTCCATGTTGTCACTCCACAGCGGCTGTTCGGGTAACAGAACCAATTACATTCACTGTAACCACTACAGCAAGCAACAACCGTGAACGGTCTAGGCCCTGCTTGGGACGATATGGGAAGGCGAACCTAAGTGAAAAAGAGAAGCACCCTGACACTCTTGACTCTAGGCGTTTTCTTTTGGGTGCTAACCGCCATCTTAGACACCATCCTGATTCCTGACCGGTCTCTCTTCGATTGGCTAATCTTCAAAGTTCCCAGCAACGAACTCAACCTCAGAATCGCCACGCTCATAGCCCTCGCATTAGCAGTTGTGGCACTAGGAAAGAACTCGCTCGCCCAAGAATCCCAGATCAACCAGATGAAGAAAACAATCGACAAGTTTACCTCCCTATTGAACAACCTCCCAGTCGGGATCTACCGAATCACACCCGACGGAAAAATCCTCCAAAGCAACCGTCAATTCGCCGAAACACTCGGCTACGAACAATCCGCAGAACTTCAGAACATCAAACTAAACGAGATTTATACAAACAAGTCTGA
>MEMY01000048.1 GCA_001768965.1 archaeon RBG_16_50_20 | reverse complement strand
TACTGCTCGAACAGACTGGGCCACATACTGGCCCTCAGATGAGGTTTACCTGTAGTCGATTCTCCTGGCGCGTTTGCCGCAGAGTAACATGCTGTCCCGCAGAATTGCTTACCGGACGAACACCGAAGTGCAAGATGGGACTTTTTGGGGGAATTGGCGAAAATCAGTTTTCGATCTCTAAGACATTATGTTCTGTCGTGCTTACCTCGCCAACTCCTCAAACGTTATTGTCTTGACTTCGCAGCGAGCGTAGACATTGTCGTTAGTGAGCAAGATCGTATTCAGTCTGAGCGCGGCTGCTGCGTGAAGCGAGTCAAAGTATGTTAGTTCAGCGTGCTCTTCGCGGAGCTTGTCTGCCAAGATGTAATCGTCGATGGTTGTTGGTTCCTCCAGAATCCCATGTTTTGTGAGTTTCGTCTTGATGAGGATCAAGCTCCTATATGCATCCCGGTGGCTTTTTCCTTGGGAAAAAAGGACTGCCCTCATTTCTTGAACCGCAGATTCCAGGAGGCGGACTTGGATTCCGTGTTGGCGGACTTTTCGAAGAATTTTACGTGTCGGCTTTGTCCACCGATCTTTAGGTCTGAGCGAGAATAGAAACTCTGTGTCCGCCACGTAGGACAACTATCTTGCCTGCTTGAATAGAAATGTCTCAGCTTTCTTCCTAGCGGCCTTGTTGAACTTGACATTTCCTATTAGTTTCTGAAGTTGCGAGTCAACATCGTCGCTAAGTGGAATGACAACAAAGCTGTCTCCTTTGGGAACAATGTAAACGCGCTGGCCTTTCCTAACCTCAACCATTTTCCGAACGTCACTTGTCAAAGTCACCCTGTATCGTGAGTCGACTTCCACTAAACTCATCGTTATGCGCGCTCTAGTGTACGTTGGCACGCAAATCTTGAAATTGTGGGAAATAAGGGTTTACCTCTATTTCGCGTTTTGCCCTTTCCCCCTTGACGAACCCTCAGAATGGATAAGCTACAAGACTATGTCCGGAAATCAGACAAAATCGATTGCAGGGAAAGCAGACCAGAAAGAATAACAAGGTTTCCGCCCATTGCAAAGTAACATGTTGTCGCCATAAAACTACATACACCCCCCCACCCCCCCTCCCTCTGAAGTGGAAGCGAGCATTTCTTGACTCTTGGAGAGGGTCTGAACCTGTTTAGACTACGTATTCTACGCTGAAATTACGGCGAGAACCCACCTTTCACCTTAGTTTTGGTTTGGAAACCATTAATATACTAAAAACCCAACCCGCCCCCTAGTTCACCTAGTACGGTGGTAAAAGTGGAAACTATTCAATTAGAAAGGACTGAGACTAAACTCATCCGAGAAACCAGAAGCATCTGTCCCGACTGCAACAAGATTCTTCCAGCCAATGTCTTCGAACGCGAAGGCAAAATCTGGATAGCAAAGACATGTCCCGATCACGGCGAGGTCGAGGAACTTTACTTCGGCTCCGCGGACATGTACTACAAGTTCGCAAAGTTCTCACACAACGGGAAAGGTATTGAGAACCCGAACGTCCCGTTAGAAAAGTGCGCATGCCCAACGAACTGTGGCTTATGCACAAGCCACCTAAGCCATTCTGGCCTGACTAATCTGGTAATTACGAACCGCTGCGATCTAACCTGCTGGTACTGCTTCTTCTACGCCAAGAAAGGCGTCGAAGGTGCATACGTCTACGAACCAACCCAGGACACAATACGTCAAATGGTCCAGACGCTACGTGCAGAGAGACCCGTTCCAGGTAATGCAATTCAGATCACCGGTGGCGAACCAACTCTTCGCGATGATCTAGTCGACATCGTCCGGATATGCAGAGAAGAAGGCGTCGAACACATTCAACTGAACAGCAACGCCATCAACCTCGCCCAAGACCCAGACATGGCGAGACGCGTCAGAGAAGCTGGTGTCAACACCGTTTACATGAGCTTCGACGGCGTAACACCCAGAACCAACCCCAAGAACCACTGGGAAGCACCCATCGCAATAGAAAACTGCAGAAAAGTAGCGCTTGGAATCGTCCTCGTCCCAACAGTCATCAAGAGCATTAACGACCACGAACTTGGTGGTTTGATCAGATTCGGTCAAAGGAATATGGACGTCATCCATGCCGTAAACTTCCAACCGGTATCGCTAACAGGTAGATTATCGAAAACAGAACGCGAGAAGTACCGAATAACCATCCCCGACTGCATTCAACGCATAGAAGAACAGACGAACGGCGAAGTCGACAGGGAATCATGGTTCCCCGTCCCAAGCTGCGTCCCAATCACACACTTCGTCGAAGCCCTCACAAAGCGGCCACGCTACGAGCTCTCAATCCACTTCGCATGCGGTGCAGGGACATACGTCTTCAAAGACGGTGACAAGCTCGTGCCAATCGCCTCATTCGTGGACCTTGAAGGTATGCTCGAATACCTTGAGGAGAAGGCGGACGAACTCAAATCCGGTAAGAACAAGTACCTAGTCGTGGCGAAGGTTCTCGCCAAGATGGGGACCTTCATCGACAGAAACAAGCAGCCTAAGGGATTGGCGCTTAGTAAGCTCCTCTTCAACGCCCTCGTCAAGAACGACTACGGCGCCCTCGGAGCATTCCACCACAAGTCAATGTTCCTCGGCATGATGCACTTCATGGACAAGTACAACCACGACGAAGAACGCCTGCGAAGATGCGACATACACTACCTAAGCCCAGACATGAGAATCATCCCATTCTGCGCATTCAACGTAATCCCAGAATGGTACAGAGATGCTATCCAACCAAAGTACGGAATCCCAATCGAACAGTGGGAACGCGAGCACCACACAACGATAGAACAAGGACTCTACAAAGGGACACTCAGGAAGGGCAAAGGCCATGCTTCCGGATGCGGTTGTCCGCTCGGAGCGCTCAACACTCCAAGCTCCGAACTACTGACAATCGAGAACGGCATGATCATGGGCAAGTAAGCTACACCAGCTTCGCCTACCCTCTTTCCCCGTCTTCCTTTCTCTTCTCTAACCTGATTTCCGTGATTTTCTCTTCCATTACTCGGGCTATTTCCTCGTGCCGAATCGCCGCACATACATTCTTCAGTCGGTTGATCTTTCGCGCCACGGCAAATCCAACCTGAACGTTTTTGTGTGGAAGCCTGATGTTACAACAAACTGCACGTTAAGGATGCGTCCCTACCGATGGAGCCAGACTACGATGTGATAGTAGCCGGAGGCGGAATTGCAGGCATGATAACCGCTGCCTCGGCGGCGAAACACTCAAATCAGAACTTGAAAATCCTGGTTATTGATAGAAACCCAGGATCAGAAGTTGGAAAGAAGACGGCTAGTGGATGGATCTGTGGGGATGCTGTGAGCCAGGGCAGTCTCGACTTTCTTGCGAAGGAGGTTGGTATTCGCTACAGCAAACCGGAACTTGAACACGCTGTCCACGGCGTGGTCGCCTACTCCCCAGATCACGCCTCGAAGGCAATGTTCGACGGCGATGGCTATGTTCTGAACCGCAAACTCCTCCCACAAAAGCAAATGAACGATGCAAAGAAGATGGGAGTCGAGTTCCTCTTCGAAACCTATACTGAGGGGCTTACCGCAGAGGACGGATTCATTAGAGGAATTCACTGCAGATCCGCAAAAGACAACGTGACCTTCAAGAAAACGGCCAAACTAGTTGTCGACGCCACTGGTTCCGCATCTCGACTTAGAACTGGGTTACCGATCAAAAGCTACATCGAGAAAGAGATCGATAAAGAGAACGACATGGAATCTACTGGTCGTTATATCCTCACATTTGAGCTTGGCGAAAGGAACAGTACATACTTCGATCCTGAATTTGCCATAATTCACTTAGACCAAGAAATTGCGCCCGGAGGGTATGCTTGGGTTTTTCCGAAGGGTGAGAACAAGGTCAACATTGGTCTAGGTGTTCAGAAGAGGCTGCTTGACGCGAGAAATAGGAGGCTGGGGAGGAATGACACATTGCAGTCCCTGATCGATGAATACATCCGCTTGAACCCGGTAATCAAGAACTGGAAGCTAGCTGATAGTCCCGAAGATGTTGGGAATGCGAAGGGAAGCTGGCAGGTTCCGGTCAGAAGGCAGAACGATTGCATGGTTGCGAATGGGTACATGATTGTTGGTGACGCGGCTTGGATGCCACGGCCGATCGATGCTGGAGGAATCGGCCCAGCTATCTACGCGAGCACAATCGCAGGCCGTGTAGCGGCCGAGGCCATGCAGTCAAAGGACACTTCTGAAAGTGGTTTATGGAAATTCAACACAGAGTATGTGAAGACTTACGGTTTTCGCATGGCAAGCTCCGAGATCCTCCGCCGCTTTCTGCAAACAATCAGTAACGCTGATCTCAACTATGGCATGAAGCATTTTCTGGGGCAAGATGACGTTGACAGGATAATACGTAGGGAGCACCCAGAGTTCAAACAAGTCGGTTTTGGAAATCCGGCAAAACTTCTCTGGGTGCTTCCCAAGCTCGCATTCGCGAGGGGGCTTCATTACGCTGCAGAAAAGAACAGAAAGCTGGTCCAACACTACATGAACTACCCAACATCACCAGAAACCTTTCCAGAATGGCACCGCAAATTCAAAGCAGAGCTACAGGAAGCATACTCTAGATTCGCCTAGTCGTTGAGCAACTTTCACTTTTCACTGTGGTCAGCAGGCACTCGTCAGATTCAAATAGCTCAGTAGAAGCGATTTTACTCTGACTTGGAGAGGCAAGAACAGGATTGCAGGAGTTTCTCGAACGAATCAAACCTAAGCAAAGGAAATACTTCACGGATCTAAGGTCCGCTGTGACAGCACTTCCTGAAGTTGAAGAATCAATTGAGATAGACGAACTGCGAGGAGACTGGTGTCCAGCCTACCGAGTAAGAGGTTCCGACCTAGCTTGGGTACACTTGGACGAGAAACTCTGGCTCAGCGTTCCAGTTGAACCAAGGTTCGCAAAGAAAGTCTTCCAAGACGAGAATCTTGACAGTCAAGTCGTAGACCGAGTGAAAGAAGCCGAGGAAATGGGCGACGTCAAATACGCGACGTTGGAAATACGTTCAGGTGCAGAACTCGACCAGGTCATTCCGTTGCTACGTCTCAGACACTCGATTCTCATGGCTTAAGCGATCGGGCATCCGTCCATAGAGGAAATCAGGGGCGATGGTTGTCGTGGGCTTCTTGAAGGGAAGAAGCCAACAATGGACCTGACAGCCCAGACGAATGCTCACACAAAGATAGAACTTGCCAATACCTGCTGATCTTGAGACGCTTTCTCATGCCCGCTTTTGGTTCTCGTTATCTCCAGAAGACTTCGAGTCGGACCAGAGGTATTCGAAGTAGTTCTTGGCGAACTTCGCAAGCCCAATATGGTCAGACCAAATTGCCAAACTGATTGCCTCGTCCCCTTCCTGACCCAAGAGCAGGATGACTTCGCGTCCGTCTGCGATTATGCCGCCCCCAAACATCTGCTCTCTCACTCGGACCTCGCAAAGCTTCGAGAGCCTTGCCATGGTCTCGCTCATAGGACGCTTCATTATCATAAACTGCACTTTCACACCCTTTTCAACAATCGTCTTCACGAGCGGGATGAGCATTTCAGCAACCGGATCAGGAATCGCGGGCACGGCGGCCAAGATCTCTTTTTGGACGTGTTCTATGGTTTCTCGGACTTTGGCTAGAACGTTGAAGTTGCCTCGTACAATCCAAATGTCTGGTCGTTCCCTCACGCCTTTCTTCTCATAGATGGGTTGAAGTTCCTCGAGAACGAGGGCTTCGTTCGTTTTGAGCTTGTTTTCAAGTTGGGATTTGGTGATCTCCATCGCGACTGAGGGGGGCTTCGGATAGTATTTGCTCGGTCGTCCGTGCTCACTCTCGATCCAACCTTTCTTCTCCAGCGAACCAAGTACCTCGTAAATCTTAGAGTAGGGCACGTCGGATGCTTCGCTCAGTTCGCTGGCAGTTGCTGGGCCGATTTCGAGCAACCATGTGTATGAGCGGATTTCGTAATCAGTCAGGCCGAACTCCTGCAAAGATCGCCTGGCTCTGTCGCTTATCGTCAAATCTGCTCGCCGAAAGAACAGTTGGTTAGCTGAGTTCTTGGCGGAATGTGAATATAAAATTTCACAACTGGGAGTGGTTAATGACCCGATTTCTTCGACTGTGCAGATGAAACCCAGTATGAATCCTTTGTCGTATACTCCTTCTTCCAAATCGGCACTTCTTTCTTCACACGCTCAACAGTCTCAGAGAGCGCAGGAAACACATCCTGCCTATGTCTTCCGAGAACCGCAACAAACAGACTTGGCTCCCCGACATTCAGGCTATCAATCACGTGATGGATCGAGACGTCAATAACTCCAGAACGATTCTTGATCGATTCTCTAATTTCCTCCATGCGTTTCACCGCGACTTCCTCGTACGCCTCATACTCGAGATGCGTAACCTTCGCCTGCGATTCTGAAACCGGATCCTCACGCACGATGCCTAGAAAGCATGCTACCGCACCCGCTTCCTTGTAGGCTGGATGCTTCGAGAAACCATCCAGAATTCTTGCCAGTTCAACTTCGCCTTTCTTGTGAAGTCCTATGGGTTCCATGGTCGCCACTCTTGGATCTAACAGTCATTCTCGATTAGAATTGAACGTTACCCCTAGACTTGGGCTAGGGTATCAGAGGGGATGGTTTCACGGTTTGCACGAAACTAGGCCGTCGGGTTGATCTCGGCCTTCATTTTCTCTAACTGTTGGCCTTCGGTGTCGAACTTGGTGCCTATGATCTGGATTTGGTATATTGTCTTGGGTGCATTGCAGAATTCACACGGCGGACCGAAACCATCGGGATTCGGTGACGCACGGAGCCAAAGCTGATTGATGCCGGCGAAGGTAAGATCCAGTTTCACCTTTTCTCGTGCGCAGTTTTCACATAGGTAGAACGGCATCTCAGACACTTGCAGCGCCTAGTTTGGGGGCGAATATTAATTCTTCTGGAAGCGCGACTCAGGGTAAATGCCTTATCAACACAATTCCTTCAGGTTAACTCTGATTCCCTCATCGTCGCAGTGGGAGTAGGGAGCTGTTTCCAGTTTAAACGTTCTGAATAGACGGGGCGGTGTGGTTTCGCCACGTGAAACGTTGTATTGATCTACGCGTAGCTCAAGACTACAAGAGACTCCACCGCTTGGACAGCCTATTTTAAATAGAATCGAAAGCTGAATACGTGGCATCAGTAATCGGGATTGAAGCGTCTTTGAGAATTTCGAAGCTAATCCTACTTTTGGGCGTAATTTTGCTTTCCGTGCTGCTTCCGACGACGCGTGTTTATGCAATCACTGTAGGGGTGACCCCTGGATCGCAGGTTGTCTCCCAGTTCTCTACTGCTTTGTATAGCATAAGTCTGGGAGCGCCGAATTATCCGAACCCTCCTAACCCTGACACTTACTTGCTCACTCTGAGTGGGCTTCCCTCTGGCTCAGTTTTTGCATTTGGTACCAACCCTGTTGCCGTTCCAGCAGGTGGAACTGCGGTTCCTCTAACGATCGGCGTGGGGTCGTCGGGCCTATGCCCAGGGACATACGCTTTGTCGGTCACTGCTACCAAGCAGGGTCCCACGCTTCCCCCTCCTCCGTTTGATTCTTCGTCGGCCATATTCAGCTTGACGGTAGTGCCATCTGGTCCTCCGATTTCCGCTTCTGTCTCGACTGACAAACCAGCCTACAGACTCACCGACAAGATTACGATCCTTATGAACGTCAACAAACCCGCCTTTGCGCGCCTTACAATTACACCTCCAGCGGGTACACCGAAAGTTTTCAACTTCATACTCTACGGGGCTTCCTCTAGAACCCTCACGGCGGACGTTGTCGGTAGATGGACCGTAACACTCGAGGCCACAGTCTGTTCCGAATTTAGTAGTGCTGTGGCATACTTCGATGTTTCACCC
>MEMY01000047.1:47464-60120 GCA_001768965.1 archaeon RBG_16_50_20 | reverse complement strand
CTCCCTTCTACGCATGTTCACAGGATGATCACGTAGAACATCATGCACGCGCGCCGCGAAATTGTTAAGGAGTTTTGCGGTTCGAACAGCGCCCTTGGTCCGTTTCAATGCTTTGCACTTGGGAATGGGGAGGGGGAGTTTCACGCCGGATTTGGCGATCGTTATCTTGCCCTTGCGAGCATATGCGGGGTCAAGGTTGGAAACCGCGTCGGAGAACTTACCATCTTGACCTCGAAGAACCAAAACACAACGGTGTCCGACCGTAGCTTTGAGCTCGAACTCGCAGAGCTCCCTCATCTTGGAGTCTTCGTTGATCGCTAGGGCCAGCTCCCTGGCTTCGTCGGTTGTAACGTTTCTGCCAGCTCGCCGATCTACTAACTGACCATCATTGACAGTTGCGAAGTTGCATCTTAGTGCCAGATTGCCATCGGCGAATCCGAGACTACTACCAAGAGCCTCAACTACGCCCCGCGACAGATCCAACCTTGACGGATCATAGCTTAGTAGCGAGAAAACCCCGGCATCACTTTCAGGCGCGATCCCTTTCTTAACAGTGTAGACTATCCCCATTGCACCTTTCGCGGTGAGCCTGTCAAGGTTCGGGGTTGCAGCTGCCTCTAATGGCGTTTTGTTTCCGTACTCTGGGACAGGTCGGTCTCCGACTCCATCTAAGATGACGTAAAGGATTGTTCTTGCCAACCTGCATCACATAGAGGAGGGTAGGGCTGACGTTCAGCATGTGAAACTTCAATCTTGCTGCCGGGTCCCTCCGAATTGTAGGCGAATCCGTGGCGTAATTGATTCAGCATATATGCTGATTAGAATTGAATGAGACGAGTGAGTAGGAGGTATTGAGTCGAGTGCGCATGGTCAAGAATAAAACCAAGATCGTCTGCACAATCGGACCTTCAACGTCTTCAAGACGCATGATTTGGCACCTGACGAAAGCAGGCATGAATGTTGCCAGACTAAATCTGTCTCACGGTACGACAAGAGAACACGCGGCAAGAATCCGTTGGATTCGCTCCGTCGCCCGCGACTTGAAAAGTCCAGTTGGCGTGCTCTGTGATCTTCCAGGTCCCAAGATTCGTGTTGGTCGCCTTAACCCCGACCCCGTCACCCTCAATCAAGGCGGCCTTGTAATTCTCACAGGCAGGCGGAAAATGGGAAGTCAGGGGATACTGCCCATTAGCCATCCAACCGTTTTACGCACATTGAGGAAAGGGGACTCAGTATCTCTGTCTGATGGAACGATTCGCCTCACAATCCAAGAGACCAGATCAAGTGACATAGTTTGCCGCGTAATCAGAGGTGGCAGTCTGTTTTCTGGGAAAGGTCTGAATTTGCCTGGAAAAAATCTCGGGTTACGCGCTTTGACACCAAAGGATATCGAATTATTGCGATTCGCTCTGCAAAACCACGCGGATTTCCTAGGAGTCTCTTTCGTAACAACGAGTAATGACATCGACAGGGCAAAGCGAATTGTGAAGGAGGCTGGAAGTCGCGCTTGGGTCATAGCAAAGATCGAAACACGGCAAGCGGTTGAGAACTTTGACGACATCGTGAAGAAGGCCAATGGTATCATGGTGGCCCGCGGGGATCTAGGAGTCGAAATGGATATTGAAGATGTTCCCATTCTTCAGAAGAAGATAATCGCTAAGGCTAATGCTGTTGGCAAGCCGGTCATAACGGCAACGCAAATGCTCGAGTCCATGGTCACCAACCCTACTCCTACGCGTGCCGAAGTAACGGACATCGCCAATGCAATAATTGATGGAACCGACGCTGTCATGTTATCCGAGGAGACCGCCGTGGGTCAGTACCCGCTAGAGGCGGTGGAAGTGATGGAGAGAGTTGCGGCAGCCACCGAAGCCACTCTTCCATATCGAGAGTTCTTAGAGGCTAGGCGACCTCTTGTGAAAAAAGTCCAAGATGCCATAAGCTTCTCCGCCTGCGAAGTTGCGTATGAGCTTGGGGCAAGTTGCATCGTGGCGCATACTCGAACCGGGACAACGGCGCATAGAGTATCCAAGTTCCGCTCCTCCGTCCCGATCATCGCATTGACTTACAGCGAATCAGTGATGAACAGACTCTCATTACTATGGGGATTATACCCACATAAGGTCGAGAGACTCTCGACAACGCGCGAGATATTCAGTGCAGCAAAGGCTGAGGCACGGGCGAGCAAAATCGCGGGTCGAGGCGACAGAATCGTTGTAGTATGTGGAGACCCATCAACACCCGGGGGAACAACAGACCTTCTGAGGGTACAGAGCGTTTGATGAATTCCAGAGGTAGGTTTATTCCAAGGACATCTCCAGAGTGTTATTGAGAAAAAGTAACCGATGAATTCCCGTTTCCATCCGGCCCTCTCGGCACAGTTTTGAGGTGGCAGCGACGACTCCGGGAAGAGAAGTGTCACTATATCAACAACTTCCCAACGGCAGGGTCAGATGCACTGCCTGCGCTCGCTACTGCAACATTCCCGAAGGCAAGATCGGATTGTGCGGCATACGGGGGAATGTAGAAGGAAAGCTGTGGCTGTTCGTCTATGGCAAAATCATCGCAGGCCACATAGACCCTATCGAGAAAAAGCCAGTAACACATTACATGCCCGGCACAAAGATCTTCTCAATCGCAACCACCGGTTGCAACTGGCTATGCCATCCTGCGGGCACACAAATCCTGTTGGCAAACGGGCAGAAGAGAAACGTTGAGGACTTGTTGCCTGGGGACAGCCTATGGTCTTACGACGTCGAGAATGGAATGAAGATTGCTCCTGATGTAGTCACACATCTTGGGCGCCGCCGGGCTCGCCTGTGGGAAGTACGCTATGGCTCGCATGGGCACGGCAGGCTGGAAATCACAAAAGAACACCCTATTCTTACCAAGCGCGGCTGGAAGACTATCGAAGAACTTCGCTCCGGAGACAAAATTCTGAAAGTTTGGTATCAAAATACTGAAGCATGGAAACGCCACAGGGCGGCATCGATCGGCACCGCCGAGTTTACTTGCGGCAAATGCGGCGCTGAAGTGAAGGGACTCGACGAATGGAACCGCCACCGAGGCGAATGTTACACACGCGGCCTAGAAAAGACGCCTGAAGTATTAGCTAGCTATAGTAAGCGAATGAAACTCGCGAACCCAATGAAAGACCATGATGTCGCAAGACGTGCCATACAGAGCAGTAAAGAAAGATTCCTAGTAGATCCCAATCACGGGTGGCACAGAAACGCGGATAGAATGCGAACGTGGCTACATCGCCACCCCTCGGTTAGTCAGCTGCGATTGTATGAATTATTGGAGGAGCTCGGCGTCAAGTACGAGAAAGAATACATGATTCATCCGGAGAAGAAGATACGGGGTTCACAGACCTACTATCTCGCGGATGCAGCATTTCCTGATATCAATCTGGACATAGAAGTCGATGGGTGGTGGCACTACCACAACGAACGGATTCAAAAACGCGACAAGATCAGGGACAAGGCACTTCATTCCAACGGCTGGAACGTGCTGAGAATCTCAGGGGGTTACCTGTACAATCATCCCCAAGAAGTGAAAGCACTCATAGCGGAGAACCTGCAGCAACCGGTTCTTAAGAATAAGCGCGAATGGGTCACCGTCAAAAAGGTCGCACCCTCACCTAAGGTCGAGCAGGTCTACAGCTTCGAGTGCATACCCAAGCACAATTACGTCGCAGACGGCATAATCTCGCACAACTGTCACTACTGTCAAAACTTCGACATCAGCCAGCGACGAAAGATTGAAGGGATCGACGTAACGCCTGAGAAAGTCGTTGAAATGACGAAGCGTTACCGCTGCCAAGGGCTGGCGTATACTTACAATCAACCAACTATCTTCATGGAATTCGCCCACGACATAGGCGTCCAAGCTCGTAAAGAAGGATTGATCAACATCTTCGTTTCGAACGGCTACGACACGCCTGAAACTGTTGGTTTGATGCGAGACTTCTTGGACTGCATCACTGTCGACTTCAAAGGCAGCGGAGAAACGTCCTTCGTGCGCAAGTACATTGGTATCGCAAACGCGGATCCAATCTTCCAAACACTTCTAGAGATCCGCGACAAGACAGACGTTCACATCGAGATTACCGACCTTGTCGTCCCAGAGATCGGAGACGATTTAGGGGCCGCGAAAAAACTCTCATCTTGGATATACGATAACCTCGGTCCGGATACACCGATTCATTTCCTTAGATTCCACCCTGACTACAAGCTAATGCATCTTCCTTCGACACCAGTCGAGACTCTCGAGAAACATTACGAAATTGCAAAGAGCGTTGGATTAGACTACGTTTACCTCGGCAATGTCCCCGGTCACCCACTCGAGCATACATACTGTCCAGGATGCAACAAGGTCGTTGTGGAGCGATATGGTTTCGACATAACTGGCTGGCACCTCGACAATCAGAACCGCTGCAAGTACTGCGGAAACGAGATAGCCATCATCGGACAATTGAGTAAAGCAATCAACGAAGAACGATTTGTGCCCGTCATAATGTGAAGCTCTCTACAGAGATAATTCTCTAGTCACAGAACATAGCAGAGGTCAGTCCATGCAGTCGTTTCGAGTGAATCGAGATCTTCCAGAGGGAAGATACAAGTTACGCGACGTATTCTTGGGGCTTGAGGATGTCGACCCACTGAAGAAGACAGTGGGGCACCCTTCAGTTCTCAAGAAGATGATCGACAGCTCCCGAGTTACAATAGCACCTGACACACAGTACATGTACGTAAATGACGACGATGGAAGCCTCGTAGTAGGTTTAGAGTATCTTAGAACAGCAGACACAAGATACCTGTACCTCGATATCATACACGAGCTGGTCCACGTCAAGCAGTACTTGGACGGGAAGGCATTGTTCGATGAATCCTACAACTACGTGGATCGTCCAACGGAAATCGAAGCATACCAGTGCGCTGTTGAAGAAGGACGAAAGATTGGCATGGATGACGCTGCGATTGCTGAGTATCTCTACGTTGAGTGGGTAACGAGAAAGGAGTACGCGAGGCTTCTTAGAACGCTGGGAGTTCGACCTAGCCCTGAATAGTTGAAGGTGGCTGTTGGATCCTTACTTTCGCTCCTTCAGCTCCTCTAGGTACTTCACTACGAAGTTCCTGGTGTACTCTTCCATATCCAAGTCCAAGGCGTCCTCAGGCTTCACCCAAACGAATTCCTGCAGCTCTCTACCATCCAACTTGACTTCAGAACTCCGCGCCACGCATATGTAATCCATGAACACGAAATGATCGTGCTTATGGTAATCTCTAGGATAGATCGCCTGTTGCACTAAGAGAAGCTTCACTGGTTCAACGTCGAGACCAGTCTCCTCCCTGACCTCACGCTTGATGGCGTCTTCTGCGCGTTCACCGAGCTCTATATGTCCGCCCGGCACAGTAAACTTGTCGTTCCACTTGCTTGATCGAACCATCAAGACATCGCCTTGTTGGTTCACAACGAGCGCGCCAACTGTGGCTTCAGGATAGAGTTGCGGCAAAAACCTTCACAACTTCCCTGAATCTGCAATCACTTCAGCGATAGAAAACTCCTACGCTTAGTCGTCGCTCATGAGAAGGCCATCATTGTCTACTACCGCATAAGTCACAGAATCTGGCGTTTTCCTCCAAGCGTCTTCCGCACATAGTGCACTTCTCATATGTTATCGGTTCACCGCATGAATCACAAAACCTAGCGTCTTGCGGAACCGCCCGCCCACAGTGGAGGCACTTTGCTCCAACAGATCCTCTACGGATCAGGAGCAGTGGAATTGCGACTGCTACGGCTAGGAGGGAAGAGACGAGAAAGGGGGACCGAGGATCCAGTCTCAACCAAAGCTGGCTCCCTATGTAAGGCGCAGTTATGCCACCGAACCCCGCCACAGTTGTAACGAGGCCGATTATGGACCCCCGTTCCTTCGCAGAAGTGAGATCGGCCATCAGAGCCTGGTTGCCAACAAAGAAGAATTGGGCGAAGAACCCTGAAACAGAAAAAATCATCACGGCCAGGATAGAGTTAGGGGAATAGAGCCAAGGAATAAGGAGAAAGCTCGCGACAATTACGGCCATCACCATCATTTTTGTTACTCCCAACCTGGCCGAAATCTTACCAGCCAAGAAGGCTCCAAACATGCCCGCGAGAAAACCCATACCAACCATCACCCCCAACTCCCACTTGGTGAGGTGCAGTATATCCGTCGAAAAAATCGCATACAGCGGCTGGCCCAATCCTGAGGAAAAGTTGAACACGAGTAGTGCCAGTAAAAGGAACCAAACATCTCGCGACAAACGCGTCACGAAGCTCTTGGGGTTTGGATCTGCTCGACGACCCTTTGGAAGCGTTTCTTTGAGTAGAAACGCTCTAATGGACGCCGCTACCACGCCGCTCGTGGCAACAATTACGATATCGACCCAATTGGCGAAAAATCCCCCGACGATACCTCCCAACGCGAGCCCCAAGTATACGAAGAAGAAGAAAGTTCCGAAAGCACGGCTGCGGTCAACAGGCTTAACAGATTCTGCCACGAGTGAAGAATAAGCAGGTTGCACCAAGGTAGCGAATACTGTCGCCGCGAACAGAACGATCAAAGCAATAGTCCAGTTGCTGACACCCAACAAAGCAAAGTACAGACCGAATCCCAAAGCGTTACCGATGATTATGACAAACTTCCGTCCAAGTCTATCGGCAAGAACTCCGCCTGGAATTGAGACAAGGGTCGTCGCAATCTGGATGGCGACAAAAACGATCCCAATATCAAGAATGCTTGCTTCTAAACTTCGCAGGTACAACGGGACGAAAGTCTGGAAACTCTGATAACCGAAGTTTAACATTAATCCAGTGACACTCATTACCACAACATTTCGTTCAAGAGAGAAGAACGAGGCCATACCACTCCTTACAGTGCGGAGTCTGTATACCAAGCGCTAAGTCACCTTGGAACGGTATGATGGAAAATTGAGAGCGGACACAGGCCAGAAGGCTTCTTTTGTTTTATTTCAGCTCTTGCCCATCATGGTGCCAAGTACAGATACGACTGAAATTAACCCGCCAACCAACAATATGAGCGTTTCCTGAGTTCTCAAATACACCAAACCCGTGAAAGCGATAAGGGCGGCTAGACCCACAATATTCAACACTACCAATCGTGATTGTGCTCTCACGGACGAATTCACCCAACAATTAGCGGCATTGACACTTTTCCCGTATATTTCTGTTCTCCTCAAACCCAAGGGACGCGTCAGTTCAAATCCGAGGCGTATCGATAACTTATCTTTGTCGAGAGTCAGAAAGAAGCTGCGCAGCTAAGGAAGCTGTGATGAACCAAACTAGGACCTCGCATCGGTCACTGTCTCCTGACGATAGATTCTCACCCGATGTAGCGAATGTTGCGCAGACCGCTTTCGGCAAGGACGCGGCTGATGTTCTGGAGGCACTCACCAAACCCGTGAGCGTCTATTACGTTCGCTGCAATACGCTGAGAATCTCTCCCGCCGAACTCGAGAACAGGCTTCAAGCTAGAGGTCTCACGATTGAACGCAATGCAACGATCCCGGAAGCACTTGGCATCCGAATTGATGGCGCATCTGAAGTCCCCGTCACTGGCCAAGACATTGTTGTAGACAAGCACACGGCCGAGTCGGTGTTGCAAGGGGCCAATGTGTATGCGCCCGGTATCCTAAATTGCGGGTCGATGCAAATCGGCGATGAAGTCACGATCGTATCGGAGCTAGGTGAGGTCATCGCTTCGGGGAGAGCTCTGATGAACACGAACGAGGTCTTAACGTTCAGGAAAGGCCTAGCGGTTCAAGTCGACAGACGCCGTTTTGCTGGTCCACATATTCGGGAACTTTCTGAGTTTTCTGAGGGATTACTCTACCCGCAGTCTCTGGCGGCCATGACCGCAGTGCACGTTCTTGATCCAAAGCCTGATGAAACAATTGTGGACATGAACTGCGCACCTGGCGGAAAACTATCTCACATAAGTCAATTGATTGCAGATTCTGGCAGGGTTCTCGGTTTCGACAGAAATGCAAAGAAGATAGCGCAGACCCGCCAAAATATGATACGACTCGGATGCTCGAGTGCCGTGCTTTCAATTCATGATTCGAGGTACCTGCATCAGGATTTCGATAGTCTGAAAGCTGACCGTGTTCTGATTGACCCGCCTTGCAGTGCGTTGGGTTTGAGGCCTAAGGTATACGACTTCACTAGCTCAGCGCGGATTAAGGACTTGGCGGACTACCAGAAGCAATTCATCAAAGCAGCGAGTGGAATCACAAAACCTGGCGGAGTGATTGTGTACAGCGTTTGCACTTTCACTGTCGAAGAATGCGAACAAATAGTCGAGTTCGCCGAACGTCAATGCGGTCTGCGCGTGACCCGACAAAGTCCATTCTTAGGTTCCAGTGGATTTACTAAGTTTGGGAATTCGGGTTCCCTATGCCAACGATTTCAGCCTCATATCCATGAAATTGGTTACTTCATAGCAAGATTCGAGCGATGAACAAGAAACCTTAACGCCTGATTGCCACGCCATGTGTCTTGGTGAAACGAGTGGATTTTCCCGAAACAGTTCTGACCGAAGGTAAGAAGAAAAAACTGGAGGTCAGGAGCCTCGACCATCGCGGTCGCTATGTAATGTGCAAGTACCTTGATCCCAGGACAATGAAACTTGCCGATGCCAAACGAAAGCTAACTCTGAAAGATGAAGAGGGAGTAGTCTTCGAATACTTTATCATACCCCTGAAAGATCCGAAACGTGCTTTATTGATCTCAGCTGACACCGAGGAAAAGGACCGTCAGGTTTGGAATCAGAAAGTCGGCAAAGCCGAGGAAATGTGGCGAGACTGAGAACCTACGACGGGGCGACGGGAAGGAGCTGAATTAGCGACTTTAAAGGCACCCCGTCAAGCTTTGTCTTTCCACTCTTGTTGACCAAAACGATTACGGCAACTGGCTTTGCTTTGGCGCCACGGAGAGTTTGAATAGCAGCTCTATGTGTCTCTCCAGCGCGCAGAACCGCATCGGCTATCAGCACTCTCTTCCCCTCAACGCTGTGAAAGGACGGATTGACTAGCCCAGGGAGCTTCTTGGCAGCAACTCGCTGAGGACGAACAGCTGCAAAGGGCTTGTCCAACTCCTTGGCGATCGCAACTCCCAGAACCATGCCGCTTCCTTCTATCGCGACAATTACTTCAGGCTCCTCGAAATCGCCTGCACGTACTGACTCACGCGTAAGATCTCCCAAGGCAGCAGCAAGAGCTGCCATGCGTTTCCCATGCGAACCAAGCGAACTCCAGTCAACGAAGACATCATGCGGAGCGGGTCTTGATGCTCGCTCCTTACCTCGCAGAAGCAACCAGACGACGGTGTCAGGCTGAACTTTCAACTCATCAGCAATCTCGTACGTCGAAAGCCCCTTGGACTTCAGCGCCTGCGCTCTTCTAACAAGCTGCGGTGAGACCATAAGCCATAACCCATACAGCCATGACGCGCAATAATTGGCTGAGGTCTTATAAGAGCTGATTACTTTCTGGCCAGAGACCACTGAAGCAGCTACTGAAACATTTCAAAAGTGAGCCCGACTCTTGCCAAACGTCTCCAATGGGACACAGACATACTCCTTCCACATCTCAAACGCCGATGTTGATGGTCCTTTCAACCTAGATGAGACGATGCTGAGCGCACAAACCGCTGAACCGGAATGGCTCCGACAAGGGCTGTCATTCACAGACGTTGAGACATTCAACGGCACACACATCAAATACACTCTGCATCAAGTCGGCAGCATCGATGAATTCACAATCAACGTGTCGATGACAGGTTCAACGGTTGCCGAGAAAGCAGTTAACCACCTGAGATCACATCTGAACGTAGTTCTTGGCCTGAAGGACAAAGTGCAGTCGTTTTACGAAACATACGCTGACCCTAGTGAACCCCTTAGCTCAACCTTTTCGCGCCTCAGAGGTCTTCGGTTGATGCGGGCAACAAACCTCTTCGAGAGCCTGATCTTCTCTATCTTATCCCAAAACAATTCCGTGCGACAAATGAATAGAACAGCACGCCTGCTGATGCAGCATTACGGTACGCGAGTTGCATTTCCAGACGGATCGTCACATCATCTGTTCCCTACGCCGGAAGCTTTAGCGAAGTGCGAGGCGAGACAGCTTCGTTCGAAAACCTCGATGGGATATAGAGCGAAGTCAGTTGTTGGAGTCTCTCGCATGGTCTGCAGAAACGAGATTCGTCTTGATGAGCTGGCAATGTGTTCGTACGACGAGGCTTTCGGTGTGCTACTGGACCTTCCTGGTGTCGGACCTAAAGTCGCCGATTGTTTCTTGCTCTATGGACTTGGAAAAAGAGAAGCCGCGCCAGTCGACGTGTGGATTCACCGAATCGTGTCCAAACTGTACTTCAAAGGCAAGAAGATCACCAGGCTTGCTGCTGGCAGATTCCTACGTGAGCGTTTCGGAAATTGGGCGGGATATGCCCAACTCTACCTGTTTGACTACGCTCGCCGCGGACCAGTAAGTTCAAAGGCCAAAGCAGGCCGGTCTTAGCTCGGCTTAGAGTACCTGCTCTTGGCTGACTCTTTTCGGAGTGGTTTCCGCTTCAGCTTGGTTCCGCAAACCTGGCAAACTTCTAGATCTCCCGTCCCTGGATATCGTCTGAAACAAGCGGGGCAGTAGAAGATCCAATCGAACTTCTGTCGAATACCCAGTGTGGCGAGAGATTGATACGCGATACCGAGTCCCTCGGCAACGTTCTGGACAGCATAGTCGTCAGTTACTATGACCGGCGTCTTGCCTTCCTTAAGCAGGTCTAGTGCAAGAGCCAAGACACTTGCATCAGCGTTCGAAAGAGCAATCTTGTCTCCAAGCGTCCTTGCTTTGTCGCTTATCTCCTTCAAAGAGTCAGGCGTTGGGCTTCGAATTCTAAGTTTTCCTGATGATGCTGAGATTGCCAATCGATATGAGGGACCCGTCTGATCTCTCAGTTCTTCGGTGACCTCGGGAACTGAAAAGCTCTCAAGTTCCAGCCCGAGAGGATCGAGCCCCATGATCAAAGCTGAAGTGTCCAGAACTAGGACTTTCACAAACCTGCTTGCTCCGTTTCACGCAGACGCATTAGACTTCTTAGGGGCGGTGCGGGGCGAATTCGCACGAAAACGGCAGAGTGTTGCGCCTTTCGAATAATCAGCTTGACGTCCTGTGTGAGCTCTCGTTGGAATCTTCCATCAGCCACAACTAGAGCTCTCAATCTGGGGTTTGTCAGTTGTATGGACAAAGAACGATCCATCGAAACGACTGTGGGTCTGAGGGATTCGAGTGGGCATATGAAAGTCACAACGAAAGCATCAACCGATGAATCGACCACTGGTCCACCAGCTGAGAGAGCGTATGCGGTGGAACCGGTGGCCGTTGAGACTATCAGACCGTCACCCCTGAACTCAAGGAAGGGTTCTGCATTAACGAAGAGCTGAAGATCCAACATCTTTGAGGGGCTGCCTGACGAAACTACTAGTTCATTGAGAGCCTCGACTACGTGCGTCCCGTCTAGGTACACGGCCAATTTGGCTCGCTTCTCAAGCCTACACTTGCCTTTCATAAAGAGCCCGACTGCCCGCTGCGCTTGTCCCGGTTCAACCTCAGTCAGGTAACCTCGCCTTCCCATGTTCACAGCCAAGATCGGAGTCTCGGGATCCGGGATGCTCATACAGGTCTTGAGGACAGTTCCGTCGCCGCCAACGGTAACAATCAGGTCCGACCTCAGACCTGACAGGTCTTTCCCGCCACCAAGTCGACCTCGTCTAGCGAGCTCAAGTTCTGCGGCGACTGAGATCCCTTTCTTTCTCAGCTGTCTGGCCAGATTTGTCGCGACGTCGAGGGCGCGTTGATCATCCAGCCTAGACACGAGACCGACTTTGAAAGGCATTTTCAGTTCACCCGAGGAAAGAGAGTAACTGCAGCTAGGATAATTAAGTAATCCACTCCAAAACGAGGACCGATAGTGAGATTTGTCTTAGTCAAACATCGATAAAGAAAGTCTGGAGACCAGACAAGCTTTTTAGACGAAGGCTGGGCGTAGACTGTTTCCGAGCTAACAGGTTGCAGGCGAAGAACACTGAGCAAACCAGTTGATGTCGGCTCACTGAAGATCGGTCATTACATTGTTGTAGACGGCGAGCCATGCAAGATTGTTGAATTTGAGAAGTCTAAGCCCGGCAAGCATGGAGCTGCGAAGGCGCGAATCGTAGCAATCAGCGTGACAACCGGGACAAAGAAAAGTGTCCTCAGCCCCGTGGATGCTCGAATCGAAGTCCCTATGATCGAAAAGAAAACGGGCCAAGTCTTGGCTTTCGTTGGCAATAATGTCCAGCTCATGGATATGCAGAATTACGAGACTTTCGAGACCCCTATGCCCGAAGAAGAGGAAATTAAATCAAAGCTCGCTCAAGGTGTGGAAGTCGAATATTGGCAGATGTTAGGACAGAATAAGATAATGCGAACCAAAGGATAGCCCGTTCCCAGCCTATCTTTCGTTTGAAGGCCCTCTCATTGCCCCTAGTCTCCCACATCAAGATCAGGCGCGGCATGTCACTGTCAAATCTCGCAAGACAAATGGAAGCAGTAAAGGTT
>MEMY01000047.1:140-47405 GCA_001768965.1 archaeon RBG_16_50_20 | reverse complement strand
TCGTTGGCGGGTCCGATTGTTCCAGGTGGCCTAAGGACCGTACTTACAGACCTTGTAGATCAGAAGTTGCTGAACGGCGTAGTCACAACAGGAGCCAATGTGACTCACGACATGCTGGAAGCTTTAGGACACAGACACATAGTAGGCTCCGAGACCATGAACGATACGACCTTGAAACGAAGAGGATTGTCTCGAATTTACGACCTATTGGTCAAGCAAAAGGCCATAGAGCATTTGGAAAAAACCACACACAAAATGCTAACACGCATTCCTGAAACAAAACGTCGCAACATCGCAAGTTACGAATTACTATGGGAATTCGGCAAACAACTTCGAGACAACCGATCACTTCTGAACATCGCCCAGAAACGCTCAGTTCCCGTGTTCTGTCCAGGGATATTTGATTCAATGCTTGGGCTAAATCTGTGGACCTATAGTCGACTCCACACTCTCTTCATCAATCCCTTCAAGGACTTTTCCAAACTCGTCGACATGACCTATGAGTCCAAGAAAGTAGGCGTCATCATCCTCGGAGGTGGAATGCCCAAGCACCATGTACTGATCGCAAATTCGTACCGGGGTGGAGTGGATGCTGCGATTCAGATCACGCTGGATCGTCCCGAAGGTGGAGGAGCAAGCGGAGCGCCGCTTGAGGAGGCAATTAGCTGGGGGAAGATCAAACGCGCGAATAAGCTCGCAACTATTATCGGAGATGCAACGGTGATAACAACTTCGAGACAACCGATCACTTCTGAACATCGCCCAGAAACGCTCAGTTCCCGTGTTCTGTCCAGGGATATTTGATTCAATGCTTGGGCTAAATCTGTGGACCTATAGTCGACTCCACACTCTCTTCATCAATCCCTTCAAGGACTTTTCCAAACTCGTCGACATGACCTATGAGTCCAAGAAAGTAGGCGTCATCATCCTCGGAGGTGGAATGCCCAAGCACCATGTACTGATCGCAAATTCGTACCGGGGTGGAGTGGATGCTGCGATTCAGATCACGCTGGATCGTCCCGAAGGTGGAGGAGCAAGCGGAGCGCCGCTTGAGGAGGCAATTAGCTGGGGGAAGATCAAACGCGCGAATAAGCTCGCAACTATTATCGGAGATGCAACGGTGATATTTCCGCTACTCACGTTGGCGGCGCTTGAGCGATCTGGAAGGTAGTCGTCCAGCTACCTCAGCCGCGGCAGATGGACTTCAAGAACTCCCCGCTTGAAGTGTTTGTTGATCCTGCTTTCATCGACTGGGACAGGAATTCGGATTCGTGCATGGTAGCATGTGAACTCGCCATGCCGATGCTTGGCGCCAAGCTCCCTGAAAGTGATCTTTCTCGTTGTGTCTGCATATACCTCAAGGATGTCGTTGGCTGGACAACGTAGTTTCACCTGCTTTTGATCCACGTATGGTAGATCGATCGTCAGAACAACCTCTGTCGCCGCAACCATGATATTGTGCAGCGGTTCAATGCAGGCAGCTGCTACATTCCATCCCGAACTGTGATAGAGTGACGTTTCAGGGGACGCGACCGATTCCATGCGGCTACTTTTCCTTGACTCTGAACTCAAACAAGCTCACCCGTATAATGGAGGCAAGTCGTATTCGTGGGCCTTGTTCATCTTAGCGAGCTCCTCTTGGGTTCGATGCATCATATCTTTACTGCGCAATCGAATCTCTTCCCCTCGCCTCAACAGTTCCGAGACATCAATGCTCAACCCCAATATCCTGTTTACAGCGTTCAATGACGCTCCAGCCGCCACCGGATCAGGGTAGTTGTAGTACGACTGAGTCAACAACGTAATGGCTGGGACAGATGCTTCCGCGCATCGGCGAAGCAGCAGACCATAAGCACCAACTATGTAACCCTCCTCAAGGACTTCAGCTGCTCCATTCAATCTGGACTCAAGTTTCCTTTCAGAGATTGCGGCGAAGACTTTTGGTGCGTCAATGTCTTGCCGGTTGGCGACGGCCATACCACCCAATGATAACACAAGTTCAGTACTGTTGCTCTGCGCCCACTCAACTAGGTCATTCGCAAGTGGTCGAAGGAGTGAGACGGGGATCACAGTTTCTGAGATCACAACCACTAAAGACTCGCCCGCGAAAATTCGAACCGGAGATTTCGGAATTCCGCCATGTAGAACGATCATGGGGGGAAGCAGATCGGATTCGAGGGAACCAACTTCCTCCAGTTTCAGTGAGCTTATGATGTGTGAAGCTGCGAGTAAGCCCACAAGGCCGACATCTGGTAGACCATTGATCATGACTGCTTTCTTGGGTATTGGTGAAGTCTCCACTATTCGGAAGCCGTCTTTCTCAGACAGCCTCTTCGACATAGCCACACAACCTTCTAACTGATCGAGGAACCAATGCTCATGCAGGATTAGCGAGTAATTAAATGGTTCGCACATAAGTTGAATAGAACCCTAAATCATTCGAGAATGCGATCAAACGGAACATACTAGGAGAAGCAGAATGAGCGCCCTCGAAGGCCTTGGAAAGTCACTGAATGACGCTGTGAAAAAACTGCTCCGCCTCGCGATTGTGGACGAGAAGGCCGTCAAAGAACTCGTCCGTGACCTGCAAAGAGCGCTCCTGCAATCTGACGTTAACGTGAATTTAGTTCTCCAAATCTCTCAAGCAGTTGAGAAGAGATCTCTAGAAGAGAAGCTGCCTCCTGGGATATCCAGACGAGAGCACGTAATCAAAGTCCTATACGAGGAGCTAACGCGCTTCCTCGGAGAAGAACCGACCAAGCTGACAGTTGAACCAGGCCAGACTCAGGTCATCATGCTTGTCGGGATTCAGGGTACGGGCAAAACAACAGCCTCCGTGAAGCTAGCGCGCTTTTATCAAAAGCGAGGCATGCGTCCAGCTATCGTCTGCGCTGATACCTATCGACCTGGGGCATTCGACCAGCTGAAGCAGCTTGCTGAGAGAGTGAATGTACCTGTTTACGGTGAACCCGCTTCGAAAGATGTCTTGAAGATCGTCAGAAAAGGAATGGAACAGTTCACTAACCAAAAGAACGATCTGATCATCGTCGACACGGCGGGTCGCCACAAGGACGAAGGTGAACTCATGGCTGAAATGAAGGAATTGGCAAATCTGATCCAGCCTAACGAAATCATCCTTGCAATTGACGCCTCTATCGGGCAGGCAGCAATGTCCCAAGCAACCGCGTTCAACGAAACGACGAAGATTGGTTCGATACTGGTCACGAAGCTTGATGGAACCGCAAAGGGAGGCGGCGCCCTCTCAGCAGTAGCTGCGACTCATGCCAAGATCAAATTTGTAGGAACCGGAGAGAAGATCGATGACATCGAACAGTTCATTCCTTCCAGTTTCGTTGGTCGCATACTTGGAATGGGGGATATCAAAGCCCTAGTCGAGAAAGTTCGCGAAGCAGAAGTCGTTGTTCCTGAGAAGAAAGCCAGAGCGTTCCTCGAAGGCAAGTTCACACTCAAGGACATGTATGACCAGATGATCGCAGTCCGGAAAATGGGCCCGCTGAAAAAGCTGATGGGGATGATACCTGGCGGCGTGAACCTGCCTGATGATGCAATGGAGACTGCTGAGAAGAAACTAGACTCATGGAAGGTCATCATTCAGTCGATGACGAGGAAGGAGGTTGAAGATCCAAAGCTCGTTGACTCATCGAGAGCTCGAAGGATCGCTAGAGGCTCTGGAACCTCAGACAAGGAGGTCAAGGAAATGATCAATCAATACTTCATGATGAAGAAAATGATGAAAAGCATGAAACGACGTGGCGCCGCATTCGGCAAGGGGATGCCCTTCCAGGTCCGAAGGTAGCCATGAAGTCTCGCCGTCAATCCAGCGTACCATGACACATCTTCAGATTCCTATTGAAGAACATAGAGTGAACCCTCATCTCGGGCGCGCCATCGATTTCGCATTCCAACTATTTTCCTGGGACTAAGTGAAAACCGAGACCACTCGCGGCCAAGAAGGTTAATTAGCCCGCGTGTTAGTGTGCTGACAAAATTCAAGGGCATGCTCAATGAGGCGGTCAAAGGGTTATCGTTCTAGAACACGGGCTCTTCTTCGCAAGAAGCCCCGTGAGCGCGGAAAGATCGGATTAAGCAGGATTCTGAGAGTATACCAACCTGGAGAGAAGGTCACAATTCTGATTGAACCATCCGTCCACAAAGGCATGCCTCACAGGCGCTATCATGGAAGAGTTGGAATAATCCACAGCAAGCGCGGAAAATCCTACGTTGTGCATGTGGAGATGGGAAATCAGACGAAGCAGATCATTGCACGTCCCGAACATCTGACGCCCGCACACTGAGTTGAACGTTTTGCCCAGGAAGATCATAGACTCAAGACCCAGTCCCACGACTGAAGCCAAGCGGATCTTGGAGCGAGCAAAAGAAGAGGAATTAGGAGAATTCCAGAGACGGACTTTGGATTATGCTTCAAAGTTCTCGAAGATTCCTCCCGCGAAAGCGGAGAAGCTAGTCAAAGAGCTATCCGAGAAATTCCAACTAGACAGGAAAGATGCGATCCAAATAGTAAACACCATGCCACGCTACGTAGAAGAGCTCCGTACGATCCTGACCATCAAAGGAAGAATAATCGGAGCCACGCAGCTTGAGGATATTCTGAAACTTGTCAATAACTACCGCGAATAGCTAGAATCTCTGACTCAGCCGACCACCTCTATATAGGAAGGCTTTTTTCCCGGCAAAACCACGTGACTGAGCGGACACGCTGGACTTTGCAAAATTCTAGGCTGAGTCGTGCAGAAACAGCAATTGATGAAACACACAGGCTGCAGAACTGCACGCCCTAAGATGCCGGTCAGCGCAGCGAATTCTGGAGACAAAGACAATGAGTGAACATAGGGAAAGTCCAGCGGAGGCAAGAAGCACCTCTTCCCCTTTACAGACGTCCAGGCCGACTTCAGAGGGTAGCGTTCCCCCTCGCCTTTACGAGGAATATGCATACGTGCTAGATTATCTTCAATACGGTAGACCCGTAAGTGACAAGCAACGACATCTGGCCCTGCCCACGGTCCAGGTGATTGGCGAGACCTACTTCACACTGCTCGAAGCAGAGGTACGACCAGGCGCTCAAGTCAACCTCCATGAGCGAGTCTACATAGGAAAAGACCGCCGCGAAAAGATAAATCGGATCATCGGAAGGATCGGATACACTGATCTTACGGCCAACTCGAAAGCTGAGGTGCTCTCAGTGCTCGAAGAACTCATCGCGAATCACGAACAGCGATTTGTTACCTTCTTCAACAACTCACAAGCGATCACACCGCGGATGCATGCATTGGAATTGTTACCCGGTATCGGAAAGAAATCGATGTGGCAGATAATCAATGCCCGGGAGAAGAAGCAATTCACAAGCTTCAAGGACATTCAGGATCGCACGAGCGTAGGGGACCCAGTCAAGGTTATCGCCAAGAGAATTCTTGACGAACTTAGCGGCGGAGAAAAATATCGCATCTTCTCACGAGCAATGTAAGACTGTCCACATCGACGTGGTGGAAAGAGAGCTGCCGGTTTGACTCAAAGAGTAGTCATACATGTTGACCTGGACTATTTCTATGCACAGTGCGAAGAGAACCTGAACCCCAGCAATCGCGAAAAACCGGTGATTGTCTGTGTCTATTCCGGGCGCACAGAGGAGAGCGGAGTTGTTAGCACCAGCAATTATCTCGCTAGAAAATACGGTGTCAAAGCTGGGATCCCTATCGCCCGCGCGAAGAAGTTACTCGAAACAGCTGAAGCTGTATTCCTGCCGATGAACCGATCTCTATACGAGGAAGTGTCTGATAGAATAATGGATATGCTAAGGAATTGTGCCGATTCATTTGAAAAGGCTGGAATCGACGAAGCCTATCTTGAAATCACAAACAGAACGAGCGGAAGCTTCGAAAAAGCAGCTGAAATTGCAGCAGAGATGAAGCAGCAGATTCTAGAACAGGAGCACATCACGTGCTCAATCGGCATCGCACCCAACAAACTTCTCGCTAAGATAGCCTCGGATCACAACAAACCGAACGGCCTCACTATAGTAAACCCCGGAGAGCTCGCCGCCTTCATTGCAGGATTGCCAGTAGACAAGATTCCGGGGGTGGGAAAGAAAGTCGAAGAGAATCTCAATCATCTGAAAGTTCAAACGGTTAGTCAACTTCGAGCCCTAGACGCAACAAATCTGATCGAAACGTTCGGAAAGAGCCTGGGACCCTACTTGTATCACGCTGCCCGGGGAGAAGATGATGAGCCAGTAAGGGAAAGAGAGCAACCGACACAGTTCAGCCGAATTGCGACATTGAAGAAAAACACTCGAGACATGTCTGAGATGATGCCATTACTAGAAGAGCTCACCAACTCCGTAGCGCAGAAATTGGCAGAGACAGATATGACCTGCAAGTCGGTGGGCATCATTGCCATCCTACATGACCTAAGCATACACAGCAAATCGAGAACACTCGAATCACCCACCGCAGACGTCAAGACCATCACCAAGAACGTCAAGGACTTGATCGAGCAGTTCCTGCAATCGATGCCTAACGCCGTCGCCCGAAGGATAGGCGTTAGACTTTCGGGATTGTCAAGAAGAAGCGGACAAACCGACATCTCCAAGTTTCTGCATGGATAGCAGTCTTATCCAAATCGAAGAGCAATCTGGTGTCTGATTTGGCTTGGGCGCGCCGCGAACTCGAAACGCTAGGCATACCTCCGCTCAAGCGATTCGGCCAGCATTTCCTCATCGACACGAGAGTTCGAGATCAACTAATTCAACTAGCTGAACTGACTCGCGACGATACTGTACTTGAGGTAGGGCCTGGACTAGGCTTTCTTACACCGATCATAGCAGCGAAAGCAGGGCATGTGATTGCGATCGAAAAAGATCGAACGTTAGCAACCTACCTAAGGAGGAAATTTTCAAACTACAAGAACTTGACCGTGATGGAAGCAGATGCGCTCAAGACAAGAATTCCCGATAACGCTAAGATAGTCTCCAGTCCACCATACAACATCTCATCGAAACTGGTACTGCTCATATTGGACAGTAGATTCGCGCTCGCAGCACTCTTGTTACAGAAGGAATTCGTCGACAGGTTAACGGCGCCAAGCGGGTCGCGTGACTATGGAAGGCTGACTGTTATGCTTCAAAGTAAGGGGGAGGCCAAATTCGTTGAGAAAATCCCGCGCTCAGCCTTCTATCCAAAACCCAGGGTAGATTCGGCCTTGGTGACGATCACGCCTGCCCAAGAGCCTACTTTCGCAGATAGAGCGTTATTCGAAGATATGGTCCGAATGCTGTTTACACAGCGTCGCAGAAAATTGAAAGGGGTTCTGACCAGGTACCTGAAATCGCACTTTCCCAATCAGTCCGAAAGAATACTCCAGCGAGCTCAAGTTCCTGAAAAACGAGTTTTTGAAACTACACTCCAAGAATTCGTAACCCTTTCAGACGAGATTGCAGGATTTCTGATGGAGTCGAGCACAGAGGGCGATCCGAGTGCTAATTAGAGTAATTCTGCTCGAACCTGAGAAGTCAGGGAATATCGGCTCTGTGGCCCGTTCAATGAGGAACTTCGATCTGGGCGATCTCTGGATCGTAAACCCGAAAACCCGGATCAACGGTGAAGCTAGAGCATTCGCGATGCGAGGTCTTCCGATTCTCGAATCAGCGAAAATCGTTACTTCTTTCGACCAAGCCATCAAGGATGTCGACGCGGTAGCGGGAACGAGTTCTGTTGCGGCAAGAAGCTCATCAAACTTGTCCCGAGTAGCAATCACGCCGAAGCAGCTGGCTGAGAGAACCTCCACATCTAAAGGGATCCTGGGAATCGTGTTCGGGAGGGAGAGTTCTGGGTTAAACAATCAAGAGGTGGAGGCATGCGATTTCATGGTCACAATACCCGCGAGCCGCGAATACAACGTCCTCAACATCGCAGTAGCCGCCTCGATTTTGTTCTATGAACTCTTTCACCGTAAGGCCGCCAACCAATCGGGGCGTGCATCTCAACCCGCGAAGAAAAGGCTCTTGCTGCAGTTTGATCATCTGGCCGCGGTAAGCGACCTTCAACCACATAAGCGAAGATTGGCACAGCGTGCCTTCCGAAACGTGATCTCACGGTCTTTCATTTCTAGTCGTGAGGCATCATTATTGGTCGGCATTTTCAGGAAAGCCTCCGCGAAACTTGGTAAACTTAAGTAGCTCACTTCACATTCACGCTAGAACCTTCGAGCGGATGAAACATGAAGGGTCGCAACTATCGACAAATCAAGGGACAACCTTACACTAGGATGAAGTATATCCACGGAACCCCTCCTCCCAAGATATCCAAGTTCATGATGGGAGACACAAAGGCCCAGTTCGAGTACAGATTTTCGTTGGTTGCCCAGGGGCCAGTTCAGATAAGGCACAACGCTCTTGAAGCCGCTCGAGTCGCGGCGAACAAGGTTCTATTTAACGCCTTGGGAGAAACGGGCTACAAGATACATCTCCGAGTATACCCCCACGTCATTTTGCGAGAAAACCGCATGATCGCAACAGCAGGAGCCGACAGGTTACAGGAAGGAATGCGCAGAGCATTCGGCAAACCTACAGGCAGAGCTGCGAGGATCAAAACGGGGCAAGCGATCTTGGACATTTATGTTAACACTAATGCGCTGGAAGCGGCGAAAGCGGCTCTACGAGTTGGTTCAACGAAACTTCCAGTCACCTGTACCATCAACCAAGAACACCTAATTGCGCAACCTCCACAGGCCACAGCGGCATAATAAGGAGAAACCCGTTCTTTTCGTGGGCTAAGGAAAGATGTAGTTCTTCGTCTACAAAGAACCACCATTTCGCCCCTCCATCTTCATAGGCGTCGGTCCGGCAAAATCCACACTCTCTCCAACATCATGATTTTGAGCGCGCTTGTCTTTCCACACCTCGACTCCAACCTCTCGCATTGGAGAACGGTTAAGTTGCGGGGTTTGCCAGCTAGGCCACTGTTGAACCTTGTATCAGCTTGAAGAGAACAGGGTAATCGAGGAGATAAGGAAACGAGGCTCCAAACGCGTCCTTCTACAGATGCCTGAAGGACTGAAACCGATCGGATTCAGATTAGCAAAGCTTCTCGAGAAAGATACTGGTGCGGAAGTTTTCATCTCAGGCGATCCTTGCTATGGTGCCTGTGATCTAGCGCTAATGCCCAAGAAGGCAATTGAGGCGGACTTGCTCGTGCATGTGGGACATGCAGAGATACCTGGTGAATTCCCTGATGAGGAAGTCTTGTACGTTGAAGCGCGAGCCGGCGTTCCCATTGATGAACCAATGTTGAAGGCAGTTGAAATGTTGGAAAAGGAACATGTGATCGGACTAGCCTCTAACGTTCAGCATATCTCTCAACTCGATCATGCGAGGAAAATTCTCGAAGATCACGGAAAAGCGGTGCTGATAGGTCGGCCATCAGGTTGGCTGAAGTATCCAGGTCAAGTCTTGGGATGCGACTACGGAAGTTTACGAGCGATTGCGGAAAAGGTGGACGCAATAGTAGTCTTGAGCGGTGGAGATTTCCATGCAATCGGGATACCTCTCGCGACGGGAAAACGAACGATAGTCGTGGACCCATTCCAGAGAACTGCTAGAGACATGACCGAGGTCTGCAAGCGGCTCTTGCGAAAAAGGTGGATCAGCATTACCAAGTTCAAAGATGCCAAGAAAGTTGGAATAATTGTCGGTCTAAAGAGCAGCCAGATGAACGTCTCGCTTGCGCGTCGAATCAAGCAACTCCTAGAGGAGAACGGTTATTTCGCGGTTCTCCTTTGCGCCAATGAAGTTATCCCAGAGAGTATAGAGTCTTTCACAGACTTGGAAGCTTTCGTCGAGATCTCATGTCCACGCATCAGTACAGACGACCAAGAGAGATATCGGAAACCGATCCTAAACCCTGAAGAAGTCATGATCGCCCTTGGAAAGAAACGGTGGGAAGACTACACGAAGGGTATGACCTTGGAAGAATGGCACTAGGAGTCTCACCCTAGGAGCGCCAGATCAATATTGTCCTCGCGATTCCATTTGGAGATGGACGAGGGGCCCTCCAAGGCAATCGCAGTGCGCAAGCGAGATCTGGTAATCAAACTCCAGACGATACAGCCCCATCCGAGGCCCAAAGTCGCTCTAGAACAGTATACCGTACCCGCAGATCTAGCCGCGGAAATTCTGTTTCGTGCATGTTATGTGCACGACGATATCGAAGGCAAGTCTGTACTCGATCTAGGCACAGGGACGGGACGACTTGTTTTGGGAGCTTCGATCCTAGGAGCAGAATATGCGATCGGCGTAGACCTAGACCATTCTGCCCTTGAAGTAGCGGCAGAAAACTGTGGGCGACTGGGATTGCAGATCGACTTGGTCTTGGGGAATATTGAAGCTCTCCGCGGAGCGGTGGATACAGTTGTGATGAACCCCCCTTTTGGCACCAAGCGAGCTCACGCGGACATACATTTTCTTGAAGTTGCGCTGAGATTAGCCAACGTAATCTACAGCATCCACAAGTCCTCAACACGCAGCCACCTTTGTCGTTGGCTGACTCAACATGACTCGAATTCGGATATAATAATTTCAAGCAGGATGGAGATTCCGCACCAATTCTCCTTTCACACAAAGAGGAGACAGTACGTAGATGTTGACGTTTACAGAATAGTACACAGCTAGTGCGTTCTCATATCCGTGCTTATATACAGGGGCGCAATCTAACGCTCGCGAATCAGTGCAATCACAAGTAAAAAGCCGAACAGAGTAGAGTGTTCGACAAATATCGAGAGCAGGTGGTTGTTGATTTCGGTGCTGTTGATTGAGTAAGAATTCACGTGAATTGGTTCAGCCAGTACTCCCGGGAGATAAATTGGGAGTTGTAGAACAGTTTCTGCCTGGCGCTGGTACTTACGAACAGGAAGGTACAATCTATTCAAACTTCACAGGAACTGCGAAGATTGATCTTAGAAACAAGCGAGTAACAGTCGTGCCGAACACGAGGATCCCAGAGCTTCCAAGGGAAGGTACAACGGTTCTAGCCTCTGTAACTCACGCACAGGAGAAAATGGCTACCGTGAGTATCTGGAAGATCAATGGAAAATCTCTGCAGAACCCATTTACAGCAATTCTTCACATCTCCTCTTCGAGTCCGCGGTACGAAAGGAATATGGCCGACGTCTGTAAAGCCGGTGACATTATCCGTGCCAGGGTTATCGACATGACGAACCGAATCCCCCAATTGACGACGGCAGGACGGGGTCTGGGAGTTGTGAAAGCCTTTTGTTCTAGTTGCGGAGGCATTCTCGATTTCACGACCAGAAGACTTCAATGTCCATCCTGCGGGAACGTTGAGAGGAGAAGGCTCGCGGAGGACTACGGCAAGACAGAGTGAGGGGCTGAACAATGGAAGTTAAAGTCCTATCAAAGACGAAGAACGAGTTGAAAATTGAGATTGTTGGAGAGGACCACACTTTCTGTAACCTCCTGCAGAACATTATCCTCGAAGACAAGAATGTTGAGATCGCAGGCTACGACCAACCCCACCCGCTGATAAGGTCAAGCATCGTCTATCTGAAAACCAAACGTGAAACTTCACCCGAGAAAGTGCTATTGAACGCCTTGGCGAGCATTCAGGAACTCAACAAGGAGTTCAACGAGAAATTCGGTAAGGCCGCCGGACCATCCTGATGCGCAACCCAGATGTAATCCGCCAGATCCTGCGAAATAGACAGCTCGCAAGTCTGGGGGACGCGTATGTGAATTTCGTCTATTCTCTGGCTCTGACGCAGATGAGCGGAGAGCCTCGGGCGGTTAAGGTGAGTGATAGGATTCTTGCGGAGGCCTTCAGACTCTCCGGATTGCGAGAGTATTTGGGAACGAGAGTCGCGAGAAAAAACCTAGCAAACGCTTCCGAATCGCTGCTTGTCGAGGCATACCGTAGGGGGCTCACTACGATAGAAGAGAGCGTTAAAGTACTCAGCCAAAACCCAGACGGCCCTGATGCAGGTCTTGCCGAACTCCTCAAATTGGCAGCTGAACGGGTCAGCCAATGACCAAGCCGGGCTGTAGTTGCTAAAGAAAGAGATCAGGATTCTTGGCTTAAGCTCATCCTCAGAAAGAACTAAGAAAGTGCCTGTTGTGGGAGTTGTATTCAGAGGTAGCCTGTGGCTGGACGGCGTGTTTAGCTGCCTTCTCGAACCGGGACGCCGAGACTACCTGTCAGACCTTGCGCGGTCAATAAGGAAATCAAAACAATACTCGCAAGTTCACGCTGTAATTATCGCAAAGAAAGAACTGCTACCGGGCCATCACATCAACATTTCAGTGCTCTTCCGCAAAATCCGTCTCCCAGTCATATTGGTAATGAGAAAGGATGACCCACGCGAGCCAAGGGGGCGCTGTCCAATCAGCGTAAGAGGCAGACCGGTCTACGTTAGGGTGCAGGGGATGAGTTACGAAAGAGCGGCCGAAGTTTTTTCGATTGGTTGTGCAGGTAACCACAGAATTCCAGAAGCCGTTAGGGTCGCTGATCTGGTCGCGAGCCGTCTAGCCTAAATCCCAATTCCTAACGAAAACACTCAGAAACACCAGAGCGACTCGAAGCCCCGACCGAACACGCCTTGACCAGCGCACACCCGTAGATGAATATTTCCGTGGTCACAGTTTCGAGCTATCAGAAATTTCTGAATAGTTTTCCCTAACGCTTAAATGGAACTCTCTGGGATTGGCCTAGCCGGTCGTTATCAAAAGTGCAGTTCTGCCCAAAGTGTGGCTTAGCGCTTCTCCCGACTAAGAAGCAAAAATCCGTAGTCTTAAGCTGCCCGAAATGTGGATACGAGACTAAGCGTTCAGACCGAACTGTTCAGATCCTTGAACAGCAAAAAGAGAACGTTGTTGTTATCGGAAGGGAAGAGCAGAAGATACGGACGCTACCGAAAACCAAAGTGGATTGCCCCAAGTGCGGCCATAAGGAGGCGTTTTATTGGCTTGTTCAAACTCGCGGAGCCGACGAATCGTCTACGCAGTTTTTCCGCTGCGCGAGCTGCGGTACGACATGGCGTGAACAATCTTAGAATACTGCGCTCCCCAATCCACACCGTTCAATTAAAGTATCAATAGACCTTTCTCTAGACATCCTCTAACGTTTGGTGGTCAGATATTGTTCACAGCAAAGATCAGCGACGCAAGACAGTGGAAAAACATTCTCGCCGCAATCTCCACGTTGATTGAAGAAGCTGACCTCAACGCTGCTCCCGAAGGGATCAAACTCAGATCCATGGACCCGTCGCATGTAGCGATGGTGGATTTTGAATGGAACAAATCTGCTTTCGAGGAATACACTTGCCTTCAACCAACCAAGATCCGTTTGAATGTGTCTGACATAGTCAAGAAGTTGCGTGGCGCTGGCCAGGACCCCCTCGAAATGGCCTATGATGAGAACACTCGTAAATTGAGCATGGTAATCAAGGGCAAATGGAAGACCACCTTCACGCTGCCCACGCTTGACCCTGGCGACGAAGAGGTGCCGACCCCAAAAATTGCGTTCAACACGAAAATCAAGATGATAAGTTCAAGCTTCAAGGACATCATTGATCAGATCCAGACCGTTAGCGACAATGTCCGGTTCGAAACAACCCAAGAGAAGTTTACCGCCGAGGCTGTCACGGAGCTGAGCGGCGCGAAGATAGAACTGGAAAAGGGAAGTGACGTACTGCTTGAGTTGGAAGTGAAGGAACCTTGCAAGGCAACCTTCAACCTCAATTATCTATCAGAAATATCCAAGGCCGGCTCCACCGCTGCCGAGCTTGTGACGATTGAGTTCTCATCCAATATGCCGGTGAAGCTTGAGTATGAAATGCCACAGCAAGGCAAACTGCTCTACTATCTGGCACCAAGAATTGAAGCGGAGTAGAAGCAATAGCATCGTGACATTATGAAAAGCCTCTCGCCCTAGAGACCAACGAATATGCAAGCACTTCTCACCAAACTTGACCTCGCAAAATTCCCCTTTACGACTGAAGCCTCAGAGTACATCAAATCCTTCAATATTGAGCCGGTCGAACTAGCAAGACCGGAATTGCTCCCGATCCTTGAACGTGCAATTGACCGCATCAAGCAAGGAGTATTTTCCGGCAAGATCTCCGCCGAACTAACGCAGGAAGACGTAGATATCTTAGCGTATCCGACCGCGCTCATGCTAATCAGTGTTATCGGTGACGACAGAGCGCGCAGGAGGTTTGCTCTTGCGGAGGCGAAGAGAGCCTACCAACTTCTGAGGGATGAACTTCCTGAGAAGCTCCTTCAGGTCTCCAGAGGGTCATTCGGATGGGATGCCAGGATCGATGACAGAGATGTAGGCGATAGCCACTTCGAATTTGCCCTTCACTTCGAGGATTACGTTCGCAACTCGGCTAGAATACGCGATTTACGATGGAAATTAGTTAATAGAGTGCTGTCTGAAGGTTACGCTTTACTTCCACGCGAAGACTTCGCCAGGTTGTTGGAGGAGGAAGTTCAAGCTCGAGTACTTGACAGAACCTCTATCACAGGACTTGCGGTGCCGCCAGAACTTGAAAAATATGTGGACCCACTTCGCTCCATCATAAGAGCACGCTCTCAGTATCTTGCGGCCGATGAAATGCCTCGGGCAGTGATGGCAGCGGCGATGCCGCCCTGCATGAGGAACTTGCTGAGCCTTCTTCAAACGAGCAAGCACATTTCCCACATGGGTCGCTTCGCTATGGCTGCATTCTTGCTGAACATAGGGACGAGTGAAGAGGAACTGCTCAAGATGTTCAAATCATTCACCGACTTCGAGGAGAGGATTGCGCGGTATCAGGTGGAACATATAGCAGGTAAACGTGGATCAAGAAGGAAATACACTGCACCGAACTGCAACACGATGAGAACCCACGGGCTTTGCGTCAATCCTGACGAACTCTGTGCTACAATCACCCACCCGCTCACATACTATCGACGAAAAGCCCGCACGCTATTCCGTGGGCGAAGACAGAGAAACTTCTCAAGTAGAAGACGGGAATAACCAATGAAAAAGCAAGTTCTGAGCGCAGTAATTCTAGCCTTGCTTATGGCTTCCGTAGCCAATCCCGTGGCAACTGCTTTGAGTGATGTCCCGGCGGAAGCAGTCTTCTATCAAACCCCTGAACGAGGCGCAGTATCACTACTTGTAGAGGGAGTTGATGACTTTGAACCTACGGAAGTGGGATTTCTCAGTGGTTTCGGGACTGTCACGACGGTGGCAGGGCGAGTGGCCGTTCTGCACACGCAGAGTGCCAATTTGCCAAGCGTAGCGCAACTTCCTTTCGTTTCTAGAATTGAACGCTCTTGGCCGCTCACCATCTATTTAGACCAGAGCGTACCAGACGTTGGCGCAAACATTGTCTGGGATCAAGTACGTGACTCCTACGGCCGAAATGTCACAGGTAAGGGTGTCATTGTTGGTTTCGTTGACACAGGAATCGATGTGTCCCACCCCGACTTCACATTTCCCAACGGAAGCACAAAGATCCTCTACGTCTGGGACCAGACCATCGGAGGACGCCCCCCTGCTAACTACGGTTACGGATACGAGTGCACCTCGGAGGACATTCAAGCCGGAAGTTGCCCAGAAACGGACACTTTTGGCCATGGAACCCATGTCGCTGGAATCGCTGCCAGCTCAGGTCGAGCGACTGGAAACTACACCGGGGTTGCTCCAGATGCCAGCATAATATTCGTCAAAAGCGGTCACGAAATCTGCGACGGGGGCAGCTGGACCTTCGATTCCTCACAAATTCTAGATGGCATCAGCTACATCATCAAGAAGGCGACTCAACTCGGAAGACGAGCAGTGATCAATCTGAGTCTGGGTGGAAATATTGGTGGACATGATGGGTCTGATCCCTGGGAAGTAGGTCTTGACGAATTTGTGAAGGCGGGCACCGCAATTGTTGTTGCCGCGGGCAATCAAGCTCAAGACAATTCGCATATTCGCGGCCAGTTAGTTAAAGGTGCGAATGTTACTTTCGATGTTTCCGTGAGGGAGAGCACAACGGATCTAGCCATCGACATGTGGTACTCGTCGCAAGACGAGATAGTTGCAACACTCACAACACCGAGCGGAAGAACGTACACTATCCCAACACTGGCCGGTGACAAATCGGCCAATTATGGAAACGTCATATCCTTCGCACGTACAGGTGAACTTGGAAACGAGTTGTATTTCGAAGCCAATTCGGCGGCCCCGCTACCTACACAGGGCTGGAGCGTAACACTGAGTGCACGTCAAATCAGTTCAAACGGAGTTTGGGATGCTTGGGTCGATACAGCTTCATGTATCTTCCCAGGAGCTGTCTTCCTACCGGGGAATGGATACCAGATTGACCAAAGCATCACTATCGGGATACCCGGCACTGCTCACTACGTCGTGACGGTCGGCGCCTACATAACGAAAACGTCATGGAGCGGGATAAATGGCCAGAGCTTCGGATCGAGTGATCTGAGGCCAGGCGGAATTGCGCCGTTCAGCTCCTTAGGACCGACTAGAGACGGAAGAATAAAACCAGACGTTGTGGCGCCTGGAATGCTGATAGCCTCCGCTAGATCGAATGGGACGGCGGAGAGGACCTCCGACCCAGATCCATTCCACAGAATCCTAGCCGGAACGAGCATGGCAGCACCTCACGTAGCAGGCGTAGTCGCATTGATGTTCCAATACGCCCCGAACCTTCAGGCGAGAGCTTTGCCCACTATCTTCAGGCAGACGGCTCGCTTGGATCTAAACACTGGTCTGATGGCAACTGGTTCGCCGGTTTGGGGGTTTGGAAAGATCGATGCAAGAACTGCGACTGGTCTGTTCCGGTTAACGCTTGTGCCGAATGGGATTCCGGACGGAATCAAAGTACAAGTTCAAATTGATAACACTAACGAGCTGAATGCTACAAGTGACTCTTGGCTTGACATCTATTTTGCGAAAGGAACGACTCACACTATTGCGTTTGAGACGTTAGTCAAAGGAGATAACGAAGCATCATACAGATTGGCAAACGTGAATTTCATCGCAACCTCAGCCACGGATCAGGCAGTGAACTATACGGCAGGAGAACTCATGCGACCCTTGACCTTCGATTACACAGGATATCTCATCCCAGATTACGAAGTTGTCCTTGCTCCCAACCCAATTGTCTTGATCCTGCCTTCCATAGTATTATTGGTCCTAGGCATGGTGGCCATCGCACTTGGCTTCGAGCTCTATGCCGTCAATAAGCGGAAGCGTAAGGAGCCTGGCGAGAATGATTTACCCAGGTTGCAACCTATCTCTTCTTGAGTAGCACGTCCGAACCTTCGATCTGCACATCGAATGCAACTTCGTCTTTCATTGGAGGAGGGCTCACGACTTTTCCCGTTGTCACGTCAAACTGACCGCCATGCCAAGGACAGATAACAGTAGTTCCGTCGAGTTCACCTTCATCGAGTGGACCACCTCTGTGCGTACAAGTGGCAGTCATAGCGTAAATCTTACCAGAGATATTTGCAACCACAGCCTCTTCACCGGCCACCTGAACCTTCTTGAGCTTTCCCTCGGAAAAATCGCTCAGCTTACCGACTTTGACGAAAACCTCGCTCATCTCCCAGTCCTCAGCAATACTTGTAATGGCAGACGCAGCATTTATGAATTCATTCGGTCTGCTCAAACCTATATTTGCGAGATACCATTCGACCACCCAAGCTCAGAATAAATGATCCCTGACCAGGAATAGGGAAACGAAACTGTCACTACAAGTTGAGACAAGCAAACGCTTCGATTTCTTGAAAGGCAAATTTCTAGAGTACTACAGGAGAAAACTCGCTTCGCTCAGACCCCCATCCGCCATGACGGAACGGGAGTTCGGATTTCTGCTCTTTCGAGAGAGAATTATGGTGCGTCACAAAGCCTTTCGAGACTTCAAGGTCTTCACGGATTCTCTCCTTTCTCTTGTTCCGTCAGATGTCTACTACTCAACTGCATATTACAGGCAGCCCGATCTGGACATGGACCAGAAGGGCTGGCTTGGGTCAGATGTCGTCTTCGATGTTGATGCAGACCACATTGACACACCATGCAAGGAAACGCATGACATGTGGGCCTGTCCCAAATGCAAGGAGACAAGGCGAGGAAAGAAGCCAACAAAGTGCCCAAAGTGTGGCAATGAGAAGATTGAGGAAAAAGCTTGGCTATGCGACCGTTGTCTGATAGCAGCAAAGGAAGAAGTGTTGAAACTCGTCGAACTCCTCGCAGAAGATTTCGGAATCAGATCAGAGCAGATGCATCTGTTCTTTTCAGGTCACAGAGGATACCACCTCCACCTAGTCTCAGACAAACTGAAAACGCTGGACGATGTTCAAAGAAAAGAGATAGTGGACTACGTTATCGGACTGGGTTTGGATCCAGCTGAGCAAGGACTGTATCAGGGGCCTCAGGATCTCTTTCTGGAGAATGGGCATTCAGTTGTGATCGGCCCGCAGTTGACCGATCCGGGGTGGCGCGGCAGACTCGCGAAGGGCGTATATCGAATTATCACTGAGCTTGATCAGAAACAGCTTATTGAATTAGGATTCAGACGAGGTGCGGCTCTCCAGATTATCAATGAACGAGAACAGATCGAAAACGAATGGTCAAAGAAAATTCTGTGGAGTTCTTTTCAAGACAAGTGGGGAATTACAGACCAAATTTGGAGAAATGTAATCGAGAAAGCACTGACTATGATGGCTCTCCCCGCAAAGATTGACACGGTCGTCACCACTGACATTCACAGACTGATTCGGATGCCGGAAACTTTGAATGGGAAAACGGGATTGAAAGCGGCTATGGTCGGCTTGGACAGATTAGAAGAATTCGACCCGTTCTCTGAGCCCGCGGTTTTCGAAGGGACCCAAACCATACGCGTTATGGAAGCTCCTCAGCTCCGAATTCGAGACCAAACGTTCGGCCCTTTCTCTGATGAAAAGGTCGAGTTACCGTTGTCCGCTGCAGTTTTGCTTGTTGCTAAGGGTGTTGCAATGCCGGAGAGTTAACTATGTACATTGAACTCTACAGGGCCTGGAAATCCGAGAAGACCTCTAATGTGCCGCAACCTCTGCCAAGTGATTTCTATCAACGAACCGAGAGCTACCTGAAGAATCTCGGTGAAGAAACAACCTCAAGCGACACGCACACTATTCAGGGCAGATTGTTGATCAAGGAGAAAGAGATAGCGGGACGCCTCTTAGGCGAACTACGGGAGGCACGTCTTCGAAAGATAATTGAAAATGCTAAGAATGGCAATGCAATTACGACGGACGGACTCACTGATGAGGAGCAGGATCTAGCAAATAGGCTCAATAATTCTCTCGCATCATTCAAGGCAAAGCAAACTGAAATCAAGAAAGAACAATCATCTCAGACGGAGACTGATCTTGTAGTAGTGCGATTCCTTCAAGACATACCCGAGATAGTGGGAGTTGATCTGAAAATTTACGGCCCGTACAGGAAAGAGGATGTAGGCTCGCTCCCGGCTCAAAATGCTCAGGGGCTCGTCAGACAAGGTGCAGCCAGGTTGATCGAAGTCCGGGGCATCCACAGCTCCTGGCAAGGAGTGCAGCCCATCAACAATAAATAGACCACGCTGAGGTAGCTAGCGAACTTAGGCCGATCAGTATGAAAATGCCAAAAGAAATGCGAACGTATTGTCCCAAGTGCAAATCCCATACTGATCATCAGGTGTCGCTCTACAAGAAGGGGAAGGACAGAGCCATGGCGATTGGAAATCGACGGCATGAACGAGATGAGCATGGTTACGGCGGTCAGAAGTTCCCCAAACTCAAACGAACGGCGAAAACTACAAAGAAGCAGTTGCTCAGGCTTACCTGCCGAACCTGCGACACGGTCGTGTACAGACTCGGTATTAGACTTAGGAAGCTTGAGATCGCTTAGGCAAGACCTCGCACCTTATCAGCCATATCGCCGATTCTCTCGCGCCCTCTGTTTTTTATCACTCTCGCAGGTACGCCAACTGCGACAGCGTTCTCGGGGATATCTCTGGTTACCACAGAACCAGCGCCGATGACTGCGTTCTTGCCTATCCTAACTGGGAAAATTATTGTGGAAGATACTCCGATCCACGCGCCGTCCTCGATTACTATCTCGCCTGATTTCCATGGGTCGTGGGCAATCAGAATGGAGTGACCGCTGACCAGAACGTTACTGCCAATCTTCACCTTCCCCTTCACGTACACACAGTCAATCCAAGTGCCGCCACCAATCAGAGTATTCATACCGATCGAAACACCTAGACCCCTGTATAGCACAACGCGCAAACTATTGGATGGAGCGTGGCGCGCGAGGATTCGCAAAAAACTCTCCCAAACAACCCTAATGTTTCTCAAGATTGGCGTAGGCCAGTATACCTCCTGCAAACATCTTTAGACCCGGGCATGACTCTACAAGCCATTCAATTGGTTTCCAGATCTTCAGGGCCAATGACCCCCCCATAATAGGAGAGAATCCGACCATCCGCATTCTTGGTGACAATCCAATGTGGAGCATGTATTTCTTTACTTCATTCGGCGACGGATGTTCAGGGCTTATTTTCACACCCTTGAAGTATTTCTCGTACAGCCGCCTTAGACTTAGCCTGTTTGACTCGAAGATGATGACGCGGCTTCTTGCGACCCGCTGCATCTCCTTCATCATTGTCTCTTTCTCACTCACCAGGTAGAGGCAGCTGGACTCAAAACTAACATCGACGCTGGCATCCCGAATCGGGAGATGTTGGGCATCGCATCTTATGACATCGTCGGCCCTTTGTTTTGCCCTCTTCAACATGGGAGCACTGAGGTCGCATGCAATTACCCGACATGGAAAATCCTTGCTCAATGTCGCAGGACCAGCTCCCACATCCAACAGTGACTCGTTCCTCTTTAGGAGTCCAAGGACGGCTCTGAGACGCCTCTGCCTAACATGCTCCCCGCGGGGGGTGCCCAACTTCCATGAGAGCGCTTCGTAACCTTCAGGATCTTGCCATCCGTTCGAACTCTTCACAGATCTCAACATATGTCTTGATCTCCACCTCACTTTTCGAAACATGCTCGAAGATCGCTCTGATGTCATCGCGTCTCTGTCTCCTGAAACCATATTTGTCCAAGTAGTTGGGATGGATCATGTAGATGTTCATTGACTGCTGAAGCAACGTATCCCCAAGGTTGGATATTGGAGGGCCGAGTGTGATATCTCTGTAATTGTGGAAGAGCAGTATTCGCTTTCCCGATAGACGAAGGAAGTCGGGCTCATCTGTCAGATAACCTGTCGCATCATAGCGGAATCCTGCACGCATCGCAGAAAATGGGTTATGGTATGCAACATACCTACTCTTGCGGGTGATCTTGTGTACCACGAAATCTATCAGATCCCTGCCGTGATATGACATTCCAGAAACAGGCCTACCGATTGTTTTCTCCATCTCAACCTTCTGTTCCGCGAGCTTCGTAGGAAGAACCTCGTCCGCGTGCAAAGCAACCTCCGACCCTGTGTCGAGAACTTCCCCAAGGATTTCAGCGGACGGTGTTGTCCTGTCGGGAATAAACATGAAAGTTGCTCTGATCCCGAACTCGCGCATCAACCCCAGGAGAGTTCTCAGGTAACGCAGGTAACCCCATTTCAAATGAAGTCTGCTAAGCAAGAGAGAACCAGTGGGAGTATCCACGTCGATTCTGAACGTTACGGTCTTCTCGGGCAATTTTAACACTGATTTGAGCCGTTAGCCATCATGAGGCCATAACACTTATGTGGATTATTCGTATTGGAGTTCGGTCCTCACTGAATTTCAGAGGTCAAGTGAACGTGGTTAAAGGGGAATTGATTCCGAAACCCGAAAGCAACTTTGTGCGTGTCAAATGCGCCAAGTGCGGAAATGAGCAAGTCATATTCGATAGGCCATCCCTGGCACCGCATTGCTCTGTCTGTAATGAAGTGCTTGCCGAACCCACTGGTGGTAAAGCGAGACTCAAAGCAGAAGTCGTCCAGATGCTTGGATAAGGCATGCTAGGTTGACGATTACACCAGAATATCCAGAGGTTGGCGACCTAGTAGTAGCGAGTGTTACGCGTGTTGTCGATTACGGCGCATATGTCAAGCTTGATGAGTATGACGGCGTCGAAGGCCTAATTCACATCTCAGAGATCGCGAGCACCTATGTGAAGAATATCCGTGTACATGTTAGAGAAGGCCAGAAGCTAGTTCTAAAGGTGTTAAGAGTAAGTTCACAGCGCGCCCAGGTTGACCTCTCACTTCGTAGGGTTACAGGCCGCGAGAAATCGGAGAAGATGCTTGAATGGAAGAAGGTCAAGAAGGCCGACTCAATTGTCAAAGGCGCCGCTGAACGGCTCAAGATTGGAGAAGAGGACCTGACAAAAATCAGGAGCATACTCTATGAGAAATTCGACAACCCTTACGATGCCTTCGAGGAAGCGATAGACGAAGGTGAGGAAACATTCACCAAGCTCGGAATTACCGAGGATTGGGCTAAAGTTCTCACCGAAGTCGCCCGAGGCAAGATCAGACTGGAGAAGGCGAAAGTCACTGGTACAGTTGAACTTTCTTGCACCAAGACTGCGGGTGTGGAGGCAATCAAACAAGCATTGCATGGTGCAAAGAAGGTGAAGAAGTCTAGGGGAACGACGATCAAGATCTACACAATCGGGTCGCCTCGGTACCGACTTGAAGTTAGGAGTAAGGAGATAACTGACGCCCAGACGACTTTGAACCTCGCAATTGAGGAAGTCTTGAACGCAATTAAGGGGCTAGGCGGCGAGGGACGTAAACTAGGTTGAAGTGGCTGCTAAGGAAATGCCCAACCTGTAGGCTGTACACACTCAAGTTCAAATGTCCGAAATGTGGAGGGGAGACGAGCTCTCCGCATCCTCCGAAATTCTCCCCACACGACAAGTATGCACGTTTCAGACAGCCTGAACGTCATGAAGCGGAATAGAAAACTGTCGGTTAAGCTACCTTCATCATTACAGGGGCACTCAGAGCTTCGTAGTAGTTTTCGTTTCCAGCGAAGGCAATCAAAACCCTGAACGTGCCTGAAACGGTAACCTTCCATGTATAATTCATCGAAGGAGATGTCATTATGAAGCTCTTGATTTTCTGGTAGGTCCTATTGTCGAGCGTGTAGAAGAGTGTAACATTCGCACCTTTGACTAACGGCTCCATGTTCCAGTAGAATGTGACGTTTTGTCCAAGGGTCGCGGTCGTAGTTGAGGCTCTGACGGTCATTGTAATGTTCAGCCTCCTGACCTCTAGCTGTTGAGGGTCGCTTGTGGATTGAACGAATATGCCTTCGGTTCCAAGGTAGTTTGCGCGCACCAGGTACTTGCCGCCATTTGGAGTCCAAGTGAAATTGAAGCTTCCATCTTTCTCCGCAGCTGGGATTGTGTCTACTTTATTCCATGTCTGACCATTCGGGGAGTATTCCACATCAACCCCCATCACGGTCCCCAATGGTCTGCCATTCTTGTCTGTGAGATTGCCCGCGATCGAGACGTTCTGGCCGTAGTCTATCGGGCTTCGTATCGGTCGGAGTTTGATCTCGGTTTCAGTCACGTAGTTCACATTGAAGAGAAAGACGTAACGGTTCGTTGAAGAGAACGATTGAGTGAAGTACGGAATTTGTTGGACCTGAGTCTGGAGCGTTGCTCTGTCCATCATGTAGCCTAACATCGTTTTGTCATTGAGTTTATTGTTGTCCGCGATGGTCTCGTTGCCCACAACTTGCGTGCCATTGTAGATGACCCGATAGTAAGTTGACGATTGGGCTTGCGGGTCCTGTTTTTCCAAGAAGACGACTTTGTAGTTGTTCCACATTGTGTTGTTTCCAATCCGGGCCATCCAGTACCATTTTCCGTCCTCACCGAAACCTTGGAAAGTGGCTTGCTGCCCCTGCCCTCCTCCTGATGGCGTGATGAATATGGCAACGTAGGAGACATTGTAACGTTGCAGTGTTGGCATAGCGAATGTCTGATTCGAAAGAAAGGCCTGCGCGATCATGCCAATTTGAGTAGCGTTTTGGGTACCATTGTCCGCAAGACTTCTACGATCACCAAGTGCAGTAATCCAGTAACCGTAGTCCCACCAAGCGAAGACCACTGATCCCTTAGGCGTGTTCTCACGCATCCATGACAACGCCTCAAGCCAGTCAGCATAACGCAACTCGTTCCCTCCTGATGGGATAGTTGGAATGCTGGAGGTTACGATGGTTGCAGGTTGATAAGAGGCCTGAACCGCCCTCCAAAACGATGGAACTACCAAGATGAGTAAGATGAGGAAGATAGCCACACCAAATTCCCTCCCGATCCTTGCTATGACCCGCGTCTTACGCTTCGGATAGATGACGGCTTCTCTTATTATGTCAACAGCGGGTTTCCCTAGTTCCACAGCACCTATTCCCGCCAAAATCAAGAAGGCGGGTGCCAGAATGAGCGTCAGACGGACGAACGAGGCGGCAAAATACACGGAGGTAACCCCCCAGAGAACTAGAAAGATGTCGTCATTCCTACCTCTCTGCAAAATGAAGAAAAATCCGAAGAGCGTGAGAAAGAGTATCGTGCCAAACTCGTAGAAGAAAGAGCCCCACGTTGCCGGTTGATGCTCGGCAACGCTCTGAATTATTGGAATATCTCCTCTCACGAGTGGGTTGAGTACGGCATAGAATTTTCCACTGGGGTTTGAAATGATGTTGAAGTATGAGAGCACGAAAACTACGGCTACTGTGGCGATCGAGGCCCCGGCAAGAGTCAGTAGCTGCATTCTTCGAGTCTCGAGATATGTTGAGGTTTGCCGGACGAGGAGAACGACCTCTCCAGCAATAACGGCCAGCCAACTCAGATTCGTCAGCGAACCTAACCCGAGCTTGGGCACAAGGAACGGTGTGAAGAGGAGAAAGATACCCATGCAGATGGAGTAGGTTAGGAAGAGCTTCTTCGATGAACGTCCCATAATTCCCAAGACGATCACATAGAGTACTAACAGGTCAAGTGGGAAGTAAGCGGCTGCCCACGAAGCAGCAAGGTAGTAGAGAGATAGCCCGGCCAGGGTTGCGTACATTATCGTCCTACGGGTCGAAGAATTCTCCGACATCGCACGTCTGAAGAACAGAAAAATGAGAATCATGAGGAGGATACCGAGTGGCTCATGTCTGAGAAAACCAAGCTGGGTTCTGCCTATACTGCTGGCGTTGAGAGCTAGAAATAGGGCTGTGAACATACCAACGCCCTTCCCCCAGATGTCCTTTCCGAGAAAGTAAGCCGCCAGAACCGTTAGTGTTCCCGCGACCACCGGAAAGACAACTGCAACGTCGAACGTGGCCACATTCGCGCCGACACCTCGGAGGAACATTGTAATGGCAGCTACGACGAAGGCCTCGCCGTAGAGATTCCATGTAGGCATGTCAGCGCCGTACGGATACCAGCTCATCGTGTCATGCCACCTGAACCAGGCAAGGAAGCCGTGATCGACTACGTACTGCGCCATGCGCCATTGTAAGTAGGGGTCGAATTCGTTGAGGTAGAATCCCCAGCGAATCGGCATCAAGCGGACGGCAAGAGCGATGACAACGACCAATCCTAGGGCGAATGCTTCAAGGGCTGTTCCGCGTGAGATTTCGGACAGCGCTTTACGACTGCCTTGGACACGCTCGGCGAGGACTTCGCGATTAACGTATTTACCTAGGAAGTCTCTGAGCTTCCTGAGAGCTCGCCGAGTTGCCGACAATTTCATGCACCAACGGATTTTTCAGATTAGACTTCGCGCCTGTTATAAAAGGCTTGATGAGCGTATTGAAGGTGAATCAGCGCGTTCTCATAACAGCTTTACGAAACCTGCGATTTACTTTCATGATCGTGTGATAGCTGGGGATCATCTAAGACTCTGGGATAGTCATGGCCGGTTCGTTGACCGCGTGTCCATCATGCAAGAAAGGCATCAAGGAAGATGCGCGATACTGTATTCACTGTGGTTCGATCCTGAAGGCGGTGTATTGCTCAGAATGTGGAACAGTGAACCCTGACGATCTCAGTCAGTGTCTGGAATGTGGTAATCCGATTCCAAAACTAACAGACATACGATGGGGGCCGATCGTCAACGTCCTTCAACCAACCTCGGCCATGGTTGGCGAAACTCCTCAAGGTGAGCATCCAGAACCTGATATCCAAGAGTTGGATGATCAACGGGAGCGTAGCCTGCTGTCGAAGCTCAAGGGTCGATTCGGTCGAATGAGGTCTCGTGGGGACTAGGTTTTCCTTGAATATCCATATCGAGTTGTGTCGTAGAAGGGCGGCTTGACAATCTTGACCTTTTCCAGTCTGTCTCTTACCTGAACCTCGACCAGTGCGCCTTCTTGGCCTACTTCCTTTTCGACATAACCCATAGCGATACCAGTGTTGAGGAGCGGGGACAATGTGCCGCTTGTAACGGTGCCCACCGCCTTGCCTTGACGTACTATCGAGAAACCATGCCTTGGAATGACACGGCGTTCGGTCACCATACCCACACGGGTCCTAGGCGTCCCTACCTCTTTCAATGCCTGCAGTTTCTGTTTCCCGATGAATTCCTTGTTCAGTTTGACTACGAACCCTAGTCTTGCCTCAATGGGATTAGTGGTTTCGTCCATGTCTGTGCCATACAGACACAGTCCTGCCTCAAGGCGCAGTAGATCTCTCGCTCCAAGGCCGCATGGCTCAAGTCCGTGAGGCTTGCCGGCTTCCAAAATCAGATTCCATACAGCTCGAGCCTTAGCAGGATCATCAATAGAAGAATCCCACACGAAAATTTCGAACCCATCTTCACCGGTATATCCAGTTCTCGAAATCAGAACCTTTGATCCGCCAAGCTCTGTCCATGCGCATCCGAATCTCGGAATGTCGAGAAGGTCGGTCTTACTCAGACTGTGGACCAGCTGTCTGGCCCCTGGCCCTTGGACAGCAAACATCGCGACTTGATCGGAAACATCCGTTATCTTCAAGTCAAGTCCACGGGAATTCGCTTGTATCCAATCATGGTCTTTCTCCCGATTCCCAGCGTTGTACACGATCAAATGCTCTTGATCCTGCAAACGGAAGACGAGCACATCGTCTTTGATTCCACCCTCGTGATTGCAGATCAAAGAATACTGTCCTTGTCCGTTCTTGAGGGAGGCTACGTCGTTGGTCGTTATGTGATCCAGTAGTCTCTGGGAATCCTTCCCTTGAGTTAGAGCTCGACCCATGTGACTGACATCAAAGATTCCCGCAGCGTTTCTGACAGCCAACGATTCTTGGATGATACCCCTGAACCAAAGTGGCAGTGTGAATCCTGAGAAATCTGTTAGATGCCCGTGTTTGTCATGAAACTCTTGCAGTTGCACAGTCTTCGACAAAACGATTCATTGTACTCCTAGCTGAACTGACCGAAAGTGAGAATGCATCGTCGAATGTTCTATTTGACCTGTTCCTCGAAGGGCGCTATCTTCACTTTCTCAGTGTCAAAATCAAGTTTCCTTTTGCATTGTGGACAAAGACCATTGTGACGTTGGATGATCTCGGTCGGCGTTTCCAGTTCAAGGCCATGATATAGGATTGAACCACAATCAGTACAGAAGATCTTCTGCGGCATTCGCGTACCACACAGACTGATATGGTCACAGGCAAGGCAACATATTTTAGCCTCGTGGTTGTTTCCAGTTTCGAGTGCTGTGGAGAATGCTCGAAGGACTTCGAATAAGACTGCGCAAATTGCCTTGGAAGCTTCAACGTAAATTCGGCAACTTAGGATACTCTCTCCGAATCTTCAGGGGGCCAGGTTCGCGGAGGAAACCCTCAACGACAGTTCTGCTCATTCTCGTACTGGGCATTGTGACGTTCATCCTTATGGGTGGAATTTACGACATCCTCGAACATCCGATCTCGCTTCTCCCTACCCCAGGAGGATACAAGGTTTTGATTCCAGGAACTTTGGGACAGCAGACTATCAATGAAAGCCTCATCGCAGGTTTTCTCTACATGCTTGGCTTTGGGGGATTGTACATGTTGCTCCGCAGCACTAGGTATGCATATAGACCCCGCAACGCCTATCTACTATTGATAGTCGGCACGCTCGTTGTACTGTTAGTTGTCTTCTACTCGAATTCGCTCCTCACTCAGAAAATTGGTGGTTGAGCAATGGCGTTCAGTCACCAATAAGTTGACTTCAATCCCAACGCATACGCACCGAGATTAGTCAGGAAATGTATAGGCGGAGTTACCAGGACGAGTATTAGGATGGTCCCGAGGGTCAAATTGGAAACGAGCGAGACCATGAGGATAGCCCCGACTACGAAATCTAATTGATCAAGAACTGGAAGGGGCGCTCCAGGTTTGAACTTGAGCCTCCTTTTCACGAAGGCTCCTGCAAGATCTCCGAGTAGGGCACCGAATGAAGCAAGGACCGCGACTAACATGAGTTCGCGAGCGAAGAGGACAGATTCGAAGGCTCCCATAACAATTCCCACCAATAGGCCGCTGGCGAAGCCGCGAATGGTTTTGTGGTCACCGAAGATTCTTTGGCCATCAGAGAGTGACGTGCCCCCATCGATCGGCCGTCCTCCTCCGAAGATAACTGGCGCACCGTTTGTGCAGTAGATGGGTAGGATTATGTAGAGAGCTGAGAGCCAATCTTGCACTGAAGGCCACAATCCTCTCACTGACCGAGAAGGAAATCGCTAACGCTGGGCTGGCTAAGATAAGACTTAGCTTTCTGCATCTTCGAGCCCACCCTCCGTCAATGCTACCAAACAACTGCTTCGTACGTCCGAACCATCAAATCGCTCCAAGAGAAAATCCTTCACATGCGGTTTTGGAGTGTTTCGGAGCTTCAGGATTGTACGCGAGAAATGGAAGACCGCACGGCGTGCAACGGGCTCAATGTCACCCAATGGAGGCGAAAGGCGTGCGTGGACTTGACTTGTAATGATACAAGCAACTTTGCTTCGAGCAGATAATTCACCGAGGTAAGCGAGCTGCCGGCTAAGGTCCCTGTTCAGGTTGAATACACTCGCCGATTTCGAGAAAGCGGCGCGATACAGCGATGACATTGAATCGACAATTACCACACCGAGGGTTGGGGTAACATAGTTCTCAAGAGTCTCAACGAGCGCTCTTTGCTCTGCAAAGGTTTCCGGAAGAAAGAGCATTATCAGCTCGCTTGCATCATGGGCACCTGTTTTGGCGATCTGCTGGAATCTCTGCTGAGTAAAAGAATGGTCGGAATCCACGTAGATTACCTTCAAACCAAGCTTCGCAGCCAATGTAGCTGCCTGAATTACCGTAGTGGTTTTTCCAGTGGCTGCTTCCCCATATAATATCGTCATTTCACCTCTCCTGAAACCTCCATGCAGCAGCTTGTCCAGTCCCACACAACCAGTTGGAATTCTTTCTTGCGATTGTGACAAAGTGAAGACTACCATTTCTAATGCGGCTGCTGAGTCGTCAGGAGTATCCCGCTGCTTTGGTTCTATCGCAAGAGTCCTATCTGACAGCCCAGGAGTAATTATTGGTTGTCCACACCTGGTCGCGGGCTGATCGGTATCGGTGACACTGCCCAGCTCCTCCTATGCTTCAGAAGATTCTCTTTCATCGCTAAGAAGCCCCGTTATCAAATGAGAGTGTTCAACAAGACTACCCGCGTTGAGCGTGCCAACTAAAGCTTCGCAATGTACAATTTGTAGAATAAAGAGTACTGGACGTAGACGAGTTGTTCATCCGGAGGTGCTGAATCCGCCGAGGACTAGTGATCAGAACTCGTGAAAAGCTCCTTGACAATAGCGCGAGGTCTAGCAGCATCAAGCAGGCGTGTGAACTGCTTGATCCATAGCGGATAGAGGTAGAGTTTTCCATAGAAGAACTCTTCGAAGACTAAATTGTCTAGGAGACTTACGGCCCTGCGAACTCTCGAATAACCGTACACAGTTGAAAGCCTGTCAACGTTGTCCAAGGATGGCATGCTTAGGAATTCGGAAGCGATTGTCTCGTATACTTCCTTCGATTCCTGGCCTTCTTGCAGCTTTCTTTGACGCAGTTTTCGAAGAGCCAGTCGCTTAAACACCCGCGACTGCTTCAGCCGCTGCTCGAGAGCGGGGTTATTCGGCAAATCCATGCGGGACTCAATTCCAGTAGATGAACGGAACGCATTTTTAAATTAATGCATGAACGATGGAAGAACCACTCGGGAGTTCACTGGAGTCTTTATTTCTTCTTGGTAACTTCCTCGAGGAATTTCGCGTAAGCTTCAGTGTTCAAAAGGGCTTTCAAGTCGTCCTGAAGATGCGAAGACTTAACTACTACAATCCAGCCGGCGCCATATGGTTCTTGGTTCACCAGCTCAGGTGAATCAATCAATTTCTCATTCTTTTCCACAACCTCGCCGGTCACCGGAGAATACAATTCTGATACCGCTTTTACAGATTCAACTGTACCAAAGACCGCATTCTGCGCGAGAGTCCTGCCGATATTTGGAAGATCTACATACACTACCTCATGAAGAGACTTCTGTGCATGGTCGGTGATCCCGACTCGGCATTTGTCACCTTCGATCTTCATCCATTCGTGTTCTTTGGTATAATACAGCCCTTCAGGTATCTCGCTATCGCCCACATTCATTGGCGCAGCACCAAGCGGCATGAGATGAATCAGTAGTGTATTTAGCGATATTCTCCAGCTTCTATTGTTGCGAAAGCTGTTTCGCGAACTATTGAATTTGGAGATGAGGGACAAACATGCGGTACCTGCTCGCACCTGAGAACACTCTCCTAGTTCGAGGTCCCGCGTCCTTCAGACTAATGAACGGAGAAGCGGCTGTGCTCGGTGCGCCTCTCACACGCAATATCAGACTCGTTGTGCGTCAGGAGAAGCAGCTTCCAATTGAAGCTCGCTCCGAAGCAGATTTGGAAATCACCCTGGGCGAACCAGGGAGTGTATTCGAGGTGCAAGGAAGTACGATTCCAACCTCTTGGGACTCAGCTGTTGAGGCTCTGGCGGAGATGGAGCAGGGCAAGGTCATGGTCATTGGAGCGGCAGATGTAGGCAAGAGCACACTCTCTACGTACCTCACGAATAGATTGTTCGGACTAGGTATAGAATCGCCAGTTGTTGACGGTGACATTGGGCAGGCAGACATTGGGCCTCCGACAACCATTGGACGCGCTGTCCCAACGGGGTACGTCTCATCCCTCGTGGACCTCAAACCTGATGGCATCATTTTCACAGGCCACAATACGCCCAGCCAAGTCGAGACAAAACTAATTGAGGGTATACGCCGTCTATCTGATCGCAACCATCAATCGCTCACCATCATCAATACGGACGGTTGGGTTCTTGATTCGGAAGCGGTGATTTACAAGGTCAGAATGATCGAGGCGATTCAACCAGACCTCATCTTAGGAATATCAACTAACACTGAACTTCAGCCCATATTGTCAGGGGCCAGAGGTAGGTCATTTAGGATCGAAGCCCCGAAGAATGTGCTGGCGCGTTCTCGAAGCGACCGAAGAGAGATTCGTACTGCCGGGTACAGGAGATTTCTGGATGGAGCAACAACTAGGACGTACGCACTAGGCAATATCAGGCTGAAGTTACCCAAGAGCTTACAATCAATTCAAGCCGCAACAACTCTCGATTTGAAGAACCTTATTGTTGGTCTTCTTGATGCCGACGGCTACTTGCTCCAAATCGGTATCCTGTTAGGGCTTGAAAGGAACTTGCTGAGATTGCACTCCAGAGCTACAAATCAAGTGAAAGAGATTGAATTGGGTCATGTCAAGCTATCTATCGACGGAGTGGAATTAGGCTATCTCGAGCTCTGAGGGCTAGTCCAACTTCGCCACAATCTCGACGACGAAAGACGTGCAAAACGATTATCCTTTAATGAAACATGCGACAACCCTGAACGACTCTTTGCAGTGAGATCTATCTTGAGCACACTCGAAGAATACAGAACTAGAATTCGAGAGAACGATAAACAGCTCCTCAGGTTGATCCGCGAAAGATTCTCAATCGCCGACAAGATGGCAGAGGTCAAACAGTCTAAAGGCCTACCCATCATCGACACGGACGCGGAACAAAGCGCGTTAAGTAATCTCGCACATGCTGCCAGGGAACTGGGTTTAAGCACGGAGTTCGCGAGGAGGTTCGGAGAACTCCTAATCGAGGAGACGATCCGGGTTGAAGAGCAAGGCAAACCAAGACAATCAAAGGATCAGCTTCTGAAGGAAGTCGTCGAACTCGCCCTTCGCCTTAGTTCCAAAGGAGAGCGGGTTACGCGCTTTGAGATTGGGGAACCGAACTTCCCTGCATCTCCACAAGTAATCCAGGGACTTACTGAAACATTCAGGAAGAAGAAAATCGTTGGATACGGACCTGCCGCTGGTTTGCCAGAACTCAGAAGGGCGCTCGCTGATGAACTCAATGTGGAGCACGACACTGAGATTGAGCCGGATCAGATCTTGATCACTCCAGGCGGAAGATTCGGCATTTTCGCCAGTATCGCAGGTTTCGTCTCTCAAATAGAGCGAGTGGTGATACCGCAGCCCGCATGGCCTGCCTACGAGGAGTGCGTGGATTTCATCAAGGGCCGAGTGATCCCACTTAATACAACATTGGAGGAGCGATGGGAGATTGATGTTGGAAAACTTGAAACTGAGTTGAGAAAAGGAGCGCGCATGTTAATCCTCAATACTCCGAGCAATCCGACTGGCAAGATCATCAGCAAGAGCAAGTTCGAGGAGATTATCGAACTAGCTCAACGCTATGAAGCATTAGTACTCTCAGACGAAGTGTACGATAAGTACGTGCGGGCCAGGGCACCAAGCATACTCGAAAGCGGAAGGGAGAACTACATCTACGTCAATAGCTTTTCCAAACAGTTCAGTCTGACCGGATGGAGAATTGCATACCTAGTAACGACAAAAGAGAACGCAATGCGGATTAAGCGAGTCATCCAGACAGTTGCGACGTGCGTTCCAGAATTCATTCAGAACGCAGCCCTAGTAGCCATCAAGAAGGGCCGACGCGAGGCGCAACGCAATATCAACGCCATCATGAAGAAGGTAGAGCTTACGTGCCGAGAACTTGGCAAAATTGACGTTTCATTTTACAGGCCCGATGGCACATTTTACGTCTTCCCGAGAGCGAACAAACCCAACTTCGACTCTGTAAGGTTCGCTAAACAACTCTTGGAGCAACATCGTGTGAGCATCAGTCCGGGACAAGCCTTCGGCAACTACCCCGCATTCTTCAGATTAGCAGTCTCATTGCCAGCGGCTAAGATCCCCGGAGCCGTCAAGGCAATCGGAAAGGCGATAGACGCTTGGTCGTTGTGACCGTTGTCGGCGGAGCCGGACGAATGGGAGCATGGTTCGGAACTTTCTTCAAAGAAAGCAACTACCAAGTGGTGATTTGCGATAGGAACAAAAGTGTGGCTAGAACCGTAGCTCGCAAGAGAAATCTTAGATTCGCTGAGGATCAAAAGCGCGCCATCCGATCGTCTCAGATAATCGTCCTAGCTACACCCACCCAAGCTACAAGGAAAATCCTGAACCAGGTCTCAGAGTTTCTTGCACCTGAGTCGTTGGTGGTGGAGATCTCGTCAGTAAAGGAACCGCTCAGGAGAATACTCCAAAGGCTCAGGAAACGAGGTGTCCCTATACTAAGTATTCATCCAATGTTTGGCCCAGGCGCAAAGACGCTTAAAGGCCGAACCGTATTGGCAACTTCAATTCCGTCGCGAAATATTCACGCAAGAAGAATCCTGTCACTTTTCCGAAAAAGAGGCGCGAAAGTAATACTCTGCAGCATCAAAGAACACGAGGCACTGATGTCAGCATTACTGACTTTACCTCATTTCCTCAATCTGGTCATGGTCAACACTCTGAGGGTCATGAGATTTGATCCTGATCGACTCCGCGAGCTCTCCGGAACGACTTTCAGACTTCAACTTCTCATCGCTGAAGCCATATCCCAGGAAAACCTCGAAAACGAGGCCTCCATATTCATAGACAATAGTCAGTCAATGAAAGTCCTCCAGAAATACATTCGCCAATGCAACGCGGCTTTAAGCATGCTAAAAAAGGGAAAACGGAACCGCATCATTAGACATCTACGTTCAAGTCGCCGTTTCCTTGAACGCGATAGAACGTTTTCGACCACTTACGAAAGATTCAATGCCGCTGTCGCAATGTCCGCTGAATAGTACAGCTATTTCTTCCCTATGACTCGCGGAATTACGTGGGCGCGCAGACAGTGGTCCGCGAGCACGATAGCGACCGCTGCCTCAACTACGGGAACCGCTTTAGGTACAACGCACGGATCGTGCCGACCGGTGACTCGGACCGATGTGTCTTTCATTTCTTCTAGGTTGACGCTCTGCTGATCCCTCGGAATCGACGAAGGTGGTTTGAATCCGACGCGCACAACTATAGGCATGCCGTTCGATAGGCCGCCAAGTATACCGCCAGAATTGTTGGTCAACGTTACAACCTTTCCATCACGAACAGCATAAGGGTCATTGTTCTCAGATCCCTTAATCACTGAGGCTCCAAATCCCAAACCGACCTCAAAACCCTTCACGGCGGGTATGCTGAAAGCGACCTTGGCGAGATCTGCATCAAGGCTGTCGAAGAACGGATCACCTATGCCAGTCGGAACTCCCTCAGCGATGCACTCGACGATCCCACCTACACTATCTCCTTCGCCCCGTGCCTGGCGAATTCGCTCAATCATTCTCTCAGCCGTCTCAGGGTCTGCACAACGAACAGAGTTTGTGTACGCCACTTGTTTTACCGTCTGAAGCAATAGTTTGCGTTCCAGTTTGATGGTGTGAATCTGAACTGTGTGGGCGAGGATTTCGACACCGATTTGAAGGAGCAGTTTCTTGGCCACACCGCCTGCCATCATGATGGGTACGGTCATCCTGCCGCTAGCGCGGCCACCTCCACGGATATCATTGAAACCACCATACTTTACGCTCGTGGGAAAATCAGCGTGGCCCGGTCTGGCAACAACCTTCAACTTGTCGTAGTCCTGAGATCGAACCTCCTTGTTCCACGTTAGCATCGCGATGGGAGCGCCAGTTGTGAAACCTTCGAAAACACCTGAGATTATCTGAACCTCATCGCGCTCACGTCGCGCTGAGGTCATTGTTGGATCCGTCGGCAATCTGCGATCAAGATCGACTTGTATGTCCTCAATGCTGAGTTTGAGCCCAGCTGGACAACCATCGATCAGTGTGGCGACTCCCGGGCCATGACTTTCGCCGAATATGGTGACGCAGAATTCCTTTCCGAATGAGCTATCACTCAACTATTTCCACTCCTAGTGACCGTAGATCATCAAAGAAGCTTGGATACGACTTGCTGACGCACTCTGCACCCTGAATCTGAACCTCACCATTAGCTCCGAGAGCCGCCACACATAACGCCATTGCGATTCTATGATCTCCATGTGAGCGAACAATCCCGCCATTCAGCGAACAGGGACCATGAACATTCAAACCATCTTCTGTTTCGCTAATCCTGGCACCGAGCGACGCTAATTCGGACGAAATTGTGGCCAATCTGTCTGATTCCTTGTATCGCAATCTCGCAGCACCTTCGATTATTGTTTCTCCTTCCGCATAACACCCCAAGACAGCCACTATCGGCCCAAGATCCGGATTGTCACGTAGATCCACACGAGTTCCTCTGAGTTTCGCTCCAATTACTAAAACACCTTCATCAATGACAGACGATCTAGCTCCCATCAGAGACAGGATCTCCACAACCAGACCATCTGGCTCTCGATCACTCGATGGGAGCCCACGCACAAGCAATTCGGAATGGGTAATCGCTGCAGCGGACAGCAGGAAGGCCGCGGACGAAAAGTCGCCAGGGATTCGGTGATCGGCGGGAGAATACGCCTTCCCTGATCCAATCTCAAAGAAAGACATTTCATGGTCCGTCGCGACGTCGATGCCATGCTGCTCCATTGTCTCAAGTGTTAGCGAAAGATGCTTGCGCGACTCAAGCGGTGAGGTAAGTTCAGCTCTTAGTCCTCGCGGCATTAGTGGACCCGCGAGAAGCAGGCCTGAAATGAACTGGGAGCTTACATCGCCTCTAATGTGAACGGTTCCACCCGCAGGCTCTCCACGGACGCTGATCTTGTCCTGATGGATAGTCATTTCGACCCCCAGCTCAAACAACGCCTCGACTAGGGGGTTGATTGGTCTCCGCATCAAATTGTCCTTTCCGGCGAAAACGACCTCGCTCTTAGTTAGAGAAGCGATAGGAATCAAAAAGCGCAAAGTGGCACCCGATTCCCCGCAGTAGATCTCATTATTCGGATGATGAGGAAATCCGGAACTTTCAACAATCCAACTGCCCGGAGTTCGGTCGACTTTCGCCCCTAAGGTTACCACGGCATGTAGAGTGGCTTTCGTGTCGTCACATGATAATGGATTTTTGATATTGGTCACGCCCTTTGACAATAGTCCAGCCACTAGAGCGCGATGGGTTCGGGCTTTCGACGGGGGAGCAGTTATTTCCCCTGACAGATCCTTCCTAGGAATGATCGTAACGTTCAACTTGTCAGACTCCTAGCTTCCGCCTTCCTGTAATTGAACGAGGTCACGACGACGCGCCCTGGAAGTGAGGTCCACACCGACAGAACATTCTCAACTTTCGAAGACGGAACTATAGCTGCAACCGCTGGTCCTTTGCCTGAGAGCCCAGCAGCAATCGCGCCCGTTGCAAGCGCTTGCTTAGCCGGTTGCGCATCGTATCCAAGTGCCTTAGAGTAGGCGAGGCCATTTAGTGTCAGTGATAACCAATAATTGCCTTTGAGTGCTTCACGGTGCGCCACGCCAATTGAAGGCGCAATGTTGCGCAACTGTTTACGATCAACGTCCTTGGTGTACTTCTTGCCTTCTGGCACGTAAATCAAGACACGTGCTCGTCCTCTTGGTTTGTAACGCTTCAGAATTCGGCGGTGATAATTGTCTGTGACCGCAAGGCCACCAACATAGCAGGCTAAGGCGTCGTCATACGCTCCAGTCAGCGTCACTCCCGCCTTGAGGCTCGCGTCAACTGCTAAGTTCACCGTCGCGTAATCGCTCATTTTTCTTCCAAGGGCTCTCAAAGTTGCCAATGCGACGGCGTTGCTAGCAGCGCTGCTACTTTTCAGACCCACAGCTACGGGTATGTTGGAGCGAGTCTCTACAATGGCACCGAAGTTGCGATGTGCCTGAAATTTTCTCAGGACATGCTGAGCCGTGATCTGCATCAGTCTTGTGTCTTCCTTGGGATCGGTCACATTGCGTCCTATGAATGAGCTTGTTCGGTCCGTGACGGTCACTCGCGCCTTTGTCCAGAGGTTGATACCGAGTGCAGCACCTTTGCCCGTTGCCATGGCGTTTACGACTGTCACTGCCCCATGGCACACTGCCTCAGCTGTTTTTTGCATGAGCAAACGCCAACGATTCTCTCGCAACAGCATGACGCATTTCGGCGATCACCGCCGCTCGACCTGTCCAGAGTTCGAAAGAGCATGCACCTTGGCTTACGAGCATGTCCAGACCGTTGAGCGTTCTCGCTCCTGCTAGCCCAGCAAGGTTCAGCAATCTTGTCTCCGGAGGTCTGTATACGATATCCATCACCCATTGGTCTCGATTCAGCCAATTTTCCTCGATGGGGAGATCAGCCCTTCCATCCATTCCCATCGCAGACCCGTTAATGATGATGTCAGCCTCCTCGATCAGATTCCGGAGTCTAGTCCGCAGGAGAGCATGGTGCGAGACATCAATTCGATATTTCCGTCTCAGTCGGCGTTCTAGTTCTCTCGCCTTTGATTGGGTTCGATTAACGAGTCTGATCGACTTCGAATGGCGGGCAAGCGCGTGGGCTATAGCTCGGCTTGCCCCTCCTGCTCCAAACAACAGGGCTGTTTTGTTCAGGGGGGCGCCTGCGTCCTGCAGAGCCTTGACAGCACCGATTCCGTCCGTGTTGTACCCAGTTAGCATGCCGTTCTCGCTGGCCACAACAGTGTTCACTGACCCTATCTCTCGAGCTGTGGGGTCCAACTTGTCCAAGTGACGCATAACATGGCTTTTGTGAGGCGTGGTCACGTTGAAACCGCGTACACCAATTGCGCGTAAGCCGCGAATCGCATCCTTGAGTTCCTTCCTCCTTACTCGAAATGGCACGTAGACGGCGTCCATGCCAGCTGATCGGAAGGCGGTGTTCTGAATTGCTGGGCTCAACGAGTGGTCCACGGGGTCGCCTATGAGACAGTAAACCTGCGTCTTTCCTGAAACTGCCGAACTATTGAATTCCAAGTAGATGCCACACGCTTCGAAGATCCTCAATACTAAGTTGGCCGTCGGCCGTCCTGGAGTCTTGACTGAAGGCTGCGAAAGTGAATTCGGCCCCGAAAACAGGAGAGAGGATCCTAGATGGAGTTCCCAGTGAACCCATCGCGAAAGAAACTAGCTTAGCCTCTGTACACTTTTCCTGGACGAAGTTGAGTACTTCTAGGTTATCACGAGGGTGTGTTGCGGTCGTCACGATCTTGCAGATGTCAGCCTCCATCTCCCTCACTGAGTTGAATACATCCCTCAGTTCGCTTTGAGACGGTGTTCCATTGAAGTTGTGACTGGACACGATGATCTTAGTCCCTTTGGCCCTACACTCTTCTACGAGCCTCTTCGCATCATGTGACGCGAAGTCTATGTCAACATATTCGAAACTTGAACTGGCAGCTGCAAGCAGAATCTTGCGGCTTACGGATGGCTCTCTGATGGCTTTGTCGGTTGCGATCGCTGGCAGAGTCTTCTTCTGGCCTATGGTTTCAACGGCCGTCAGATTATCAAGTCTGTCTAGGCGGAACTCCACAAGGTCTGGCCTCTTCTGGGCGATTTGCGCGAGTAGTTGATCGATGTTCACATTAGCGTCTGGGATGACAGAGAGGCAGATCTTGCAGGTCAGCGCTCAATCACCATTTCATCGGCAACCAGAGTTCCGAAATGCCTGCCGCCTTCTTCAACACGAATGAGAACTTCATCGCCTGGTCTGAGTTCCGAAACGGACTTTGAGATGCTCTCTGAAACCAAGCGTACTGTCTCAGCATTCTGGACTATGATTGAAAAGGTACGATTGTTGAACTCCGTTTCGACCAGCGTCATGGGCCGTCGCTCTATTTTCACTCGACCAATGTGCCCTGTTCTACTGGTTCCAGCGCGATTTATGATCAGGACTTCGTCGCCTGCTTTTAGTTCGGATAGATAGCGCGTTTTCAATCCAGGAGTGAGAACGTAGGAAGAGACCGGTCCTGCATTTACACGGAACGGGCGAGGTTCTACGTGAGGGTTCCTGTGGACCTCTGCTTCGAGGAGGAAAAGACCCGAAGACTGCGAACCGACAAGCATTCCTTCGCCTGGTTCCATGATTTCGCATGTGTCGACGCACACTCTGGCGCCAGTGCCGAGTGGTTTCACCAAGACCACTTTGGTTTTGAGCAAAACAATGTGGTGCTCGCTGTTTCTCATAAGTGCCCCCATGTCTTCCACTTCTTGCGGCACACTCGGAGCAAAGACTACACCGTCTACACCGAGTTCCAGGGTTTGGAGTGCGACCTTCGCATCAGATACGGTAGAGACATCCGCGAGCAACATTGTCTTGTTTCGGGTTTTCGCGATGAGGTTTTCGAGTGGTATGACCTTCCAATCGGGACAGTGAATTATGAGGTATCTAATTCCCAGCTCTGCCAACTCAACGGCTTTTTGCTCATCGGAGCTCTCCTTCACGACAACCTCCGCAGCAATGTTTCCTGAAACAACCCGACCAGGTCGAAGATCGGTTGATATCACGATATCTGCCCGAGCATCAGTGGATGCGCTTTTCAACTTCAAGTTTGAAACGAGCGGCAGATCCTGAGGATAGAGAAGGGCCACATTGCAATGTTGCTGGGCTTTGTTGAGTAGGTCCGCTTTGGATTCGGGGGTCGATTTGGGATCGAGACGAATCCAGAACTGTTTCATCATGAGGATCCCAGCACCTTCATAGCGTCTTGAGCTGTCGCGCCCTCATGGACTATCGCGGCCAACGCACGGCTTATCCTCTCTGGGCTCGTGTGCTGGAAGACGTTTCGTCCAAAGGATAATCCTGCGGCGCCGGCCTTGAGAGAACATTCGGCGAGTTCCAGTACCTCCGAATCAGTCTTCATTCTCGGCCCGCCCGCAACCACAACGGGTACCGGGCAACTCCGGACTACTTTCCGAAAGCTTTCGAGCTCGCCGGTGTAAACAGTCTTCACTATGTCAGCGCCGAGTTCAGCTCCGATCCTAGCTGCATGCGAGACGACTTCGAGTTCATGCTCATTCTTGATGTTTGGTCCTCGAGGATACATCATGGCTAACAGTGGTATGCCAAAAGAGTCGCATTCTTCCGAAAGGCTCCCCAAGAGTTCGAGCATCTTGTCCTCGTGTTCGGTTCCGATGTTTATGTGAGCTGAGACAGCATCAGCGCCCAGTCTGATCGCCTCCTCGAGTGTGCAGACGCCCACCTTTAGGTTGGGGCTTCCTCCAAGTTTGGTTGAGGCTGAGACGTGAATTATCAACCCCGCATTTCCAGCATTCACATGTTTGGCGATGCCCTTGTGTACTAGTACCGCGTCAGCCCCACCCTTCACAACATAATTCACCGCTTGCTGCATGTCCTCTAGGCCTTGAACTGGCCCTAATGTTACGCCGTGATCCATTGCTATGATGAAGGTCTTCGAATCGCCCTTGAAGAGCCTTCGCAGTCTTCTCGTTTTGCCTGATTCCATTTAGATCACCATCAAAGATAACCCTGCGCCTTCATCGACTCGGCGATGAGAACGGCGCAACCGGCGGCTCCACGAATTGTGTTGTGACCCAGGGCAATGTACTTGACCCCATTGAACACAGGGTCGTTGCGCACTCTGCCTACAACCACAGACATCCCGAGGCCTTCGGTTCTGTCAAAACGAGACTGGGGCCTATCCTGCTCCTGCTTGAGGACGACTGGTCTTTCCGGCGCTGACGGTAGTTTCAACTTCTGTGGTTCGGCTGTGAATTCGCTCATGCACTTGGCGACGTCTTCGGGAGTCGCAGCTTCTTCTGTTTGAACGAAAACGGCTTCGGTATGACCGTCTATGACTGGGACACGGTGGCAGCTGGCTGAAACATTGAAGTCTGCAGGTTTTCCAATGGAACCTAGGATCTTCTTGGTTTCACGCTGCACCTTCTCCTCTTCATCTCTAATGAAGGGGATTATGTTGTCAATAATGTCGAGAGATGCGACGCCTGGATACCCTGCGCCCGACACTGCCTGCATTGAGGACATTATCACATTCTTCAAACCGAACGTGTTGGAAATTGGTTTGAGAGATAACGTAAGAACTGCTGTGGTACAGTTTGGGTTCGTTACAAGAGCTCCGTCCCATTTCCGTTTTCTCCTCTGTTCATCGATCAATGTTAGATGATTGAAGTTGGCTTCGGGGTTCATTAGTGGGACATCGGACTCCATTCTGTGAGCAGATGCATTGCTCACTACTGCGAAACCTGCCTTTGCGAAATCCTCCTCGACCTTGAGTGCCTGGTCTGCTGGCAGGGCGGAGAACACAACATCAGCATCGATATCTCTCGGATCCGAAGGCTGAACCGTCAATTCTGCGACCTCGTGCTTGAGATTCGTCTCCATTCGCCAATTCACAGCCTCACCGTAGATCATTCCGGCCCTCCTTTCGGATCCGGTCACTGCCGAAATCTCGAACCAGGAATGGCCGTTTAGTAACTGAACAAAACGTTGCCCCACTAGTCCTGTTGCGCCAAGAATCGCGGCTTTCATCCTACAACTGACCTCGAACAACTTGCTTCATTAAATCCATTGCAAGTTCCTTTTCTTCCCAAGAGACGAATACCAGAATACTCGATGCCAGGGTCAACATTCCGTAGATATTGATCCCATTATCTCGCAGTCGAGTTGAGATTCGGCCGATAATCCCCGGCGTATCCTCCAATCCGACGCCCTTGACCTTCAAGAACGCTAAGTTTGGCTGAATCGCCATCGCCAGCGCTTCCCCATGCTCCGTAATGACGTCGTGAACTGAGCCGAGAAGCGCGTTTGATGCCGTTTCTGGTACATAGAAGATGATGGAATCGAAATTCGCAGACAGACCATTCAGAGTTGAGTGATTCCTGACTGCTTTGAGCAAGTTCGCTAGAACATCCGGATTTTCGGATATACCTTTTCCAGCTACAGTGATAGCCATTGACTGAGCCGTACTGGCGAAGATGACCTCGATTTCGCTTGATATGCCTCCCGTGATCACTGTGCCGTCGGCTTCCAAGTCGTCTTTCCGGTTACTGATTACACGTACTGGTATGTCGGGATCCTTGTATCGGAGTGCTTTCCGGTGAATGAATTTTGTTCCTGAATCAGCAAGGCCGATGAGAGTGCTTACATCGATTCGGTCGAGCTTCCTAGCATTTGGAACGTATTTCGGATCTGCAGATAGGATACCGTCTTCATCGGTCACCAGAACCACCTCGTCGGCCCCGATGGCGCTTGCTATTATGAAGGCGGTTGTGTCGCTTCCCCCTCGTCCTATTGTGCTTACTTTGCCGTTGGTCGACTTGCCAACGAAACCAGCGATAACTGGTATGGTCCCCCAATCGAGCAGAGGGACGATATGCTCACGAATCTTTTGGATGCATAACTCTAGGATGGGGTTGGCATTGGAAAACTGATCATCCGTTATGATCGGCCACTTATCCTCTGACGGATCAAAGTATTTTGTTTCAAGGCCTTCAGCTTTCAAAGCAGTGGCGAAAACCCTCACGCTTGTTCTCTCACCCATCGCAAGAACGTCGTCGAGATCCGTTTTGTCAGGTGCTTTTCCGGAGTTGTGGTTCACCAAACCGATCAACTGGTCTGTCATCTTGCCGATGGCAGACACGACTACGACGAGCTTCGTCCCTTTCCTGTTCTCTTTTGAGATTAGCTTGGCTGCTTGAGCGATTCGATCTCTATCAGAGAGGCTGGAGCCGCCGAATTTTACAACGATCCGTCTGTTCTTCTGCTCGACTGGGTGCCTTGACTCCAACTTCGCGGTCGCTTGCACTATTGTAGAACTGGAGAGACTAGTTGGTATAGAGTGCGGTTTGAGAGAGCCAGTAGTGATCACCATAAATGTGACCACCGAAAATTCGACCACCGATTTGTTTCACGTGGCAACCCTCAGTAGCTCAGCGCATCCCTTTGAGGCGACTTAAAAGAATTCCTCACGAAATCAACATAACCATACATTGAAGCGCGTTTCACTTGCCCGTGTATAGTCTCTCTGCCAAAAACTCTGGGAGACCAGCGTGACGGATCTTCTGCGCTACTGAATCTATGTTATACTCCAATCGTGTTATGTCAAAGGAGAACTTCTCCTTGGTTAGCGTAAGAATTGCGAAGCTTGCTCGTGGATCTCCGTCCCTTGGCTGGCCTACGCTTCCTGGGTTTCCGAGCAGTTCGTCCTCGAAGGAGTAGAGCATAGGCACGTGAGTGTGTCCCAAGAGGACTAATCGAGCGCCACTTTCACGGATTAGCCTCCTTGCCGAAGTCGCGGGTAGCCCGGGAAATATGTACTCTGCAAGCGGATCACTTGGACTTCCGTGATACAGCCCAAGACTCGTGCCACCAAATTCCATCCTCGCAGAGGCTTGCAGATGGGAAAGGTAGACAAGGTTGGCTTGGCTGATACACTTCCTTGTCCATTGCACGGCCACGGCAGCATGTTGGGAGAAGTCGCTTACATCACCAGTTGCAACTGCGTGGTCATGATTTCCCAGGAGGACAGTCGTCGGTCGGAGCTGTCTGAGTCGTTCAACTACTTCGTTTGGTTGTGGTCCATATCCGACAATGTCCCCGAGGCAGATGAGCTTGTCATACGCTGGCAGATTCTTGATAACCACCTCGAATGCGTCGAGGTTGGAATGGATATCGGATACGACCGCGATCCTCAACGCTCTCGGCTGAGTTGTGCTGGCTCAGGTATTTGGGGAAATGGGTACCTGTCGTTAGAGTTCCAAGTCTATCTCGTCGAGATAAGAGAGGTCTTCTCCGCAGTACGGGCAGAGCTTGAATTTTCTATCAATCTGCTTCCCACACTCTGGGCATTCGATTTTCAATGCATACCTGCAAAACGGGCAGAGCGCGAAGTCGGCTGAAACCGGTCGTCCGCATTTCTTGCATTCTTGCTGTCCATCATCCTTTCCTTTCTCCATTGACCTTACTGGGCTCTGGATAATCACAGGAAATGGCTGTCCAGCCTGCGATGATGAGCCGCGGATTATGTTTTCGCGAAGAATCCTGTGCAATTGGTAGGCATCCCGTTTCGTTAGGCTTGCGATCTTTATGCTTTGAACTCCAGACCGCATTAGAATCTCGATGCTCGCCTTCCGGACCCCTCGGTCGAGTTTGATGTTTACCATGTTTGAGTACGGATAATCCACGAAGCTCTTTTTCAGACCCAAACCGCCGGATTTGCGTATGATAATGCGCTGGTCGCTCACGACTACTGTCTCGCTTCCTCGCACGACCCATGCTACCTTCTCGTCTAGGTTGATGAGGTGTTTCATGTCCTCGGGTAGCATTGCCAAGCCATGGAGCCTCGTGAGATACATGAGGCTGCGCAGATTATGATGATAAGATGTATTGCACTACTACATCAAAAAACCAGTCCGAACGACCATGCAAACCAACCAAGACAAAGCAATTTCATACGCCACATAGGGGCGAGTTAACTAACCCCTTCTGTGCCACGAAGTGTAGATCTTCATGGATATGATGGAAGAGAAGCTGGAAGTTAACTCGCGATTCTTCAAAATCAACTACATTCAGTTAGAGAACGCGATCGTGGCCTTCTTCTTCGAAGACAGAGTTCGAATGGGAACAGTTGCCATAGCGATGCCTGGGACAGGCGAAGTGGCTGCGGGACGTTCATCTGTACTCATAGGAGGAAAATATATGATGACCACTAGAGCCCTCGCGGAAAGACTGGCCGGCAGGTCCGGAAAAATGGCCTTGGTGTCGCTTTTTACCGAGCTTGACGAGACGGAGGCTCTTCGCACTTATGCAAAGCTACTCGACAAGGTATCCGTGACGGCGCAAACAGAAACAAATCAGCCGCGCTTCAACTACTCAATAGGAAAGAACATTTGAAAGTGGCGATTCACCAAGAACTCTCGTAGCGGCTTCCGCCACCGGCTCTCGGTACGATTCCTTCGTATAGACTCGGATTATGTTCAAGAAGAGCCTTAGCTCTTCAACAACCTTGGAGAGCTCAGTGATTTTCTGTGGCACCTTCTCTCCTGAACGAGTCTTTGAGAAGATCGGTATGTCCGTGGCACCAATTTGCAGTGCGTAATGATACGGAATTGATGGTAACGAAGGCAGATCGATTCCAACGTCCGCCACGGGGACTTTGGCCTTTGCAGCAATTTCCTGTTCCAGCTTCAATCTGACGTTTTCGTTGGTGAATACGCTCGATAGAAGTTCATCCTTTGCGAAGAATGTTTTCTCATAGGCGCATTTGATGAGTTTTCGTTCTGAGAGTGATTTCATGATCTCGCGCGATGCTTGATTTTTCATAAGTTTAGACCAGACAATGTAATCGTCCCATTCCAGATATTCATCGGGCGATTTGATCCGGAGTATCTCCAGATCTTCCTTGGCTGCGTCCAATGCTTTGAGCAGCATCATCTGAACGGCCCGGCAGGCTCGATGGAAGTATATGGCTCGAAAGGATTCGAGGCGTGCGATAATCAGGCTCTCTAAACTAGGAAGAGCCGTAATGTCCACAGCTAAGTTCCCATCGAGTATGTCCATGGTGTAGATGAGCCTGAACACGTCAATTGCGCCATAGCCTGCGCCTGTATGGTAGGAGTCGCGTACAATGAAATCCATTTTGTCGACATCGAAGGAGCTGCTGATTATCTGTCTGAGGAACGGTTTCTCCGATTTTGAGAGCCGCCCAGCGGCGAGCCCACTCAGCTCTTTCGGATCGAACCCCTCAGCGCTAATTACGTCTGCCAATTGAGACTCAGCGATAATCCAGCTTGACATGTCTTCATGATTGCGATTCAGATACTTCACCAGCAGCGGTTCGAAAAGATGCGAGAAAGGCGCGTGCCCAACATCGTGCAATAGAGCCGCCAAACGAACCTTCTGTCTCTCCTCGGAGGAGAGATTAGCAGGGAGGTTTTCAGCAACGACTCCGGCGAGGTACATTGTCCGAGAACGTGCTCGAATCGTGTGTGGTTGGCTGCGGGGTACACGTATTCCGCTCCAGCTAACTGCCTTATCCTACGCAATCTCTGAACAGCGAGCGTATCGATAACGTTCTTCTCCACTTCCGTCAAGCGGATGTAACCGTATATCGGATCCTTGATGAAACCCCAATACGCCTGGCCCGATGTTTTTCCAGACAAATGGACCTCAGCTCGGTGTAGCGCGTTGTCTATGTTCTTGTGCCCTAATGAACTAGCAGCTTGTCCAAATGAAATTGGACCTTCATAGTTCACTCAGAAGCGGACGCCATGAGATCTAAGGAAATCATTGAGCTAGCCTACAAGAACGCCAGTGAAACCACATCTGCTATTGAACCTAAGCGGACACGCAAAGAGAACATACCCGAGAATACTCAGACCAACCTTGAGCAAAGTCTTGACCCCTAAACACGACGAGCCTTCTCACTAGCCCCTCGCCTCTTTCTTATGCCAACAAACTCACAACAGCGTAAACCATGAAGTTGAGGAAGGCAAAGAATGCGGTCAAAATGATGACATAGAATACTAGCCTCTTTGTGTCTCTCTGGCTTGGTCTTGAAATCATATAGAGAATTGGGTCCACAACAAGCGCAACTAGCGCAAACCAAATTGCATTCGACCGAATCCAGCCGACATCTATGATGCCCAAGAAGAAATAGGGCCAATTGTACGTTAACATAAAGCCAAAAACGAAGGTTGTTGACGTGAGGAATATTGCCCAGAGAAATTTCCAAGCTGCCATCATCTCCGTGCTCATCTCCGTGTCACGTTGACCTTTTGTAATGCTTCCTGAAAAATTGCTTTGGTTCGCGAACTATCTTATTGCAATTGCCAGTTCGCAGACCACAGTTTGTAT
>MEMY01000047.1:0-126 GCA_001768965.1 archaeon RBG_16_50_20 | reverse complement strand
TTCCAAGGATGAGTTTCGACAGACTGCGGCACTTGGTCTGTATCATTAGGCCTGCTCAAGTTGACTAAAGGTTGAGGCACCCGAACTAGCCTCTGGGTTCTAACCAAATGTCTTAGGAGACATTGT
>MEMY01000046.1 GCA_001768965.1 archaeon RBG_16_50_20 | reverse complement strand
TCACCTTGAACGAATTGCATGTCTCTGGTCGGGCGTCTACATCAGTTTTGACGTCTGCTCCGCTAGAGTCTTGCCAGTTCATGAACGGAAACGCTGGAAAAAGAACTAGCTTAGCCTAGGCTGTAGTGTAGTAAAGCTGAGGCCCAGCATAGAAGACAGGGGCGGGGTAGTAGTAGCCGTTGTAAGAATACGGATATGGAACAGGCATCAAGTAGACAGGTCTCCTCCATGCGTATGCGGCTGCGCCAAATCCAAAACCCGCGAGAGCGCCAACGCCGACACCAACCGCCGCACCCGTCGCGCCAGCTGCTACATAACCTAACGTTCCACCAGCTGCAGCTCCCAATAGAGCACCGGCTGCTAGAAGAAAGATCGGCAATTCATTTCACAGGAAAGACCTTACCGAGCAGAAATATATCGTTTTGTTGGGAACGGGGGAGGACATTGCAGGGTTGAACGCAATATTGTTTCTCTACATCAGGAATTATTGAGACAGCATAGGTACTGCGGTCAGCTTGCACTCCAGAGCATAGATCCGCTCTAAATTGTACTCGTCGAAAGGAGCATTAGTTGAGAAACTGAGGCGAGTCCGTTAGGAGCGGGATGTGATCACGCGAAGGGTCCTACGCCTTCGGTGATCTTAATCGCTTGAACGGGGCACTGAATCTCGCAGGCCCTGCAGAAGATACAGTCTCGCTCACGAGTTGGGTCCGCTTTCCAGCGGTCGAGAAGTGTCTTGCCACTGTCGTTCGGAATTTGCTTGTCAATCTTCTCCTGTTCAGCCGCTATGTCCATCTTGTCGAAAACATTCACAGGGCAGACGGAGATGCAGATGCCGTCAGCAATGCAGATGTCGAAATCAACTGCCACTGCAACGCCGTGCACTCCATATTCTTTGCTGACGCCTTCCTTCCATCGCACTTCGTGTCCTTCGTGGTCTTCTTTCTTGGGCCATTCGTTCGGGAAGCTTGCGTCGTCGATTATTCGCCTTTCAGTCAACGATTGCACCTAGTCAGGCCGCCTGAAGGTAGGATGAATTAAGAAGATTTGCGTGTCACAAGTGAACCTGACAATTCGCGACGAACTGAGAAGAATCTACGAGACAACAAAATCGTGGAGAAAGTCTGATGCAAACGATTAGATGTGGCACTTGACCGATTTGTTCAGCGTGCGCCCACTGTGGCTCGGACCTTCGGTTCCAGCACCGTCCAAAGCCAATCGGCGAATTCGCTCAGGTTCTTGGTTTGCAGATAGACTTCTCCTGGTCCTGTTATGTTTGTGACCAACCCTTCGCCTCCGAGAAGTGTTGACTTGAGACCGCCGAACTTGGTTACTGTATACTGGCAGGTGTCGCTGAAAGCGACTAGATGGAAGTTGTCGACAACGAATGTTTCGCCAGCTCCCAGTGGATGTGAATCGATCGCTCCGAAAGTGTTGATGAACAAATCTCCTTGGCCGCTTGTCTTCACCATAAACAGTCCTTGCCCGAACAGACCTTTCGTAAAGCCTTGCCACTGAACGTCCAGTTGTACCGTAGGCGCCGACGCGATGTACGCCGATTTCTGAACTATGTAACCCTTCCCTGGACCGACCTCAAGTCTTTGAATATCCCCAATTGGCGCTGAGACCAGACCGAGCTTTCCGGGCCCGCCTGTCGCGACATAGTCGTTGACGAAGAATGACTGTCCGCCAAGCAATTTCAATCCCAAGGTACCCAGCAAGCCCTTCTCTCGCATGTGGGTGTTCACCTGAATGTTGGAGGACATGTAAGTCATTGCCCCAGCTTCAGCACGAACAAGCTGGTTCAATTCTAATGTGATTTCGAGAAGCGAGTATGATGGCCTATATTTGATTTCGTAGTTGAATTTCTGTGCTGGAGCTGAAACCTGCGAGGATCCCATTTGAGCTCCACAATACGAACAGAACGTTGCCCCAGCGGTGACTTCCTTACTGCAACTTCCGCAGAACGGCAATCGAATTCACGTCGCCATAATTCCTTTTGAACGTATTAAAACCATGGAAAGCTGTCCAGATCCATCGAGGGTCCTGAACAGATGGAAATTGATGGTGGAATAGTTCCACTTTGGTGCCGGCTTCAACCACAGTTTTTAACAACGAAATGCGCTTCGTTACTGGACCGGTGATGAAAGTCCGCGAATCAATTCACGTACTGCTCATGCTTTTCGTTGTGATTTCAACTGGAGCAATCACAGCCAAGGCATCGAACGAACTTATCATAAACGGTGGGTTCGAGAATGGGAACGCTTTCGGTTGGACAGTCGTCGGAAATGTAATGGCAGCACGCTTTGGACACACAGGAATCTTTTCTCTCAGATTAGGTTCGAGAGGCGACACTGGACAAGTATCACAATCCTTCAACGTACCCGCCGGATTGGCACCGACTCTGTCCTTCTGGTATCTCGGGGTGCCTGGGGATTTGGACACAGAGCAGCTGATCGTAACCTTGCTTGATCAGAATGGGGGAATAATCACACAATGGAACGGGGAGATCGATTACAGGTGGCATCAGGTCACTTACAGCATTGACCCTAAGTATGCAGGTTCGACGCTTACTGTCAGGATGTTTGGCAGACCTGATGTGGCCCATGAGATCATAGATCTGTACTGTCCGCCAGCTCCCCTACCATGCAGACATAGAGTCATCACATACGCCGTGTACGCATACATCGACGACGTGAGCGTCAGCTACAGCTAGGCATTCAACCCTATGCGTCTCACTCTTCAAAGCAGCGGGGCGAGGCTTAACTCCGTCAAAGCTAAGAGCTGTTGAAGAGGCTTGGAGAGAAAACCCACAACGACCCGGATTTGGAATGCGTGGCGAGTCTTCCTTCGTCTTCTGGTGGGGCTCTACTGGCTCTATTTCAGCAGTCAAAAATGGTTCAACAATGCTTGGGTTAAGCCGATCTTGGATGGAGCGGCATCGACCAATCCAATCCGAACCGTGGGCATTATTCTAAGGGATTTCGTGATTCCGAATTGGCAACCCATAACAACCTCTCAAACGATTCTTGAAGCTGCAATTGGGACGCTGCTTCTGATCGGTCTGTTCACACGGGTCTCTGGAATACTCGGCACCCTACTAGCCTCAACTCTGCTTGTGACTTTTCTTGGCTCCATTGAGGCGCCCGTAATCATTTGGTTTTACCTACTCTCTGCATCTGCTAGTCTGACAGTGGCAATTTCAGATGCGGGAAAGAGTCTCGGCTTGGACAGCTTACTTGAGAAGAAGTGGCCAAATCCCCGACTAAATGCCTGGTGAGCACACACGAAATTCCTCCAACCAGACAACTAGTTGTCTGTTTTCTCGCACTCATCAGTAATCAACTACCAGAAACTTGCTGTAATTCCATTTACGAACGACCGCAACACGTTGAGATAGATGTGAAAGACTAAGGAGACACCGAATTTCTTCCAAATTTTCAACCGATCTTCCCTTAACAGGGTGAGAAAAAGAATTGCGAACTAGCTGTGTTGCAGCGTTTCTAATCCTATTCGCAACAGTGGGTGCCGCCCTCGCTCCAGCAATCTACGCCACCCCCACGCTGAGTTTTCTATCAACACGAGGAGCGTCGATTGTCGATTCCACAGGACAAGCGGTAATGCTGCGAGGGGTCAACTATCCAGGCTATGAGCAGGACTACCCTAAACTTCACACCTCAGCAGCATACAGGACCCTCGCGCTAGGTTTTCAGTTTAATGTAGTCAGGCTGCCCATTTCATGGGCAAACCTCGAACCGCAACCAGGTACCTTCAACGCGACTTACTTGTCATGGTATGTTGGTCAGGACGTTCAGTGGGCAAGTTCGGCCGGCATGTACGTAATACTGGATATGCACCAATATGATTGGGCGCGCAGATTCGGCGGCTATGGTGCACCTGATTGGGCAGTTCAAAACTACGCGCCAAACGTAACTGGTATGCGGCAGGCTGTTTCTGACTTCTGGTCGAACACAGATCTACAGGATCATCTTATTCAAGTCTGGGTGAAAATCGCAGAGTATTTTTCAAATGAACCTACAATCGCTGGGTACGACCTACTTAATGAGCCGTGGATTTACACTTCTGTAATGCCGGAACTAAATGCAACTGATGTAAACGCGTTTTACCTCAGGGCAATTCAAGCGATTAGAGCCGTTGATCCGAATCACATCATATTCCTTGAGCCGGCCAATATGAATATCAGACTACCAACAAAAACGAACATTGTCTGGTCGCCACACTTCTATCAACTCTCGTTTGCACCCAAGTACTACATGCAGAACTTTACGATTCTCGAAAATGATTTCGTGGCAAAATACAAAACGTTCGTAATTGACTCTGGAACTCCAATGTGGATCGGCGAGTTCGGAGCCTTTATGCCCGACAATTCAAGTCGTGCAACGTGGACCCAAGACGCGTTGACTTTGTTCAACCGATATCAAATTGGCTGGGCATGGTGGGCATTCAACGGACAATCCACGTCGATACCAGACCAACTTCCTTAATTCACGGGATTAGTTTCCGCGCCGAACCTGCATCCGTCAAGGATCTTCATGAAGGTGTGTGGATGAGTATGCCGGTGCGAGCATCCAAGTCTGAGCTTTGGATTTCGTGTGCGTGATATCCAACGTGAGTCTGGAAGGGTCACATATCAGGTGAGTTTGCTCAACTTTTCGAGCTCTTTGACCACCTGTTCGACCCTTAACTTACACGTTTGTCCCAGATCGTCTTCCACCGGGACGGCGGAGAATATGCGGAGTTCTTGAAGCAGCTCTCTGGCCTTCTGCCTCGCGGCCTGAGGATCAATAGCCTTGAAGCCTTGCAGTTTTTCTGGACCTTCCCGTCCCCCTTCGGCGAAGTACCAATCCTTGAAACCCATTCCGCAGCCTGCGAGAAAGAGCAAGAAGCCTAACGGCGTTACAGCGGGGGGATAACCTCTATCAAGTCCTCTCTTCGTCTCCCTATGAATTCTAGACTCCTTCGAGAACAGGGAATACGAGACCATGAAACTGCCACCTGGAGGGACGACCTCGCCTAATATCTTGAAGAGCTCGATGTCAAGGAAACCTTCAGTCAGAGAGATCCTCCTTTCGCCCTGGAAAAGCGCCGTCTCAAAGTAGTCTCCATCCACCCAACCATGAATGTTCTGGCTAGCTCTCCCAGCACTGAACAGGCCTGTATAGACGGGATCTAAGGATCGTTCGCCTCCTGGTTCTTGAATCAAGTGAAGCGTGAAGTGCGCTTGCTCCGCGAAGCGCACAGGATTTGCAATAACTTGAACACTGAATTGGTCGGAGATCTTCTTACCCTGAAGATGATTTCTTATGAATTCAGCTGGGTTTTGTGACCTTAGGCGTTCCTGCGCTGCCAAACTTCACGCACTCCGAAGACGGGCTCATTATGTAACTTGCTCGAATTGGAGGCCGAGCGCGCGAGCGTAATCATAAGCGTCCTGAATTTCCTTCCTAGAGGGGTATCGAGCAATGTCCGGATATTTTTCAGGATTCATAGGGACCATGTTCGAAGGATAGTACTGGGACATGATGTTCACGAGAACTTTGTCTCCAATGGTCTCCGAAATGAAATCGAGAATTGGTTTCGTACAGCACTCAATATGGCCGGGCATGACCAGATGCCTAATTATCATGCTTCCATGTTCGGCAGCGAATATGTGATTTCTCTTCACAACCTCTGGATAGCTGGCTTTGGCGCCCACCCACATCAATCGTTTGGCGCATTCATCTCTCCAGAATTTGAAGTCAGGCAGCCATAGGTCTATCAAATCGGCTAGGATCCTCATGCTCTCCATCGTGCAGTACATGTTGCTGTTCCAGATCAGCGGAATGCTGGTCGACATGTGCGTCAGAGAATTCACGATTGTGTGGAGGTCTATCGTTGGCTCTCCCCCGACATAGTTTATGTTGGCCGCGCCTTCGCTGGCAAGCTCTTCTGCGATCTCGGCGAGGCGGACCGGCGTCACAGCCTCACCGATGATGTTCATCTTGGTCTTGGGTTGAGAGATACTCCAATTCTGACAAAAAACACAATGGCAATTGCAAGATTCGAAGAAAATTGTTCCTGAGCCACCTTTCCTCTCGACACCAATGAGTGGCGCCTCCTCTCCATAGTGACGGAAGAATGAGCCAACTGAGGTTGTTCTGTCCAACCGACAGAAACCAATCTTTCCCTCAGCGCGGTTGACTTTACAGTCCCATTCGCAGAAGTTGCAGTGTTCAAGCATTCGGTTGACTAAGGCTCCCTTCAGGTCCAATAGGTTGGGGTGATGATCTTTGAGGCTCCAGCCACTTTCAGACCCGCTCTCAACATTCTTGACAAGGTCGCACAGCTGTTGGGACAGGCTTGCGTGTTCGTTCCACAGCTCTTCCTGAGAGGCATCAGAGTTTTCCACCTGAGTGGGGATCTTGCGGCAGAGCATGAACTTGGCGGGTAACCTGCCGATCATCACCTGCCGGTACCAGGAGAGTCGTTCCCTGACCTCCGTATCCTTCCAGACTGATACCGCGTCAGGTCGCATGGAGGCGACGCTGCTGGGCAATTAGACCAATCCGAATTTTCGGATCTATTCTAGTGGGGTGTCTCGGTTATTCTTTGCTCGTCGATGAGAATCTGGCAAGGCATTGTGGGCAGACGCAGTCTTTGGTTTGAGCGCGCAGGGACTCCAAAGCTGCTGGTGTCAAGGCGACCTGCGTACACCAGCATGATGGCTCGTCCATGCCGCAGGTGAAGGTGGAGCCGCACAGATCGCAGCGAAGCTGTCGACCCACGATTCTCACGACTCGGATCTAACTGTGGGGTGCTTGTGTCTGAGCCTTAAATAGTACCTATGGCATGATTTCGCATCTGGCGAATCATGATTGTCGAATGAAGAGAACAAAACGAAAACCCGCCGCTTCATGGAAGAAGTCCTCAACAAAGGCAACATGCAGGCGGTAGATGAACTGATTGCACCGAACTTTGTCGAGCATAACCCATTTCCAGGTCAGGCGCCTGGAGTCGAAGGCCTAAAACAGGCCATGGTCGCGCTTCGCCAGGCCTTCCCAGACCTCCATGTTACGGTTGATGAGATGCTCTCGGACGGGGATAAGGTCGTGATCCGATCCACGATGAAAGGAACCCACAAAGGCAACTTCATGAACATACCCGCCACGGGCAAGCAGATGAGTGTTGAAGGCATAGATATTTTGAGAATATCAAACGGCAGGGCAGTTGAACACTGGGGCGTAACGGACAATCTGACTATGATGCAACAGCTAGGCTTAGTCCCAGCAATGTAGGCGCTCGAAGCGTAGAAGCGAACTGATTATCCGCGCAGAGGGGCTGCGGAGATGCGCATCGTTTCCCTTCTGCCCAGCGCAACTGAGATTGTCTGCGCTCTCGGTTTGGGTGAGACTATCGTCGGCGTTTCTCATGAGTGCGACTTCCCCGAAGACACCAAAACCAAAACAAAGATCATAGAACCCGTCTTCCAAGCAGAGACACTTGACAGCCGCAAAATCGACGCCCTGATCATTGAGCACATGAAGCAAGGTCGGAGCCTATACAGAATCAAAATCGACGAACTGAGCAGAGCGAACCCGGATCTGATCATAACTCAGGAACTCTGCGATGTCTGCGCCGTGGACGCCGACGATGTAAGAGAAGCTGCTAAACAGCTTGGAAAATCCGTGTCCATCCTCACTCTGAATCCGCATACGCTGCAAGATGTGAAGAATGACATTCTGAAAGTTGGCGGAGTCCTCGGTAGGACTGAAGAGGCAATGAATCTCGTCGTCGAACTCGATCGGAAAAGCGAGAACATAAGGCAACTAACGCGGGGTGCGGATACGCGGCGTGTGTTCTGTGCAGAGTGGTTGAATCCTCTGATGAATGCTGGGCATTGGGTTCCCGAGATGGTTGAGAATGCCGGAGGTGTGGATGGACTTGCCCGGGGAGGCGAACCGTCTACATATGTGGATTGGGGCTCAGTTGCAGACTACGATCCCGAGATCCTAGTGTTGATGCCCTGCGGGTTCACTACACGGCGAACCATTGCAGAAGCGGAACACTTGCTGAATCTAAAGGACATTAGGAGCACACGTGCGATTCGTGAAGGTCGGGTTTATGCGACTGATGGACACAATTATTTCAGCCGTTCAGGACCGAGATTGTTCGACGGAATAGGGATCCTAGCTCAGATGATTCATCCAGAACTCTTCAGCGAACCTCTTGACTCCCAATTGGGAGTACGCATGGAAGCACTGACGGCAAAAGTGTAGGATCTAGGGAAGATCTCGTCCAGGCGGCCTTTCTAGCCGTCTGGGTTCTCGATCAATCGGTCTCCATGACGCGCTGTCGATGTAGTGATCAATCATTCTAGTCAAATCAATCCACTGTGGGGCATGTTGCCCGCTGGGGCAATAATGACTGGTAGAGGAGTAACTTGGTCACATGCGGCTTAGTTTGCGATTGGGGTTTGGTTTTGTTGGACTAATTCTTCAGCGATCTTGCTCACGTGATCAAAGAGTTGGTATGCGGCAGCGATCTGGTTCGACTCTTCAGCATTGTTTAGGGGATCTATGGCTATGATTATTTTTCCTCCTCCGATGCGCGCTTGGAGCTGCATATGGCCGTCTTCGCTTATCCAACTCATCGACAACTTGTCGCCGTCATGCGAGTAACCTAACCATCTGAAATTGCTGAACCATCGCCCTTTCAGCTTCTGAAAGAGGACGGTCACATCGATCTGCGCGGGGAGATAGGCATCAATAATCGGTTTAGGTAAGGTATGATTGGTTTTTACGCTAAACGAGAAACTCGTGCCATTCCCTCTGAATTTGTATCCCTGCGGCGATCGCTCGATTGCGCGAGCTTCTTCTAGTCGTTTTAGTGTGCGGGCTAGTGTTTCCTGGTGGAAGCCGAGCCTTCTTCGTAAGCCTTGGAACGAGAAGTATCCGTTCTGCTCGGTTGATAGGAATCTCAGAACTTCGCGTTCGCGATCGTCGAGGTCGGATTCTTCGAAGCTCTGGTCTAGGTCGATCTCTGTTGCCAACAAGGTTGAACGACGGATACTTGGCAGACCCCTTTATATTGACTGAGTCGAACTGTTGGGGTAATCGATTATCTTTTAAGTGAAATGGGTGCATACGTTCGGATTCGAGGCTAGCTAGCTCGAAACGCTTCGAGGTGAAACCGTAGGTGGCAAAAGCCCACAAAAAGAAGAAAAAGAAGAAATAAGGGGCTGAATGTAGCTAGGAAGCGTTTTCCTCCATTTTTTCCCGATTATTTTTCTATGAGGCATTTGCTTCAGCCGGTATCAAAGCCACTGAAGATATCCTGTCACCCTCGTCAAGCCTAGCGATTCTCACTCCGGAAGAAGCTCTGCCTTGGTTGGCAATCGAGTCCACGCTGAGTCTGACAGCTTGTCCCTTCTCTGAGACCGTCAGAACCTCACAATCCTTTGTGGCCCCGAGGATTCCAACAAGATTGCCGGTTTTGCTGTTGACTTTCAAGGCGATTACGCCATATCCTCCCCGCTTCTGAAGTCTGTACTTCTCTTTGAGGGTCTTCTTGCCGTAGCCTTTCTTTGTGATCATGAACGTAGCGAAATCTTTCGCCTTGGATGGAATGAAGCAGGCTCCGACTACCTCGCTCCCTTCATCCAATCGAATTCCAACCACTCCCTTCGCGGTTCTACCCATCACAGAAATGTCCGATTCGTTGAAACGTATGGCGAGGCCTTCACTCGTTGCGATCACAACTTCCCCGTCGCCAGTTGTGATTAGAGCCTCGGCGAGCGTATCGTTCTCGTCGAACTGAGTCGCGATTATACCACTCGATCGAACATTCGAGAAAGCATCAAGTGGAGTTCTTTTGACGGTTCCCTGCTTGGTCACCAACGTTAGGAATTTGGTCGAAGGAAAATCGTCAACTGCAATCGCGCCCATTACCCGCTCGCCTTCGGACAGCTGAAGAAGATTTACCAGCGGTGTACCGCGCGCGGATCTGCCTGCTTCAGGAATCTCGTGCGCTTTCATCGTGTACGCGCGGCCTTGGTTTGTAAGGAACATAACCGTATGGAGAGTCCGTGTCACGAGAGCCTTCAGCACTTTGTCTTTCTCCTTCACGTCCATTGACAGGATACCTTTGGCACCTCGTCCCAGGACGGTGAAGGATTTCGCGGGCACTCGCTTCACGTATCCTTCGACGGAAATGAACACCAACACCTGTTCGTCTTGGATGACGCGTTCTACGTCGAAGTTGACGCTCTCGAGACGCACCTCTGTTCGCCTATCATCACCGTAACTCTCCTTGATCTCCACAAGCTCTGACTTCAACACTTCAAGCAGCTTGGCACGTTCTCCAAGGACTAGTTGAAGTCTCTGAATTTCTTGGCGCTTTTCGTTGGATTCTTTCTCAATTTTGCCTGCTTCAAGGCGGGTTAGTTGTTGCAGTCGCATCTGGAGTATGGCGTCTATTTGCGCGTCGTTGAGATTGAGTTCTTTCAGTTTTGCTGCCGCTTCTTGTGGGCCCTCGGAGCTGCGAATTGTGGTGATAACTCGGTCGATGTTCTTGAGGGCGGTGGAGTATCCGTCGAGTACGTTAAGTCGCTCCTGAGCTTTCTGAAGATCGTGCTTTGACCGCCGTTCGATGACGATCACTCTGTGATCAATGAAGGCTTGAAGAGTCTGTTTGAGGTCGAGGATTTGCGGTCGTCCATCCAGCAGGACGAGGTTGATGAAGCTGAAACTTGTGTGCAGCTGCGTTTGCTTGTACAGTTGCCCTTTGACTACTTCGGTTGGAAATCCAGCTTTCAAGTCGAGTGTGACTCGCATTCCTTCTCGACTCGATTCGTCGCGGATGTTGGAAATGCCCTCCAGCCTATCCTCTCTTACGAGGTTTGCAATGTCCTCGACGAGCTTGGATTTGTTAACTTGGAAAGGCACCTCGGTGATAACGAGCCTCTTCCTGTCGCCTTTCAGGACCTCTTCTTCGAGTCGGGCGAGTATGCGTACCGATCCTCGTCCTTGCTTGTAGATTTGGAGGAGCGAGGTGGCGTCGTAGATTATTCCTCCCGTTGGGAAGTCTGGGCCTTTGATGTAGTTGAGCAGATCCTCAACCTGGGCGTTTGGATGATCGACCAGGTAGACCAGAGCGTCGATGACTTCACGGAGGTTGTGGGGTGGAATGCTGCAGCTCATTCCCACGGCTATGCCAGAAGCCCCGTTAACGAGCAGGTTCGGGAACCTTGCAGGTAGAACTGCAGGCTCCTGGAGCGAGTCATCGTAGTTCGGCATCCAATTTACAGTATCCTTGTCGAGTTCTACGAGCATCTCCTCGGCCAGTTTTGCGAGTCTGGCTTCAGTATATCGCATAGCTGCCGGTTCGTCGCCGTCTATGCTCCCGAAATTTCCCTGCCCATCAATCAACGGGTAGCGCATCGAGAAATCCTGCGCCATTCTGACAAGGGCGTCGTAGACAGCCATCTCGCCGTGAGGGTGGTACTTGCCGATGACCTCGCCGGCCACTCTTGCAGACTTCTTGTGCTGGGTCTTAGAACCTAGTCCGAGCCCTTGGATGGCGTAGAGGATTCGGCGTTGGACGGGTTTGAGACCGTCACGTACATCGGGAAGAGCTCGCCCCACAATTACGCTCATGGCATATTTGATGTAGGACTTGCGCATCTCGGTCTCGATGGCGACAGGTCTAATCTTCTCGGCTGTTGGAGCGCTCGCCAAGGATTAGCCCTCAGATGTCTAACCAGTCTACTTCATCGGCGTTTTCCTGGATGAACTGGCGTCTCGGCTCCACCAGGTCGCCCATTAAGGTTGAGAAGACCTTGTCAGCCTCAGCCGCGTCATCGATGGTTACACTCAACAATGAGCGGGTGGCTGGGTTCATGGTTGTTTCCCAGAGTTCGCGTGGATTCATTTCACCCAGGCCTTTGAACCTTTGAACTAGGTCGGCTTTGCCTTTGAGATCCTGCTCGATTATGCGCTTGCGGTCTTTCTCGCTCATCACATTGAAGACCCTGTCACCCTTCCTGATCCGGTAGAGGGGAGGTTGGGCGATGTAGACATGCCCCGCCTCGATCAGTTGGAGCATGTGCCGATACAGGAATGTCAAGAGCAGTGTGCGGATGTGTGCTCCGTCTACATCAGCGTCCGTCAAGAGCACGATTTTGCCGTAGCGAAGATTGTTTACGTCGAAGTCATCGCCGATTCCAGTACCTATAGCAGTAATCAGGGCGCGAATCTCTTCGTTGTCCAGAATCCTTGAGAAACCGTGCTTCTCAACGTTGATGATCTTTCCTCGTAACGGGAGGATGGCTTGGGTTCGACGTTCCCTAGCCTGCTTTGCACTGCCGCCTGCGCTAGGGCCTTCTACGATGAATAGTTCGCTTTTGTCGAGGTCGTGGGTTTGGGAATCAGCTAGCTTTCCCGGTAGGGTTACGCTTTCTAGAGAGCCCCTCTTTCGCACGAGCTCCTTGGCTTCCTTCGCCGCAATACGTGCCTTAGCAGCGTCTACCGTGCGTTGAACAATTGCCCTCGCCACGGCCGGGGTTTCTGAAAAGTGGGTTTTGAGACCGTCATACAGGATCGATTCTACTGTGCCGCGGAGCTCACTATTTCCAAGCCTGGTTTTGGTTTGGCCTTCAAATTGTGGGTTTGGGATTCTTATGCTGAGCACGGCTGTGAGGCCTTCGCGCACGTCGTCTCCCTGAATCTTCAGCTTCTCGTCGTCAATTAGCCCGTGGCCTGTGGCGTAGTCGTTGATTGCTCGCGTGAGAGCGGTCTTCATGCCGATAAGGTGGGTTCCGCCTTCACGGGTGTCGATGTTGTTTGCGAACGTGTGAATGCTCCAAGAGTAGTCGTCGGTGTACTGGAAGGCGAATTCAACTTGCACATCGCCCTTCTTTCCGGAAACGTAGACTATGTCATCGTGCAATGCGTTTTTTGATTCGTTCAGATATCTAATGAACTCCTTCAGGCCGCCTTCATACTTGAAGGTGCGCGATTTTGGCGGTGTGACCCGTTCATCTGTGGAGGTTATTGACATCCCGTTCGTGAGGAAAGCGAGCTCGCGAAGTCTCGCCATTACGATCCTGTAATCGTACTTTGTCTCTTCGAAGATTTCAGGATCGGCCCTGAAACGGACTATGGTGCCGTGGTTGTCGGATTGTCCGACCTTCTGTACGGGAGTGACTGTGACACCGCGTTCGTATCGTTGTTTGTAGGAGGATCCGTTGAGGTGCACTTCAACCTCAAGCCATTCACTCAGAGCGTTGACAGCGGAGACACCTATTCCATGTAATCCCCCTGAGACGCGATAGGTCTTGTGGTCGAATTTCCCTCCGGCGTGAAGCATGGTCATGACGACTTCAAGCGCTGGCTTGCCCGTCTGAGCGTGAACCTCGACGGGAATGCCTCGACCGTTGTCTTTCACCGTGACCGAATCATCCGGGTTCAGCGTGACATTGATCTCAGTGCAGAATCCGGCGAGTGCTTCGTCTATCGAATTGTCGACGACTTCGAAGATGAGGCGGTGTAGGCCTCGAGCGTCAGTGCTGCCAATGTACATGGCAGGCCTCTTACGAACGCCTTCTAGGCCTTCGAGGACCTGAATTTGGTCTGCCGAGTAAGCTTGATGCTCAGACATTCACTGTTCGCCTTAGTCTATCGTCCCGTACCACTCAAAGTACCGCTTTACATATGCCCAGTCCCGCCGCACACAAAAACTTTCACACCAAGAAGCTGCGTTTTTTGACTGGAAAATGGCCTTTTTGGCACCATCCTTGACTAGTCAGTGAAATGGGGATTGACACCGCGCGAAGGCTACTCAGTTTGAGTTAAGCGAGAGCTGGCTTACGTCAATGGTATACTGATTGGAGAACTCAATTCACACTTGGGAAATTGGATTTGCTTTCGAAAGTCAGGAGATTTCGTCTACAGAATTCTTCCGCGGCGCATTCGCATTGTCAAATCCATAGTCAAGGCGACGATCACCATGACCAGTGCACCTAGCAGGAGTATGCTGTTCGGGTTCATAGGAAATTCTATCCCCTGCGCTCTCGTGGTTTCCTGGACTGTCGAGGTAGCTGTGGTATGTGTCGAACTGAATGATGAAAACGCAGTGGAACTTGCAGTAATCGAGGTCAGCGATGTTGAAGTCGTTGTTGCATTCTGCACGGCAGGGATCTGCGCGGTGGCACTGACATCGTCCCAGAGGATGTATTGTGCATTATTCGTAAGATAGACCAGCAATTCCAAGGACACGGCAACTTGGACGGAGGTGTCGCTCAGAAAAACATCGGCATATCTAACTGGATCAAACAACTCCTTGAAGTCTGAACCTGAATCGACCTCAATTGAACACCAACTTGGGCATAGGGAGGGTGGGAGAAGAATCGACTTTAGGGTCTGAGTGTCTCCCGTTGTGGCACCGGAGATTTGCGGTCCGTAGAAGAGGTAATACCGCACGGTCAATTCCCCGATCTGGACCACCAAACGTACAGCTGCAGCATTCGTGTTGATAACGGTGCGATACGACGCCTCAACCTTCAACCCCCGCAACTGGAATACGGAAACGGTCTGGGAAACACCCTCAACTATCGCTCCAGGATTGCTGCCTGGCCTAGGCGGACGTAAACTGAGCACTAAAGACTGAGATCCGGAATGAACTATCGAATTCGAGAAACTATACGACCCGCCTTGCCCATGAACCTCCTCCCAACCCGCCAGCCCTTCCTCGAAACCACCGTTCTGCAAAACCGATGCTTCTGCCGTACTCGTGAATTGTGGATGAGTAGTTAGAGACCCTTGTCCCACCTCCACGCTCATTGTCAGCCCCACGAGGAGTATCAGCCCGAAAACAGCCAGTAATGCTGACTTTCGAGCAAATCGCAAATCATTCGCCAAGTGAGAACACGGTTCAATGTCTGTGAGTGAGAAGTAGAAAACTTTTCGCGCCTGGCCCAAACAGAAGCGCAAATCTGCTCTGATATCAGACTTGATTTCCAGATATTATCTGAATCGCCGCTGATTAGTTGACCGGTACAGTCAAAGGTGACGGGCTGGCGCTTCGATCTCCCTTTAGATGAACCGCCTTTATCGTTCTGCTATAGCCTGTTGTCTCGGAGAACGCTTTAATAATTAGTTGCCTACGTACAATGGTACTTAGGACGTTAGTGATAATGTACGAACAACCAGCGGAGAACAAAAGGAACAAGAACGTTGTCGTAGCGGAGAACGTGCTGAAGTCCGTTGAAGCCCTGAGAAAAGAGGGCACTGAACCTACATTCAACGCCATCCTCGCATACCTCAGTTCACGGAGAATCCTCTCCAACCACAGATCACTGCGAGCCTACCTTGACACTATGGTAAAGTCGAGACTGTTGAGCCTGCGAAAAGAACCGGTCAAGCAACCGAACGTGCGTCCAAAGCAGGTGTATTCGCTAGCAGGCAGTGGTCCCTTCATTGAGGCTGGTGAGAGAGCCATGCTGTTTCACGGCCTCAACTGGACTGTACCCTCCAAATCATCTATCAAGATGAAGACGGACCTTGAAGGATTAGCACGCGCCCGGATTGCACAGGGGACAGTGTACGGCTCCCTAGAAGATGCCATAGTAGAGACGCTGGCGAAGAGCAAGAACAGCCAACGAGTGTTTCGAGCGCTCACTTTCGGCGCTGCCATGCTCGCAACTAAGAAATTCGACTATGGATACCTGATGCGGAGGGCGAAGGAGAGAGGGGTCGAAGACCTAGTTCAAGGGTTGCTCGATGAGATCAATTACCTCCTCGGTTCGCCCAAGCCAGAAGTGGATGATATCCGAACCCTTTACGAGATAAGGAAGCGACTCGCCAGTCATGCGCGGATGTCGCTCCAGCTCAAATCGCGAAAATTCCAGCTTTCACCAGATGAACTGGTCGATGTCATTGGGAAGCAGCTCGGGGGGAAGTGAAGATGAAGCCCCCACGCGCGCCAGCAAGAGTCTGGATAGACGTTTTGAAGAGGGTTACGCCGGTACTCGCTGAATGCGAAGCAAACGACGTGATCCTTTTCGGCTCTCAAGCCGTGAGTGTCTACATGGAAAGAGCGTTGGCCAGCAAAGACATCGACTTGATAGTCCCAGACATAACTATCAACTCTCTCGAAAGACTGTCCGACGAACTTACACAGACAGCTGAAAAGAGACCCACTTACGACTACCTAGTCAGCGAATACGACGGAAGGAGATACCCAGTCGGCCACATCTACCTCAAACACAAAAGCGGCTTTCCGTTCGTATTAGAATTCTTTCAAAACTTTCTCGGGTACAAATCGATGAAGCTTACCCCCTTCCTCACATTCAAGCAGAAATGGGGGCTGTGGCTTCAGGTCCCCTCACCAGAGGCAATAATCGGAACCAGACTCGCATTCCGACCGCCCGAGAGGATAACGCCATTCAACGCCTCAAGACTGAATCGCTTCATACAAAAGCTTGGAACGGTCGACTGGTCGGAGGTGAACGCTTTCATCGATACGTTCGGACTGCGAACTATTGTCAGAGAGAACTTGGCAGCGCTCAGCTCAAAACAGATCTCGATCACCGGCTCCTCAAAAATCACCCAACTGACACCAAACCATAGTCCGCGGCCACACAGAAAACCCTGCCCAGATTTATAGAATATCAGGCCACATAAGACTTCAATAGAACCACACATCTCACGCTCCAATCTCACAGTGAGGAAGACTGCTTGTCTGAATACGGCAGTTCCGCGTTTAGTGGCGAGGGGCGAAGCTCTCGGGTTTCGCAACCTTCGTTGCGCCTTTCGCTCTGTTGGCCATCTCGTCGTCGAACGTAATGAGTACGCTCTCTCTTTCCTTGGCTGCCTGGATTACGATAGCGTCCATCCCTTTAACGCGTAGACGTACGGCCAACTCGGCGCT
>MEMY01000045.1:8490-8801 GCA_001768965.1 archaeon RBG_16_50_20 | reverse complement strand
GAACGTTCATGAAATTTGTGTTGTATTCCTTCGCTTGATCATCTACATGTCCATAGGCTCTCTTGTGGAGCTCTCGTAAGGCCCTTAGGCCTGCTTCCAAGCCTTCTCCGGATCGGTAAACGTATGCATACTCGTCCATTATTGTTTGGACTTGGTTGTGGATATCATAGGGGTTTTCGGTACCTTGCCCATGTAGAATCTCATCGAATAGGCGCTTCTCCTCCTTTGTCACTGCCTGTTGGTCTAGGCTGTGAGCTGACTGGGATAATGCATATGTCGCAGCTCCCGCCCCCGCCTGAGCACCGAAAACG
>MEMY01000045.1:8149-8456 GCA_001768965.1 archaeon RBG_16_50_20 | reverse complement strand
CGCCGTTAATATTTACGCACGCCGCTTCTCCAGCTGACCAGAGCCCCTCAATCGGGGTCTCGGCCTTCACGTTGGTTCGGATCCCACCCATCGTGTAGTGACAGACTGGGCCGACGGGTAACGGTTCGTCGATCGGATCGATTCCTTTGAACTTGATCGCGATCTCACGAATGCCGGACAAGCGCTCTTTGATCTTCTCCGCTCCGAGATGACGCAGATCAAGGAGGAGATGATCCATCCCGCTCACCGGATCTTTCAACCCTCTACCCTCTTGGATCTCTGTAATCATTGCACGGGAAACCACATC
>MEMY01000045.1:7831-8095 GCA_001768965.1 archaeon RBG_16_50_20 | reverse complement strand
CTTGCCGTTGATCAATACCGCGCCGTCGCCTCTGGCCCCTTCGGTGATGAGGACTCCTGAGGGTATCAGACCTGTTGGGTGAAATTGCACGAATTCCATATCCTCGATAGGTGCGCCGGCTCGGTAGGCCAGTGATAGGCCGTCAGGGGTGGATGAGTAACCGTACGTCGCAAACCTGTAGAGTCTCCCTGCACCGCCAGTGGCAATCACTCCGGCCTTTGCATTGAACGCGCAAAAACCACCGGTCTTCAGGTCGATAGCAGT
>MEMY01000045.1:7533-7805 GCA_001768965.1 archaeon RBG_16_50_20 | reverse complement strand
CTATCAGCGAAGTAACATACCCCTCCTGGAAGAAGTGAATGTTGTCATACTTCCGCGTCGTATCATACAGAGTCTGCATCTCAAAGAACCCGACCCTATCCTCCGCGAAAGTTGCCCGCGGAAAGCTATAGCCTCCAAAGTTGCGTTGGGCTATTCTGCCGTCTTCAGTCCTTGACCAAGGCATCCCCCAGTGTTCGAGAAGGTAAATTTCGGCAGGCATGGCCTTGACGAAGAACTCAACAGTATCCTGATCTGCAAGGTAGTCGCTTCCT
>MEMY01000045.1:2117-7453 GCA_001768965.1 archaeon RBG_16_50_20 | reverse complement strand
ATCTCATAGCTTGAACCTTTGTGATTACTGCTATGCTGCACTTCCCCTTCGACACTCGCGCGGCCTCTATTGCCGCCCGCAGCCCGGCAATTCCGGAACCGACTATCGCAACATCGTACGAGAGAACTTCGGTCACGCAGATTGACCTCGCATCCATTGTACAGTTCGCCATGCGCGACATTCCATCAATATAAGCGTGAAGATGAACTGAAGAGACTCGAAACTTAGAAATCACAAAAGCCTGGGCTATCGTCATGCAAGGCCACGCAGTTTGGAGGAGGCGCACATAAACAGAAGAAACGTCGGTCGGGTAGGTAGCCTAGTCCTCGGGGTAGCGGCACTTGCGGCGTTCATCTATTTCGTCGGGATCAACGAACTGGGGAAGGTGCTGCTCCAGGTCGACTTGGTCGTCATAGTCCTTATGACTGCAATTCAGCTTCTTGGATTCATCTTCTATGCGTCGGCATGGTTCTTGCTCATACGTGCGACAGGACATAGGATTCCCTTTCTAACCTGTCAAGGCATTACCTTTGCCAGCATTTTCGCAAGCTACACAATGCCAAGCGGTGTCTTTCTCGAAGCTATGCGAGTCCTTCTCGGAGCGAAGGAGTCTGGGATGAAACTGGGTGAGTCCACAGCCACAGTCATACTGCACCGAATCCTCTACATAATTGGCTTCTTGGCAAGCACAGCAATCGCTATGCTGGCCTTGATCACTGGTGGCAAGATTGCATCATCAGCAATTGTGGAGTTATCTGTGCTGCCGATTGTTGCAATCGCAGGGCTTGTGGTTCTACTTTACCTTTCGTTGAACCCTAAGCGTGTTCGAACAGTCTTGGACCGCGTCTTGAAGTTGATCCAGCCGCTGATCAAAATTGTTCAGAAAGAAGCGAAAACCGAAGGTAAAGCGGACCAATTTGTAGGCGAGTATTACACGGGTTTCCGCAAGATGCTGGCATCAAGAATCGCTATCGCCATGTCGTTTGCGGCCAGCTTGGGTGATTGGGGCTGCTCGGTGCTGATCCTTTGGGTCGTCCTTGGCTCCCTAGGTGCTAGTGTGTCTTTGTGGGCTGTAATCATCAGCATGGCCATTGGAAAGATGATTCAGATGACTCCGATCGCAGTTCCGGGAATGTTGGGGATTTACGAGGCAGCTGTCACGGCGTCTCTTTCTCTTTTTGCAGTTCCTGTGGCCGTGGCGGCTTCGGCAGCTCTTCTAATGCGCATAATCACATTCTGGCTTGACCTTCCAATAACCGGTCTGGCAGCGTATCATTACGGGTTTAGGCTGCTAAGTGGTCGTGTGTCATCGGTTCGTTCGTAGACGAACTCGATCAACCAAATTCTTTTTGCAGAAGATAGGGCAGGCACGGTTGAACTTGGACGAGGCACTTTTATTGGAGTTGGAGCGGGGCTAGGCGTATGGCCGGGCAACGTTGACAACGCCTCCATCAGAAACATCGAATGCAGAACTTGTAGATCTGCCCGTTGACCAGCTACTCGACGTCCTAAGCACCACCGACTCCGGCCTCTCTTCCAAGGAGGCCCGCGCCCGCCTAGAAGTCTATGGTCAGAATGTGCTTGTCAAAAGAAAGAAACGCACCGCCGCCGCGAAGTTTCTGTCCTATTTCAAAAGCCCACTAGTAATCATATTAGTTATGGCCGGATTTGTCACAATTTTCTTCCGAGAGCTTACAAACGCGACCATCATATTCACTGTTGTAATCATGAGCGTAATTCTTGGCTTCTATCAGGAATCCAAAGCTGAGAAAGCAGCAGAGATTCTCGGGAAGAAAGTTCGCACTACTGCAACTGTTCTCCGAAACGGCGCCAAAGTTGAAGTTCAGATTTCCGACATTGTTCCGGGTGATGTGATTCAGCTTGCGGCAGGTGACATAGTCCCTGCGGATTCGAAAATCATCAATGCCAAGGACTTCTTCGTAGACCAATCCGCGCTTACCGGCGAATCCTATCCGGCGGAGAAATCCACAACGCCGCCGAACAATAGATCCGGGGCAATTACTGAACGTAATGATTGCATCTTTCTTGGAACATCGGTTGTGAGTGGCACTGCATCTGCCGTCGTAGTGAGAACGGGTAACCTGACTGAGTATGGGAAGATTGCGAAGAAACTTGTCGCAAGAGTGCCCGAGACCGAATTTGAGAGAGGCCTTAGAAAGTTTGGTTATCTCATAATGCAGGTCACTTTTCTGCTTGTGATTCTAGTGTTTTTCGTGAACGCACTCTACAGACGAGGCGTACTTGAGTCGTTGCTCTTTTCTGTGGCTCTGGCTGTGGGCGTCACCCCAGAACTTCTCCCCATGATCGTTTCGGTCAACCTGTCGAAGGGAGCGATCGCGATGTCAAGCAAAGGGGTCATAGTGAAACGTCTGGCATCGATCCAAAACTTCGGGAGTATGAACGTGCTATGCACAGACAAGACCGGGACACTGACGGAAAACAGAATTACACTCGTGCTCCATGTGGATCTGGAAGGAAACCGAGATGAGAAGGTTTTTCTTTATTCGTTCTTGAACAGTCATTATCAGACGGGGCTGAAGAGCCCCCTTGACGACGCGATTCTCAGACATATGGACGTCGACACGAACCCCTACAAGAAGATTGACGAGGTCCCATTCGATTTTACTAGAAAACGGGTTTCCATTGTTGTCGAACGTGAGGGACAACGATTCCTCACCTCGAAAGGCGCTCCTGAGGAGATACTCAGAGTATGCTCGTATTGCGAGCTTGCTGGCGCAATCTTTGATCTGACAGAGCAGATGCAGAAGAAGATCGAAAAGAAGTATCGCGACTTCAGTTCTGAAGGATACCGCGTGCTTGGTGTTGCATACAAAAAGCTCAGGGAAGATAAACTGGTCTACTCTGCGAAAGACGAGACGGACATGACATTTCTTGGCTTAGTGGTCTTCATGGACCCTCCAAAGAAGACTGCAAGGAAATCTATTGCTTTGCTGAAGCAGTCCCACGTGGACCTCAAAATTCTGACCGGCGACAACGAGTTAGTAACGAGACAGGTTTGTGAGCAACTAGGGTTCGAAATTAAAGGAGTTGTTCTTGGACCTGAGATCTCACAGATGACTGATGATGCCCTAGCCAGGGTGGTTGAGGAGACTAACATTTTCGCTCGCGTTACTCCAGGCCAGAAAGACCGCATAATGAATGCGTTGAGAAACAATGGTCACGTTGTGGGTTATCTCGGGGACGGAATTAACGATGCAGCTTCATTGAGGACATCGGATGTCGGAATCTCGGTAAATAACGCGGTCGATGTCGCGAAGGAATCGGCAGACATCATTCTTCTGCACAAAGACTTGACGGTGCTCCAGCAGGGAGTTCTCGAAGGGCGGAAGACATTCGGCAATACGATGAAGTATGTAATGATGGGGACGAGTTCGAATTTCGGAAATATGTTCAGTGCGGCCGGCGCGTCCCTGTTCCTGCCGTTCTTGCCGATGCTTCCTGGACAGATCCTGTTGAATAATCTACTCTACGATCTGTCCGAACTTGCCATTCCGACCGATAATGTTGATCGTGAGTATATTGAGAAACCGAGGAGATGGGACATATCATTCGTCAGAGAATTCATGGTCTTCTTCGGGCCGATAAGCTCACTATTCGATTTCCTAACATTCTTCGTGATGATAGCTATATTTCATGCAAGTGAACCACTGTTTCAAACCGCATGGTTCCTAGAGTCGCTCAGTACTCAGACCCTCGTAATTTTCGTCATTAGAACGCGAAAAACACCTTTCTATAAGAGCAAACCGAGCACATATCTCCTGCTAGGAGCGTTGAGCGTCGTTGTCTTCGCCCTGATTTTGCCCTTCACGGGCTTGGGAGGATTCTTCGGTTTTGTGAGGCCGCCAGCAAGTTTTCTGGCGATATTGCTCGCCTTCATAGGAACATACCTTGGTTTAGCAGAGTTCCTCAAGAGATGGTTCTACAAGTGGCTAGACAGACGCACAGGCCAACTCACCTCTCTTCAACAAATCCCATGAGAGGTACGCCCATGCAAGTTCGCCCTCGTGCCAAACCTTAGGCGCTTAAATGTGTTCGCAGCGGTCGATTTATAGACACTGGATTTCAGGGTCAGCATTCTTATATCAAAAGACGAGGATACTTTTGATGTGAAAATCCTTGGCTGTAGTCGGATATGAGTGGCTCATCGTCATCGGAATCCTCGTCGTAGTATTTCTCTGGGGACCACAGAAGCTACCCGAACTGGCGAAATCAATAGGACTCGCAAAGAAAGAGTTCGAGAAGGCAGCCAAGGAAGCTACAACAACAGCTACCACGGCAACCGGGACCACAAGTCAGGCCGCGACAGATCCGCTGATCGTTGCCGCAAGAGAACTGGGAATCAGCACTGAGGGTAAGACCAAGGAAGAAATAGCAAAAGAAATCGCGGAAAAGTCAACAAAGAAGTAACCCACTAAAAGGGCACGGTTAGAGAAGATCTAGTTGGCCCTCGAGGCTTGGGAGATTCTACTCGTAGCTGTAATCATTCTCCTGCTTGTTAAGCCCAAAATTGTAACGATAGCGGCGCGATCGCTCGGCAAGATTGTAGGGGAGTACAGGAAAAGCAAACCCACAGAGGTCACCTGGCAGCGACTGGAGCAGCACTGATGCTTCCTGTCTCTTGGTGGAGCAGTTTTGAGTGACTTGAAATCCAAACGCGAAACGCTCGGCACGGTTTGGGACCACGTTGGGGAACTCAGCCAGCGACTGTGAGTAGTCCTCCACTCCCTGGTTGCAGCAACTGTTTTCTTCATGGTATTTCCGGCCAATTCCTCGTTCTCGAAAAACCCTTTCGCATTCTATGACCCGGTGATTGCGCTTGTTTTGCGCCAAGTTCTAAAGGATACGTTGCCTCTTGGAGTGCAATTAATAGCTGGCGAGCTCATCGCGCCACTTGAAATTTACCTAATCGGATCGTTCATTCTCGGTGTCGCTGTAAGCGCTCCCGTCATTGCATATGAGATCTTCCGCTATATTGACCCCGCTCTATATCCAGAAGAACGTCGAGCAATCTATCCCTTTATCGCGTCCTTCAGCATCCTATTCCTGATTGGGGGAACGTTCGGTTACAAGATTCTTGCTCCGTTTATGATCTGGGCAATGGTGCCCTTCTTCAGTATTGCAGGGGCTGTTCCGTTCATAAACGCGATGGACTTCTACAACCTCGTATTCATCACGACGCTAGCCACAGGATTCTCCTTTACCTTGCCAGTTTTCTTCGTTCTTCTTGTCAGATTCGGAATCCTGAAAACGAGCTATGTCACGACCCGACGTCGATACATCTACGCCGCGATGTA
>MEMY01000045.1:0-1992 GCA_001768965.1 archaeon RBG_16_50_20 | reverse complement strand
GATACAGGCCAGAACCTGCGAAGCCTGTATTCACGAAGTGCAGATTTTGCGGTGAGTTATTGATCGCGCGGTCTGGTTTCTGTCCTGCCTGCGGGAAGGCTCAGGTCTGAAGCTAAACTCATCGGGCCTTGACGCGCTTCACTATAGGCGGTCGCGCCTTTCGCAAAACCCGATAACCACAGAATGGACACTTGATCTCAGGCGTCATAGCCAATTGATCGGCCGTAAGCAGCTGACCACAGCTAATGCACTCGTACATTATTCCCGCGGGGCGCTGCTCAGTCTCATCAGACATGGTATGAACCGTTCCTCAACATTTCATGACTGCAATTAAACCTTTACAGAGCCTTGAGCTATGTGTGCCGCTTCATGAAATCGCCGATTGCCGTGAAAGCCTCCTCGAGCATGCTCTCATCTGGGAGAAAGACTGCGCGGAAGTGGTCTTTGCCAAATGAAGGATCGAAACCTGAGCCGTGCACCACCAGAACCCCAGTTTCGTTCAGCAATTCAGTGACGAACTGTTCGTCACTTTCCCATGCGCCTCCGATGGCGCTGATCCTGGGGAATAGGTAAAAGGCGCCGTTTGGTTTCGCTGCTGTCAACCCGGGAATTTCCCTGATGCGTTCCAATGAGAAGTCGCGTCGGCGTTTGAGCTTGGCAACCATTTCGCGTATATGGTCTTGTGGACCGCGAAGCGCTTCTACTGCCGCCACCTGTACAGGTGTGCTAGCACAGAGTCTCACTCGGGAGAGTCTTTGAATGCCGTCCCAGACTTCTGCTAACCTGCCTTCGTGGTCTTGCAGGTAGAGGTATCCTAGACGCCAGCCTGTCATCAGGTACGCTTTCGAGAAGCCATTCAAACCAATTAGCGGTACATCTTTTGCTAAGGAGGCGACACTCGTAAAGTTCTCGTCGTATATGATCCTGTCATAAATTTCGTCAGCTGCAACAGGTATGTCATGCTTTGCAGCCAATTCAAGGATCTTGATTATCTCGGCCCTTGAATAGACTGAACCTGTTGGATTATTTGGATTGATTATCACAATCAGCTTGGTTCGTTTTGTAATCTTGCGTTCGAGGTCAGCAAGGTCAGGTGCCCAACCTCGGTCTTCTATCGTCCTGTATGTTACGGCCTTGCCGTCGAAAAATCCGGCATAGGTGAGGTAGGGAGGATAGCATGGTCCCGGCATTAGGACCTCATCTCCAGGGTTGACAATCGCGCCCATTAGAAACAGAATTGCTTCAGAAATGCCAGTCGTCACAATGACATTGCTAGGGTCTACGCGCGCGCCGTTCACAGTTCGCTCCTTCTCAGCTATCGCCTCGCGAAGCTCCTTGAGTCCCTCCGATGGTGAGTAGTAGTTCAAACCGCCGTCGATTGCCTTCTGAATTGCGTGCTTGATATGAGGGGGTGTATCAAAATCGTATTTGACCGGGTCGCCAATATTCAAGTAGAGAATGTTCTTTCCAGTTCTTTTAAGTTCCTCTGCCTTGATCATTACATCTCGAATTGCATACTCTACTGATCTCGCTCTCTTTGAAGCCTGAGCAACGATCTGCAGAAGCCACACCCGAGAGGCCTAACGCAAGCGTGTTTAATAGCATTCTCACTCGTTCTATGAAAGAGAAATCTGTAATGGTGCGTACGGGCGCAGCTAGAGTCCTAAGTCAGCAGAGCCAGAATAAACAATGGAGCCAAGGCCAATGTTATCGTGTTCAGCAGCTTGACCACGACATGCAGGGATGGACCTGCCGTGTCCTTGAGTGGGTCACCAAGTGTGTCTCCTATTACGGTGGCCGCATGAACCTGTGATCCTTTCCCGCCAAGATGACCTGCTTCTATGTACTTCTTCGCATTGTCCAATGCTGCGCCGACGTTGTTCATGAAGAGAGCCATCAGGACCCCGACCATCGTTCCAACCATTAGGAGACCTCCCACAGCTTCTGACCCTAGTACCAAGCCGACTGCAACAGGCACGAGTACGACCAGAA
>MEMY01000044.1 GCA_001768965.1 archaeon RBG_16_50_20 | reverse complement strand
AAAGGATAGCTGAGGACATAGGTGGCGGCATGATCTCATGCATGCCATCCGAACTTGATTTGCGAAATCCGAAAATAGGACCACTCGTCGAGAAATATTACCGAGGAACTCACGGAGTGTCCGCAGAGAAAAGGCTGAGAGTAGCTAGACTCGTGGAGAGCATGGTGGCTGGCCCGGGAAGGCTGGGAGCGCTCTGCATGCATGGAGGAGGATCCCCTGCCGCCGCTCAAATGACTGTTAGGCAGCTCGCCGACCTAGAAAACAAGAAGGACATGGCCAAAAAACTAGCGGGCATTTGAACTGAAACAATGAACCAATCGAAGTTAGATGAAGTTACGAAAACCGATCTCCAGTTCCGTCTTGAGCGGTTTCCTATCTCTTGGTGATCGACTTGGCTTTCGTCTGCAGGTCTTCCGCAAATCTTAGGTCTCGCTCAAGCTCTCGTTCAAGAAATACGCGACCATGATCATATCCTGCCATATGAAGCTCGGACGCCAACGCCAGATACCTGTCATATTCCTCTCTCGATATCCTCCCGCGCCGAGCGAGGGTATCCCTTATGAGAAATTGAAGAGCCAGCCTCCCTGTAAACTTCTTCACTTTTCCGGGATATTCGATTTTCCTGGTTCCAAAATGATAGAGTAATGCTTCGAGAGTTGTCTCCACAGAACGAAAAATCTCCTCCGCAGCGGGAAAGAGTCTATTCTCATCAAGATTCTGCCTTGCAGATTCCAAATACTCTTCCGCCTTTCGAAGACTCCACTTAACTAAATCTTCTCGGCTTTTCACCATATAGAACCTCACCATCAGCGTGTATATCACTGATGAACGACCCTTGTCTCAGACCTGAAACATATTGCTCCGGCGAAACCACGATCGGGTAGACAGATATCCCGTATCTATCAGCTATCTCCGAATTCACGTATGAAACCAAAGCATTCCTGATAGTCGGAATGCTCTTCGCTGGCGCCACAATTGCAATGTCGATGTCGCTCGGTTCAGACACGATGTCGTTCCTTATGCTCCTCTTAGCCAAACTTCCGAACAAGATTGCAGTCTGTATTCGAAATCTCTTCGTGACATAACCAACGATATCTGATGCCGCCCGCTTATAGACAGTCTCCAATTCCCGGAACAAAACTCTGAGTGGTCTGAAGAGAAAGTGTTTGCGGTTGATTCGATAGACTTTCCCTTTTCCCACGCGCTCTAACCCAACTAGACCTGAGGTAACCAAGTCCCTCATCTGTCTGTTAATCTCAGAAACGGATGATCCCGCTTCTCTCGCCAGCTCCACTTCCAAGAATCTCTTTTTGCTGTTCATCACGAGGACGGCTAGAGCATTGACCTTGGTGCGGCTTCCGAGCACTCTATCTAAGTACATGTCTTTCGGTTTTCCGAAACATGTTTCGGTTTTCCGAAATAAAGCCTTCGCTCACGAAACCGAGTTGAGAAGAACACGGTGACGACTCACCGGCCCCCCCAAATGACCGTTAAGCAGCGAGCCGATCTGGAGAACAAGAAGGACATGGCCAAGAAGCTAGCCGGTATCTGAACGCAAAGATGTCCATTCTCATCAAGATTCTGCCTTGCAAATTGCAAATAGGATTTAGGCAAGCAACAAAAACCTGCACTTTTGCACATAACCTATATTATCTGCATTATCCGTAGTGGGTTCCGAGGATGCGAATTCGCCCTGTTTTCGTGGGATGAGTAGTTGAACGTAGAGGTTGTTAGACCAAGGGAAGCCGCGGAAGCACTTCAAACGCTTATGCGATACATTGAGCAATTAGAGGAGAGTTTGCGGCGTAGCAAAATGCCCGAAGTTAGGTTAACCGTAGAAGAACTCCGCCAGCTTGATGAAGCCGCAAACGAGATGGACAATAAGGACGCATCAATAACCCTTGACGAGTTCAATCAGGGACCTAGCTCAAAAGTACAACGTAAGAGTACATCGTAAAGTCGAAAAGTTCATCCAGAATGAGATTAGAGAGCCTCCTAGAAAAGAGGAGGCTAGACTCTTCATAAACGACTTGCCGAACTATCCGTTTCTTGCCAACATAGTCGACTCATATCAGAACGGTTTCTGGGAGGGATTCAAAGTGTTGGTCGCCGGTGAGGACCTTCGAATCATACTCTCGTGCTGTTGCCAGAACGATCGCGTCAAATAAGCTGGGGCTTCTCCGTCTTTCTCGTTTTGCCTTCTCGGTGAGTTCAAAATATGCTCTGCCGGCTCGTAGCGCTATTGTAATGGTGACCGGTGTAACGAGTGATGTTGAGCCAATTACTTCGAGTCTCGACTTTACTCTCTTTTCATTGATTTTTTCTCTTTGGTATTTCCTAGAGATTTCTGCTAAGACTATGTCAGGAGTCCTGATCTCTTCGGCGCCCAGCATGATCTGCTGGACTTTCTCGCCTTTCTCACTTCCTAGGAATAATTCAATCCAGGCATAGGAATCAACGACAACATTCAACGATCCTCGCCTCGGTCTTGCTCTGTGAAGGGCCGTACCGCTCCCCGGTCGGCTCCAAGTGCTTCACGCAGTGCCTCGGTCCTGTGCTTTTTGAGCAGGGCCTTTATGGCTTCGTCGTGACTATGCGCTCTGAGCTGATCACGCAGCCTTTCCAATTCTTCTAAGGTAGTCTTCGAGACTTTAACGGTGGTGATGGAACCCATGGATTTCAGTATACCTTTATGCTGGTAGCCTGGTATAAAGTATACTCACAAGAGGGCCTGGCTGGCATCTAGTAGAATCGTTTGCAACGAGAGTGGAAATTCTGTAACGGTTCACGGTTGATGAAAAAAGGTGGACAGATTCGGCTGAGGAGCATGTTGCGGTGGAAAGACCTTTTGTTTGCTGGGATGGTGGACGCTAAAAGTCAAGCCTTCAGGATTCGAAAACCCTCCCGCGCTCCGCTGAAACGCCGTCTTGTTTGATGAAAACAAGGTTTTCATGTAAGAGCCTCCTTCATGTAAAGGGAGGCGAGGGAAAATGGCAAAGGTTGTTCAAACGACGCTGGAAGAGGAGGAGTACAAAACGTTGCGTGAAGTGCTCAAAAGAAAGCGGTTGAGTCTGAAGGAAGGACTGCACCTAGCGGTTACCAAGCTGTTGCAAGAGGAAGTCAAATTGGATCCTTCTGATCCTTTCCTGTCCAGAAAGCCGGTCGGACGGAGTGGTCGTAAGGATCTTTCGAGGGCTCATGACAAATATCTCTACGGAAAGGGACGTGCGTGAGGCTTTTTCTGGACACAAGCGCAGTTGTGGCCATTGAGGATCTTGACGATGCCAATCACAGGAGAGCCGTGGAGTTCAGAGAGAAGGTACGCCGAGGCAGCACACCGTTTAGGAGACTTTACACTTCAAATTATGTCGTTGATGAAACACTTACGCTTCTGCGCTTTCACTGTGGGCATCATGTGGCAGTGACATTTCGGAAGACGCTCGAAACTTCGAAGCTTGTGAAAGTTATCTGGATTACTGAAGCCTTAGAGAAAGCTGCTTGGAACATCTTCGAAAAACATTCAGACAAAGATTACAGTTTCACTGATTGCGCCAGTTTTGCTTTAATGGATGCAGAAGCTATCCGAAACGCATTCACATTTGATGGGCATTTCTCTCAGCAAGGTTACAATGTAGTCCCGTAGATGCGGAGCCATGAAGGCTTGGAGCAGGTTTCGTCAACTACTTAGTGTTCGAGGATGAGGGGCATGATGTGATCAAACTCAAGAACAGAGTAACTTGCTACAACAGAATAACCAGCTTCTTCACTCAACATCTCAAGGCTTAGACCCATCTTGCTTTGATTTCCTTCATCTTCAACAAGTGTTCATCGTTTGTGACGCACTGTGCTTTGAGATGGATCGCAGTTGCCGCAATGATTGCATCGGCCATCGGAACATGATATTTCTTCCAGATTACAGCGGCGCTTCTTGCCAAGGTCCAATCCACATTCACTATAGTAAAGTCTTGTTTGAGCAGGTCAGCTCGCAGGTCAGCCGTTTGCTTGTCTTCTGTCTCTAAGCTAATCTTGTAAGTTTCGTATATGGTTAGGCTTGAGATGTATCTCGACAAGGTAGTCGTTAGTTCGTGACGTATCTTGGACCTTTCATCATCGTTCTTTGGGGAGTACATGGCGGCTATGAAACGGGTATCGTATACGACGCGCCTTCTACCGCTCATCTTCTTGTCTCATCTTGTCTAAGAGGTCAAAGACTTCTTTCTGAGAGCGGCGACCTGTTCCTATCAAGTCTAGGCTCGACCTAGCTTTTTTCAACAATAGCCCCTTACCCGTGTCCTCGATTTCCAAGACGGTGCCATCCTCAATACCATATTTCTTACGCAGCTTCGATGGAATAGTTGTCTGACCTCTCCTGGTCACAGTCACGGTCTCCATAGGACTTCATGCTTTCCTATTTTGATATATCCTATAAAAGCTTGAGATCGCGGTATAGGTTTCACTTTTCGAGAGTGTAACTTTGTGGGGAACAACATGTTACTCTGCGGTCAATGCCCGAAAAGGCTGTTGTGCGTGTTTGGCGAAAGCGATTGTCGATGGGTGTCTGAAGTCCATTGGTTTGCTGGGATAGTTTCTGGGTTTTGCTGGGTGCTTGGTCGGATTTGATCTGGTGGACCCTAAAAGCCAAGTCTTCAAGGTTGGAAACCCACCCTGCTCCGCTCAGCTTGATTGTTCGCACTTTTATGACAAGTTCAGTCTTGCCGCGGATCTTCAGATCTTGTTCCCTGGGTCTTCACTCGCAAGCCACATAAACTACAAATCGGAGACCCCTCTAGGATAAGCGTAAGAGTCGAGCCCAGGACATTGGTAGGACGTAGGTCACTGTGATCTTGAAGGGTTTACGGGTTGTGCTCTTCGCAGTAGCTCTGCTCATTTCGATGATTCCCGCTGCTCATGCTGTAGGCTGTAGCCTTCAGATTTTCGCGGTCGATTATCCACCTATCGTGGAGCCAGGCCAGAGTTTCCAAGTGACAACCCAGATGAATGTGACGTGTTCTCAATCGAAGGCCTATATTGTCGGCAGGCTCGACGTCGTTGAGACTGCACCTAATGTGATTCTCTCCAGCACGTCTTTCCCGATAGGTTACTTTGCTGATCTCGCGGGGGGAACAAGGAACGTAACCGCTGTCAATAAGGTGGTTGCACCTCCGTTACAGGCCAACTGGACCTTGCAGGTCAGTGCGACGCTTTTCACCTCAGTCTCAGCAATCGGAGGATCGCAGAAAGGTCCTTTCACGATTATGGTCGGGCATGCTCCACTCCCAGAAAGGCTGCAAACCGCTTCAATCTTGAACAACGGCGACTTTGAGAATGGATTAGACGGTTGGAGTGTTGAGAAGAGCTATGGTTATCTCACAATTACCAACAAGGTCGCTCACAGCGGCTCATCAGCATTGAAACTGCAAATGCCCCCTCGCCATTTCGGGACAATCGATGGCGCAATGGTCGTCGGTGTCTCACAAACAATTTCCGTTGCGGACCTTCGCAGCCTAAGGGTTAGGGCCTGGGTGATGGATGGATGTTACGCCCCATGGTACGTTTCATGTTCATTGCTGGGAAGTGGTAGGCTTCGCGTTCAGGTTGGTGGCTTCACCGAGACATACGATTTTGGAGGCTGCAGCTCCTGGTGCCAGATCGATCATAACGTCACAGAAGACCTGAAGCCACGTTTGACCTTGGCCCAATACGCCTCGATCCTACATTCAGATCGAGCTGTACCGGTCACAATTTCGCTGGAGCTCTTGAATGCCGGGTCATACTTCGTAGCGCATTTGGATGACGTTCAAGTGAGCGCCTCAGTTCCTCTCGGCTCGACACCGTTCTTATCGCAATCATTTCACGGTGTCGGCATGAGTAATCAAGGCGTTCCTGAAGTAAACGCGAATGTGGTAGCTGCGAGCAGTAGGGGTTTGTTGTGGTTCCGCTCTCTGTCTGAAGAGCACATAGTAAAGCTGATGGAGAATGGTTTCTTAGCCAAGCAGCTTCCGTTAGAATCTTTCAATTAGGCGTCTCCTCAGCTTGTTGATGATTCCATACACTTCCTCAGCAATTCAAACGGTCCAGTCAGTCTTCACAAGATGAGAATTGACCGGAGCAATCCTGAGCTACCGCTGCAGAAGGATCGATTTTTCTGGAATGCCCAGTACGCGAGTAACCGACGTAACCATCCAGAAAGTGATGGTTAGCAGCGAACTTTGCGTGGCCTGTAGAAGAGGGAACGGCGATCCGCAGACTCCCGGATCCGCCGTAGGACACAATGGCCCTAAGGGTGGAAGTATTACATAGGTTGAGTTCCAAGTGACCTGCACGCCCGACAGCGTCTGCGACTCGTAATTGGCGACCGAAAATGTAATGTCGTAAATGCCTGCAGGCAAGTTCAATGCTCCGACGCCGTCATACCTTCCATCCAAGGTTGGAACTGATTTGGTGAATGTGCCGTTGGTTGCCTGAACTGATACCCAAGAAAGAGGTATTACTTCGACTAGGGAGTTTCCGGCCACCCATCCTGTTACAAGAGAGCTCGAGAAAGTGTCTTGTCTTATTCTCGCCATGGCATACAAGTTTAGGAAAACGTCTTCACCCAGTCCCAAGTCTGGAAAGTCGATCATGAAGGACGGGATTATGGTTGTGAAATGCTTGTTGAATCCGAACTCAGGTACCTTGGCTAGGTAGGTGTCCGTGTCGAGACCGTAATCGAAGTAACGGGTACCATCTGGGGCGACATAGAAGAAGTGACCCTGGCCGCTGAATGTTGAGGTACACTGGAGGATGCTATTGCAAGTGACATTCATCATGGCACCGAAACCGAAGATTGGAAAAACCAATGTAGGGTCGTTAGAGGTCATGTTAACGGGTAATGCTCCGGCAAGCCCTCCGCCTGAATATGCTTCGCCAATCGCATGGTCATGCTCGGGCGTATGCCAGAACAAAGAAGGTTCTGAAAAGATTGGGGAAGTAATATCGAGTTCGTTTGCGATCAAGAGGGGCACGAACGCCCTGCCGAGGCTGACTAATTCAACATAGCCGAATATGTCCCTCTGTTGAACGTAGCCAAGCGTGTAGCCCTTAATCGAGTAGGTTCCAGTGGCGAGGTGTGTCGGCGCGTATCCGAAGAACCATATTTCGCGAAGACTCCAGTTCTGGCCTGCGAATATTATCGTAAACGATGTGAGGCTTACGCCGTTGATTCCTTGAACTAACGGACGTTCCTCGTAGCCGACGATTCTTCCGCCAGCGTCATAGAAGTAGATTCGGGCTCGAACTGGGATTGACAGATTGAGGAATCGGAATGGTTTCTCAGCTTGGAGAGCGCGGCTTCCGAAGCGGTTGTTGAATGAGACGGCACTTACTTGGAAAGCACCGGCTCTCGTCATCCTGATTGTGACCGTCTGGTTGGAACCCAAAGGCAAAGAGTAGGGCCCAGACGTGATCTCCTCCTCTTCGTATCCCCTTATGTTCACATTGATAGTATACTGATCAGCAGCAAGGCCGTTATCTTTAGAAACCCATGTCCCAGCCCATGTCCGATTGTAGAATTCGCTGAAACCCACGATATAGAATCTGACCGAGACCGAGTTTGCGTAGATGGTTTTGCCGTCGGGTAATGTTCCGTTGATTACTCCGACGCCTTTCAGTTGACCGGCTTGATTGTACATCTGGATTAGGATATTGCCCCCGAAGAGTGCGTCGGTGGCTGTTGATGAGAGTCCAAGGGCCAATTCGCCGTCATGTGGAGTTTCGAGGGTTAAGGCGTTTCGATGGAACTCTATTGTACCGCTAATCACTCCACCTGACTGCATTACTATTGGAGTGGGCACAACCTGATTGCATGGGATCGGGGTTGCCTGGCCTGGCATCGAAGCAATCGTGACGCTCTCGCTGAACTGCTGCAAGTAACCAGTTATCCAGACGTTGATCTGCATCGTGTATGGCGAGCCACTCACGCTGGGAAGGCCAGCAAACTCGGTACCATACGGGTCAACCGTACCCAGCGGGCCATTCCCAACGTATTTGATGCCTTGGCCTGTAATGATGCTAAAGCTATCAATGGATGAGTCGGTTGATGTGGTCAAGACGCGAAAAGTGTGCCCCGCTTGATCAGTCGCCTCAACAGTTATGTTCAGGATTTTGAAGCCAATTTTCGGTAGGTAAGGATGATCCGTGAGGGAGTGGGGAAGGAAGTTCGTTTGGATAGGATCAGTCGAGTTTCGGTACCTAATGAAACCGCACACTTGAGGCGCTCGTTGAAGATGCAGCTTTCCGAGGGGGGCAAGTTGTCCTCGTTGCAGGTTCAGCATACTCACGGGATCGGACACAGAGTACGCGATGCCGTTCACGACGCCAGCTGAACCGCGCACCTCGTAATTTCCTGGGGCTAGGCCCGTGAGGTTGAATCGTCCATTGGTCTGATTCACGTATGCTCTAGCCACTTGCCCAGTTGCCAGATTGGTTGCGTAGACAACCCCTTTGGCTCCCAGTATGGGGGGGCATGTCAATGACGGGTCATCGGCGTCACAAATCGTCCCAGGAATGCTTGCTGGATTGTCAATCATGCTAACAGGGACAAACAGTGTTGTGTTCCACGCGTGTACGAAATCCGGATACCCGAACTTGTTCGTTTTGTTCGCAACAAAAAGCGTGAAGTTGTAGACGCCAGAAATTCTAGGCGCATTAAGGCCCATGAACCGCACGAACTTGGGTGCTGTGAAATTGAGAAACGTTCCGTTCAGGTAATTCCAGACCTCAACACACCATGGCGCGTTCGGGTCGTGTATGGAAAAGCTTGGTTTGAAGCATGGTGCATCGCTCGCAGTACGATTCCAATCGTAGCTCCAATGTCTGGACTCATCGACCACGGCGTAGTAATAGTAGTCGTTGCGAATGTCACTTTGGATGAAGTGCGTGTCGTTCTCATTTGAGATAACTCCGTCTAGGAACTCTCTCGGAATCTCAACCCGCACAGCGATACCAGTCCTGTTGACGTTGATCTGCACGTCACCAGTAGTTCCGGAGAATGCGCCCCAATACTTCGCGGGGGCTATCGATCCTACAGAATTGTCGATGACTTCCGCGTGCACTTTAGGAATAAGATTCGTTTGCGAGAGGGGAAGGAGGGAGGATATGAAGAGGAGGGTGAGAAAGGCGATGGCTGTTCCGGCTTTCCTGAGGAACAGGCTCTTTTTGCCATCGCTCATTTTTCTTTAACCCGATACGCTCCGCTAGGCGCAAGCAAAAAATGAAGCCATATACCTATAAAACCACCCATCAAATCTCTCTCGGAGCCTAAGATTCATAGACTGTGACGGCATTTCAGACCTGTCAAAAAGCTGGTTGAAGGTCAACGAGGTCCTAGTTTCCAGTCCAAATCCACCTTCCGGAACCGCTGCCACATCCCAACGGGTCCAGGTCTTTTCACTTAATGGAAGTAGATTCTCGCCTCGTATTCCGTCACTCAAGCCAATACATGACGCCTATCTCCGCCTTCCCGACAGCTGTGCGCAAAAGCCAAAGCTTGGCGATCTCGTGCTCTGAACCTTGGCTTAAATGTCTAAGTTTATTGTAGGCGCAGGATA
>MEMY01000043.1:3000-7523 GCA_001768965.1 archaeon RBG_16_50_20 | reverse complement strand
TCTAATGCTTCCACATAGCTGGGTATGTGCCTCTGTCAATCAGTACGCGTTCGGTTTTGGCTGCTACGCCTTTCTCTTGATCCAATATTTCTCGGGAAGTCATGAGTGCTCGTCCCAAGGCTACGGCTTCGCCCTTCAAGGTGAATAACGCAACCGGCTTTGTTTTTTCTATCATAGAATCAAGTTTCACAATTCCTGGGATGGCGAGATCGGCGCCGTGGCAGACGGCATCAACGGCGGAGTCACGTATCATAATCTGTGGAAGGGCTCCTAACGCGATCTCCATCGGTTTGATCATCGCTCGCATTGGCGCCTCATTCCCTGCTTCCAGCTCGGTTTGTGCAGCACTCAACTCGTGCAGGGTGACTATTCCGGTATTTTCGGTGAGGGGACCTGCGCGAGTTCGTCTGAGTTCGCGCATGTGCGCCCCGCAGCCGAGCACTTCGCCAATGTCGGAGCATAGTTTTCTGATGTAGGTTCCACCTTGGCAGGAACAGGTGAAGAGCACGGTTCGACCATCAATTTCGTGAACTTCAAGGCGATAGATGGTGCGCTTTCTCGTCTCTCTCTTGACGGAAGATCTCATGGGGGGTTTTTGGTAAATCTCTCCCTCAAACTCACTGAGCACTTGCCGAACGGTCTGCTCTGGGACATCTGCGTGAATCTGCATTACGCAGACATACTCCTTTCCCGAATAGAGGAAGCCCTGTATGACTTTCGTGGCGTCTTGTAGAGCGACTGGAAGAACGCCGGTGACTTTAGGATTACCCCGACTAGGATGTCTCTAGGGTTCCACCGTGACCGGCGTGGGACAACTTCATCATTCGCTTAATCCAAGCGACCACTTCATGACTTGACGGTCCGCCTGGCTTGTCCACGTTTACTATCCCATACTTGATCTGAAGCGACAAAGACCGATCTTCAGGACGACAACCATACCTCGGATCCGTGGAGTCTTCAACCTTTGCGACAAGTTCTCTCGTAATTGCCCATGGCATTGCAGTCTGCAGTTCAATCACCCCGCACATTGCAGTAAGAGAATGCAATCTATTAAGTGAACAGAAATCCAGTGCGGTCATTCGACCGCGAAAAGCGAGAGCAGCGAAAATCTGCAGAAGGAGGCTTATGCGGCTACCGCTTGCAGTACGGGAAGTATTTCTTCTTTCATGAACTTCGTCATTTTCGCTTTCGTTAAGGCTTTCTCAACTTCCTCGTCTGTTGCGCCTTTCTTCAATTCGACGTTTTGGGGCGTTGGTTCAAGGTGATCGACGTTCGTCCGCCGTCTCCTGATCCCAGTTACTGACTTGGGGCCGGTTATGACCGCGAAGTTCTTGTCGACTACGTCGACAACCACGCATTTCTTGCCGGTCTCGCGCCCCGTGAGTTTCACACAGATCCTTCCTACTTCAATGCTGGCCATGTTCATTCACATAGGATGGTTTCGCGCAGTAGATTCCCGAGCAATAGATAAATCTAACCGATTTCATGTCGTTGGGCGTTCGATTCCCTCTCCTTGAGGAATTGACGCACGCTCTCAATCACGACTGATTTGGCTTTCTCAAGCGGATAGCGTCCCGTATCTATCTTCAGGTCATAGATACTCAAGTCGTTCACATCGATCCCGTAATACTTCTTGTATCGTTGCTTCTGGATCTCCTCACGTGCAATTGTCTGCTTCTCCGCCTCTTGAACTGAGATTCCTTCCCTCTCGGCTATCCTCCTGAACCTTTCCTCGTCAGAAGCGACGATGAGCACCTTCACGTCTGCTAGATCTTTAACCATCCAAGCAGATAGTTGGGCGTCGATGACGACTCTCCCCTGCTTGGCTTCGGCTTTGGTTCTTTCATCGATAAGCGTGTCAATTGCGGGGGCGTTGGCTGCGATGCGGCTGAACTCCTCCAATGACATGCCTCGTTCCCTCGCAAGATCCCTGAAGAGCTCTCCAGCGTACACATAACGCAGTCCAAGCGCCTCAGCTAACGCTCTCGCGTAAGTCGACTTGCCTGTTCCATGGGGGCCGCTTATGGTAATCACAGGCCCCGTCAAGACCTATCCGGCTCTGGCTCTTTGGCGAACAGCTTCCTTAAGACAGATCGCGCAAACGACGCCACCGTAGGCTCGCGTTGGTTTTCTTGATGTCTTGGAGACGCTTTTGAGTGAAGTTGTTGGAACTCCTCGTAGTGGGAGACCGCAGTTAGCGCAGCTGGCCTGTGAGTAACGCTTTCGTTTGTAATGCGTGGTTACTCTGCCACCCGGAAGGCGCAAAACAGACCGTTTCCTCGAGCGACTGCGAAGATGGCGTCTGGGCAACTAGTTATCACTCATCCCAATGCCGAATAGGCGCATTATCGGAAAGTTAACTGCGAATGAGCTTAGGAAATACCACGAAATGAAGGTCAGCTGGCTTCCAGCAAGTGGAAGGGGGAACGGAGATATTGCCACGACGTGGTCTCCGAACACGGCGTTGAGCAAGTACCATAGCAATAGAAACGGAACGAAGGTTACCGCGGTTACTTTCATGTTCTCCATGCTTGCGCGAGCCTGGAGTTTTGTCATTGCCTGTTGTTTCTTCATCAACTTGTTTAGGGTTTGGTTGTCGTTGGCCTTTTTGGCTTTGTCCATCTCTTTCCTCCAATTCTGGAATTCGCGCATTGAATTCTTCACCATATCGTAATTTACGAGTAGCTTCGCCGCGGTTGCTGACATCACCCCTAACAGAACCGCGATCCCCACAGTGAAGAGCGTTGATTGTGGTATCTGGCTGTAGGGTGAGAGGGCCTGCACGAAAAAGGCTACAATGTCGTCGATGATAGTTGTCATACCTAGTCCTCCATCACACTTCGAATAGCCTGAAACAGCTCCTGCGCCGCTTGCTTCTGCCTACCAGCATCATTTCTTATAACCTTAACAGGCGCACCCGTTGAGACCGCTGACGCAGCCGCTGTTGCCCGCGACCACTGCAAATCGAACATGATATCCTCAGCCATAGTCCGCTCACGTTTACGGTCAGAATCACTCCTACGCCGGGCAGCGATCTGCTCAGGATCGGCTTCGACCAGCACAAACAATCTGGGATTCAACCTTGTCAAAACGTTCTGTGGTAGACCAGCCCAAAGACCTGAGACGCTTCGTATGAACATGTGAGTATCCACCACTGTGGTGCCATGTCCAGAGCGGTTCGCGATTTCGCTTGCTGCCAGCTCCTGAGCCTTCTTCTGCACCTCTATGTTCTGCTTTCGCATGTCATCGCGGTGCAAATCCTTCCCGAGTTCACGCATTACCTCATTCATGACTGTCCCGAAATTGAGGACGACTAGATCGAACTTGTTCTGTTTCGCTAGGTCCTGGAGTTCATTGAGAACGGTGGTCTTGCCAACGCCTGGAATTCCAGTAACGACCACCGTTCCTGACAGACCTATTCACCCAGGAAGCCTCTCGCTGCGGGATAGATTTCGGTGATTCGTTCGCGTACGAAGATCTTGTAGTACTGCTCGATTATGCCCACTGTTAGGAGTATCCCTGTCCCGGAGCCGAAGGCGCCTAGGAAGTCTGCGGAAGCTGCTATGACGCCGATGAGGATTGCGCCGACTATTGTCACGGTGGGAATGTATCTTTGGAGAAGCTGCCTTATCGGGACCTCTGACCTTCTGAAACCTTCGATCTGCATGCCAGAGTCGAGCAACTGCTTCGAGACAGTTTTCGCGTCCATGCCTCCGACTTCAACCCAGGTGACTGCGAAGAAGACACAGGCGACGACGAAAAGAACAGCGTAGACTAACGCCCTCATGGGGTCCTCTATCACTAATGTGAGGTTTTGGGGTGGGACTACATAGTAGACTAGGCCTCCTGTCGGCTGATACTGGTTTCCTTGAATAGCGTAGGTACCTAACAGGTTGAACCAGAAGTTCGAATTGCTGCTGTTGTACCTTTGCCACAATATTTGCGTGATGAAGTAGATGTTGCCGAACAGAGCCGCCGCGAAAATTACTGGAATGTTAGAGACGTAGAAGAGTTTGAGTGGAAATGTGCCGCGAAATCCACGATACCGCGCGTACGAGACTGGGATATTTACCCTCATGCCGTTGAAGTAGATGAGTATCGCGAAGGCCCCAAGTGTCGTCAGGAAAGCTACCATGTCCGGCAGTCCTTGTTGTCGGTAGAAGATGCTCGTGATGTCTTCTCGACCTATCAGGCCCTGTCCGAAAGCGATTATCGCCCCCAGGAATTTGCCATCAGACATTGGACCCATGGGAGCAACTGAGTCCCACCAGATTGTCGCCGCTACACCACCGGCGATGAACAGGCTGATGCCGCTGCCCAGTCCCCAGCCCTTCTGGAGGAGCTCGTCGAGCAGTAGTACAATGATGCCGGCGCCGACAAGTTGGAGCAAGATGACAATTTGAGTTGTCACTGCTAGGGTGCCATAGGATCCTCCGAGAATGAAGGCTGAGGCTTCGAAGAGCGTCATCACTACCGAGAGTATCTTGCTAGCGCTCGTGAACAGCGACCGGTCCTCGGGGTCC
>MEMY01000043.1:0-2978 GCA_001768965.1 archaeon RBG_16_50_20 | reverse complement strand
TGGACCCCGCTAGGACCTGAAGGATCAGCCCGGCCGTAACTATGGGCCCAATCCCGAGCTCCATCAGTGTTCCTCGGTTCGAGGCGAAGATTACACGGAGCGAACCGAGAGGATCATTCAGCCCAGCTTGCCCGACTCCGTAGAGGGGAACCTGTGCCATTATGAAGTAGATTATGAGAGCGATAGCTGTCCAGAATATCTTCTCATTGAATGCAACCTTCTTGTCCGGCGACTTAATGGCCGGAAAGAACCTTGCAAGTGGCTTGAAGAGTTCGATGAATCTAACCATTCAATTTCACTTGGCTGGAGCACTGCTCGGGAGAACTGCTTCGCCACCGGCCTTCTTCAGTTTCTCGAGTGCACTTTCAGAACAACGATCTATCTTCACGCGAATAGCCTTGGAAATCGAACCCGAACCCAGGAGTTTACTAAAACCGAGCTCACCTAAGTCTACTGAGACCTTCTGACCCTCAACCTGGGCCTTCTTTTCTGAGATGAGCCTATCAACCATGGCAGACAATTGGCCGACGTTCAGGACTTTGCCTTCGCCCTTTTTCTGCGCGACGGAAGTGAATCCCTTCTTGCCCACGTAGTGCATGTTCACGAATTCTTTTTCTCTTATGAGGCGTGAGCGCTTGTGCCGATATCTCCCGGCTATGCCGAATCCGCCGCGCGTCCCGCTTCCTCTATGCTGACCAGAGGTACCCCAACCATGAGTCCTTGACCCTCGTAGATGCCTCCCTTTCCTTCGCCTAGTTGCCAATTGGTCTATGCCTTCATTAGTTTGCGCTGATTACGCATGCGAACCTGTCACGTTCAGACGTGCTCAAAATAAACGTTTCCGGAAGCGTTTGTTCAAGAGCCTTAGCGCGATCTTGCAGCATTCTCCTGACCCCACAAACCGTGTCTACATGGTCCATTCGAGGAGCAACAAGAGGGGTTCAACTCCAGTTTTCCGGACTTCCGGGGAACTTCGAGCTTGCCTAGTGTTCTGAACAGCTCGCGTCCGACAACCCGAATCAAGATCTTTTCTGAAAGAATGTTAGCGGCGATGTTGAAGAACACTTCTTATAACTCGAAAGTTTCAACACCCGTCTTCCAGAGCAAACGGGGCTGTCGCATGCTAGGCAAAAACATGAAAAGAATTCTTGTGACAGGCGCCACTGGACAAATCGGATCTGAACTGACAATAGAACTTCGGAAGAAATATTCCCATGACAATGTAGTTGCGGCGGGACATAAGAGAACGCCCAGCGAGACCTTGCTAAAATCTGGCTCATTCGAATCCATTGACATCACGAACAAAGAAGGTCTTGAAAGAATCGTTGAGAAATATGATATTGATACAGTCTATCATCTTGGAGCGGTTCTTTCTGGTGTAGGTGAACAGAATCCGCAGGCTGCCTGGCATATCAACATGGACGGCCTTTACAATGTGCTCCAAGTCGCAAAAGAACACGAGCTAGTCAGAGTTTTTTGGCCAAGCTCAATCGCAGTCTTCGGTCCAGAGGCACCACGCGTTAACACACCTCAGAACACTGTCCTGATTCCCCGCACCATGTACGGCGTCACCAAAGTCGCTGGTGAGCTTCTGTGCAACTACTACTTTTCACGATTCGGCGTAGATGTGCGAAGTGTCCGTTATCCAGGCATCATAAGTAGTGAAACGCCTCCGGGCGGCGGCACAACAGACTATGCCGTAGAGATATTCTATGAAGCAATCAAGAAGAAACGGTACACATGCTTTGTGAGACAAGACACTGTACTGCCGATGATGTACATGCCCGACTGCATAAAGGGAACCATAGACCTAATGGAGACCGACCCTTCCAGGATCAAATGCCGCACAAGCTACAACATGTCAGCGATGAGCTTTTCCGCGGGGCAATTGGCAGCGGAAATCAAGAAGCTTTGCCCAGAATTCGAATGCGAATACAAGCCTGACTTCAGGCAGCAAATCGCAGATTCATGGATTATGTCAATGGACGACAGCGTCGCACGCAAAGAGTGGGGTTGGAAACCCACTTACGATAATCTCGCTGTCATGACAAAGGACATGATGGAAATACTGACAAAGAAATTTGAAGCAGGAATTCTACCCTAGAAAGAGTTAAACCAATCATACGGGACCTCCGAAAACAAGGTTAGATAGAATGCGAAATCCAACAGCCTTCCTACGAGAAGAATACGAAGAACTCGTAAGAAACGAGCTTGACTGGAAACTCCGCGTGCTGCAAGGTCCAAGCACACCATGGTGCACTGTTGACGGGAAAAAAGTTCTGATGCTGTGCTCCAACAATTATCTGAGCCTAAGCAACCATCCGAAATTGAAAGAAGCGGCAATAAAGGCGGTTCAAAGTCACGGTGCAGGTTCCGGTTCTGTGCGTCCCATCGCAGGGAATATGGATCTACACATTGAACTCGAGAGGCGACTTGCAGAGTTCAAGCATGCTGAGGCTTCGCTGGTTTATCAGACAGGCTTTGCGGCTAATGCTGGCTTGATTCCACAGTTGGCTGACAAAGGCGACCTGATAATAAGCGATGAGTTAAACCACGGCAGCATAATTGACGGCGTTAGGCTGTCGCACGCGGAAAGAGGCGTTTACAAGCATGCGGATATGCAAGATTTGCAGCGTGTCTTAGACGAGACGGAAAAGCACGATCCGCCATACAGGCACATTCTGATAATCACAGATGGCGTCTTCTCAATGGATGGCGACATGGCGCCACTGGATCAAATAGCTAAGCTGGGTGCAGAGCACGCCGCCATGGTCTATGTAGACGACGCGCACGGCGAAGGCGTCTTAGGTGAAGGAGGAAGAGGAATCGTCTCACACTTCAGGCTTGACCGCGATAAGGTCCATGTTGAAATGGGCACTTTCTCAAAGGCATTCGGAGTTGTGGGCGGACATATCTCTGGCTCTAGGGACTTAGTTAACTTCGCCTACAACAAGTCGCGAACATGGTTGCTCAGTGGT
>MEMY01000042.1 GCA_001768965.1 archaeon RBG_16_50_20 | reverse complement strand
TGGTGGGTTGAAACTGTAGGTCACACCGGCAGGTGGGCTTGTTGATAGCGAGAGGGTCACTGTCACGGTGGACCCGCCCACAAGATTCACCTTTATCGAATAATTGGCAGACTGACCTTGATTGATTGTGACTGCGTTTGGAGTTATGGTCAGGCTGAAATCGAATGGGACGATTATCGTCATCCGCGCTATTCGATTTCCAGAGGAGGTTTGCTCTGTGAACCAAATGTTGCCTCCGGTGTCGACGACGACGGAGTTCGGTCCGGAAGTCGTCGTTGGAAGCGCATATTCAGTGAACTGGTTTGAAGGGAGCGGACTTACAGTTGTGATAAGGGATGGGGTAACTTGGGTAATCTTAGGTGTCTTGCTTGTGGTTGTTTGACTCGTAGCGGGTTGGGAAATTCCGGAACCACTGGCGCAATTGGGTGCTCCTGGATTCGAGCCGCCGATTGTACATTGGATAACGTTCGGCAGGAATTGGAACACAGGATTGCTCGTGTCGAAGCTTGCCATCTTGCCGCTACGATATTCTGTGAACCATGCAAGGTTCCTGTTTGAATCCCATGTTACGCTCGTGGCTTTCGCCAGCGACGTGGGAATGTTAACATCAGCCACTGTGGCAGTGGAATTCCTAATAATTGAAATTCGATTTGCATTGTCGCCTATGCTTGTGAAGATCGCATTGCCCTGCGAGTCGAGTGTAATGCCCATCGGTTGATAGTCGATCGGATTTATGGTAGCCAGATTGAATAGGGTTACAGTGCCACTCTTTCCTTCCAATCTTCCAACTACGTTGTTTCGCAATTCAGTGAACCAGACGATGGTGTTCGTCCCTGCTACTGTTCGCACAGTCTTCACTGCAATCCCCCACGGACACAACTGCGAGCTGAATGAACCACAGCTAAAAGTGCCTGCTGGAACTGGAAGTGCGGGCAGTTTATACTCCGTCAGAACGTTGCCGATTGGATTCAATCGACCTATGGCATCATTCTGCGATTCAGTGAACCACATGTTATCGTCATCATCAACAGCTATGGAAACTGGCCGTCGGTCAGCTGGAAGTGACCATTCGAAGAAGGTCTGAGTCGCATTTTCAAAGTACCCGACTTTGTTGGTACTATACTCTGTGAAGTAAACTCTGATCGAGGTTGCAGATGATTTGATGTATATGCCCCGCGGATTACTTCCGCCAGTCGGCATGTCCCATTCTTTCATGGTGAAGGTCACGGGATCAAGCATGCCAATCCTGTTACTTTGATTCTCAGTGAACCAGATCTTTGATAGGAAGTCTACGCTCACGCCCCATGGACCAGAGTTCCCATCTGGTAGAGTCCATTCGGTAAGGGTGGCGCTCGCTGCAGAAGCATTTGGAACAGCGAAACTTGAGGAAAAGACAAGGAAAACCAGTAAGGAGAACGCTGCGAGAGGCTTCACAGTCTTTCGTAGAGCATTGGAGAACATGTATTGCACGGCTTGGGTTCCCCGACCCACGGTAAAAGAGTTTTCACCTAGTAGGAAAATCCCACTAGCAAATTTGAGGCAAAGATGATGTATTAGAGATTCGGAACCAAACTACTCTACAACAATCTAGCTTCAATAGGAAACGGACAAAACCGAGAGCACGGAGAAATCTAGCCCTGAATCATGCTTTTTTGTCCTTTTTCTCTTCTTTCCCTTCCAGAGTTCTTCCGCATTTAGCGCAAAACTTCGCTTCCAATGGATTTCGTTGCTTGCAAATGGGACAGGCGATGGTCGGGGCGGTTTCCAACGCTGATTTGGCTTTCACGAAGACGACGTCCCCTATCCGCTCGATCTCGTCAAATGGAAGGAACGCCTCTTCTTCGTCGCTGAGCTCAATGACCAAGGCGAGGCTGCCATCATTCGACCACGCCAAGTCTTTGGCTGACCCTATCTTTCTGGCGTCACTGTCGATCACTTCCTTGCCTATGACTTCCTCTCGCCGTCGCCATTGGGCCAAACCCAAACCCTCATCTAAAGTTCCGAGTGTTAGTCTTTGCCTGAGTATTTAGCATTGTTCAGAAAGCCTAGACCGCTTTTGCTCACCTATTGGTAGGAATCTTGCTTGAAGAAGGCATTAGGAATCGCAACGCCTTTGCGGCAAGCTGAGCAGACTCTCCTGATATTGCGAAGGCTACGACTCGTTGACAGAGGACTTGAGTTCGGTCGAAACGAGAATGAGGTTTTCATCCCGCTATCGACAGGAGCCTCTGACGAGGACATTGAAAAAATCAAAGAACGATGTCCTGACGTGAGAATTCAGGAGGCTAATTTTGTGGAACTGAAGACCAGGCCTCGGAACCTCCTCGAATCAGTGCGCGGCAAGATCCCGGAACCCCTTCTGTCGAGTATTCCTCGGTCCTGCGACATCATAGGCGATATCGGGATAATCGAACTCCCCGAAGACCTGATACAGTTCTCATCAATTATTGGAAGAGGCGTCCTCGAAGTTAATCCGAGTTTGCGACTGGTGCTCAGAAAATCAAGCGAGGTTACAGGCACATTCAGGACGCGGAAGTATGAAACCATCGCAGGTTCAGGGAATACGGAAACCTTCTACAGAGAATATTCTTGCGTCTTCCATCTCGACATTGCAAAGGTATACTTCAATCCGCGGCTCTCCCATGAGAGAATGAGAGTTGCTGGACAAGCCAAGCCGCATGAAACTGTCGTTGACATGTTCGCCGGCGTGGGTCCGTATTCGATTCTCATTGCAAAAACGCAGCCAACTTCGCGAGTCACTGCCATTGACATTAACCCGGAAGCTTTCAGGTATTTGAAAGAAAACATTCTCACTAACGGGGTTGCGGACCGCGTCGTACCGATTCTCGACGACGCTCGTCAAGTGACGTCGCTGATGTTGCAAGGAACTGCCTCCCGTGTAATCATGAATTTACCATCAGAAGCGACAAGTTTTCTTGAAGCGGCAATCCAAACGATTAAACGGGATGGTGGAATCATTCACTACTACACTTTTGCATCAAGATCTGACGATCTGACCACGATTGAGGAATCCGTTCGGGCAATTATTGAAAGCGTGGGCAGAGACATTCATTCGGTCCCGTTCCGCAAGATCATCAGAGAGGTCGCCCCGAATCGAGTACAGGTGGCTGTGGACGTCCACTTGAAATAGAGATCACAGTTCAGCAATTATTCGAACTTGCACTCTAGTCGTTGGAGACTTCAATTCGCGTACCAAGGCTCTGTTGATATCACAGGCGGCCTTATCAGCGCGAATCATAAGCGTCCGATCTGACACGAAATTTGACTTCCTTCCCACAATTTCCCTGATATGATTAAATGTGAGTGCAGGGCTTCCTCTACCCCGGATGGATTCAGCAACCCCTGCAGCTTCCAGTTCGACGATGATACGCGTTTCATCATTTCTACACAGTCTCCTAAATTCTGCAGAAAGATCGACAAGGCACTTAGTTGCTTCAACTGCAACCACGCAATTACCACGTCTTGACAACCCGTGATCTTTTGTAATCTCGAACGTCATGGAGTGCGTCGCAAGGATGTTTGGATGACCCTTGGCTTGAAGTTCTTCGACAACCCGCAAGGCCAGAACACAGAGCTCAGGTCCGTATCCGGACTCTTGAACCTTTATTGACCGGTGAGACCGCTTACGAGTCGAAAGACTTGAGAGACTTCGTCCAGCTACGCCGGCAGGCCATAGAGGAGTTACGAACACAAGGAGTCCTGCGGGACCCGAACATAATCAGAGCCATGACCGAAGTCCCACGGGAAGAATTCCTGCCTGATGACGTGAGATCCTATGCGTACGTTGACACGCCGATTCCGATAGGATTCGGTCAGACAACCAGCGCGTTGCACATGACTGCTCTCTTTTGTGAATACGGTGAGATGAAGGCTGGTCAAAGAGTCCTCGAGGTTGGTGGAGGTTGTGGATACATGAGCTGTGTATACGCCGAGGTCGTAGCCCCACAGGAGGGAGAAAGAGGAATTTGGGGGCACGTCTGGTCTGCGGAGCTGATACCTGAATTGGCTGAATTTGGGCAAGAGAATATTGAACGGTTGGGGTACAGCGACAGAGTGACATTTGTGCAGGCCGATGCCTCGGAAGGCCTGTTGAATGAAGGGCCATTTGATTTGATAATTGTTACAAGTGCCGCGCCCGAAGTTCCGGAGGATTTGGTGAGCCAATTGAAGCCTGATGGAATTCTCCTAATACCAGTAGGAGGCGCTGGTTTCAACCAACAACTTATCAAAATAAGGAAGAAAGCTGATGGCAGACTATCCCAGGAAAACCTTGGCGGAGTGGCTTTCGTGCCATTAAGGGGCAAACGCGGCTGGAGAACCTAACGTCCAAAAGGCGAATAGCAGCAAATTGCCTGCATATTCAACTGAATCGGTGAAGACGAAACTCCGACAACGGATTTGTCACGGCGGAAATGCTCCGGAAGAATGATAAAACTGAAGGAAGTGCAGTCAAACTCTCAGCCGAAGTAGGAATCAAGTGTGGCCTTTTTCGCGGATGAAGCAACAGTCACCATCTTGCTCACAGCCCTTCTTACACGGTCCTCAGAAAAATCACGCTCTCCGCAGAGGAAAGCCACAACTTCATCCTCGTTAGGCTTGGACCATTTCAGAACATAATCCTGCGTCACAGCCGGGTCGATGAAGATTCTCCGTATGCTGTTCACATCAGGGGAAATTCTAATCTCAGGATTCTTGGCCATGACATTCTCTAGATTTCCGTTCTCTTGGATGAGTTTGACTGCTGTTTTGGGACCTATACCTTTCACTCCGTCTGGGTTGAAGTCAGTCCCGATCAATATTCCGACGTCCACTAATTGCTCCCTCGTCAATGAGAGACCGTTGAGTACCTTGGCCAATTCGACTATCTTTGGCTCCACTTCCACATAGGCGTCTCGACGCGGAAGTTTTCTACGTCCCGTTATGGCGAGGTTCTTTACCATCCGCGGGGCACCGAACAGAAGTGAGTCGTGATCTTGGGACGCAACTCCCCAGACGTCACCGCGAGCTGCGATGAAAGCTGCTTGTGCTTCGCCTTCTGATGGTGCCTGAACCCAGGACACGCCGAGTGCGTTCAAGAGTCTCTTGGCGTCGTCAACCATCAGGTCCTTCAGTCGGGATGTTGCTTGGGCGTAGGTTCTTGCCTCTTGCATCTTTCCTTCCCTAAGTGCACGTTCGTAATGTACGATAGCCTCCTCCTTCACTTCGCGTCTTCTGCTGATCTCCATCTCTTTGAGCTCAGGCGGCTTGCCATCAAATACGAAAGCAAGTTTGATCCCTTTCTCAGCTAGGTTGGCTGTGCGGTATAGCAAACCGCTTAGGTGGCTGGTGACTCTCCCGTTTCGGTCTTTCAGAGGTGTACCGTCGGGTTGTCGTATGATCGCTAGGAATTGGTAGAGTGTGTTGTAGGCATCAACTGCCAGAGTCTTATTCGAAAGACTGTCTAAGGTTGTGGATTCTTCCGGAATAATGTCAACTAAGTCGACGCCCAATCTCTGCAGGACTTCCTACTGCGAGGTGATTGTACCTTACGATTCTACACTACAAAAGCTGCCGGTCAGACTTGAGGTTGCGCGTGTACGGAGCTATGGATGACAGGCTTCTCTACGTTTCACGACAATCTCCTTGAGAACTCCTCGAACGTAGATCCTGATTATCTTCCATCTTCCATGTACAAAGTGCTGCTCTAGGGTCGAAGAACTGCGGACTTCGGATTCGATTCGCATGTCCCACTCTGCGCCTTTTTGTAGAGGCTCGAGACTCCATTAGATTAGCAGTTTGAACTTTGACATAGCAAGATTTCGAGGCTTGAGGGGGTTGCTAGGCGCATTGTTGTGGCTTTTGTCACGTATCCGCGAAAGCCTCGTTCAGAGATGCATCACGTTGTGTCTTCGACTCCTGCTCTCGTCCGGCTATGGCATAAGATTCAGGTAACGCTTCAGACGCGAAGAGGTTCACTAACGTGTTCGGGCTAGCTTCGCCACTCAACCGACCGACTCTACCCTTCAGATGACGCCACTTGATTTGAGTGCGACCACTTTTCGAGTTGTAAATGATACCAAGAACATTTGACACACGAGCGAACCTGATCTCTCGAATCTGCCCCACGGTCTCCTTGTCTTCAGCCTCAACATACATTGTCCCGCTTTCCGAAGATCGTTCAGGGTAGATTGTTTCATCTTCATCATATTCTCGTGGAATGTAGGACTGGCATGTGCTCATTATCATGAACCGCCGAAATCTGTCGAGGTCACAGACAGAATCTATGCTGACCAATTTGGTGCACCGAAACGGAACTAACTGATGTGGTGAGTGAGTATAGTCCGCTGTTTGAATTTGTCGGTTGAGTCCAGATTCTAGTCAGGACGGTTACTCTAACTCAGCAATGGATTTATAACCAGCAGAACTGTGCGTGTTAGAATCCGAAGTGTCACTGTTTGAGCACAACCACGGCAGCCACCAGCGAGAAGATCATCCGCATGCCCACTTGCTCTTGGTGTGCGCGAACCATCCTCCCGGGCGAAGGAGCAGTCAAGTTCCCCTGTCCAAGCTGCGGTGAGGTTACTATTTGGCGCTGTGAGAAGTGCAGGATGTTCGGGCGTCCCTACCGTTGCGTGAAGTGCGGTTACACTGGCCCATAAGACTTGAAATCTGGTTGAGAATCTTGGCGAAAGTTCTAGCGTCGATTAAGATATTCCCGAATGATGCTAATCTGGACCTGAACGTTCTGAAATCGAAAGTGGAGCAATCTCTTCCAGTAGGCTCGACGGTTCAAAAATTCGAGGAGGAGCCTGTAGCGTTTGGACTAGTCGCCCTGATCGCACACGTTGTCCTGCCAGAAGATGGGGAAGGAAAAATGGATCAGGTCGAAGATGCGATTCGAGCAGTGGATTCGGTAAGTGAGATTCAGGTTCTGAGAGTCGGAAGATTCTGAGACGTGTTACCTCAAGTAACGCTTATATTCGTCAATTGTTACCTCTAGTAACAACTGCTTCGGGATGAGAATGGCATGAACGGGTCAGAAAATGCCAAATTGACTCATAGGCTTAGACAAGTGGCAGTTGCCGTGGACAAAAGCAATTTTAATAGCGGTATTCAGGGACTCAGCAGCACTAGTCGTGCTCCAGCATTGTTTGGGAGGTTATCAATATGAGTACTCGCGAATCTTCTCTGAGAGTGGCCGACGCAAGGCAACGTGACGTCGGGCACGGAAAGGTCCGAATAGACAACGACACTATGCAAAAGCTCGGTATTACCGCAGGCGACTTCGTTGAGATACATGGCAAGAAGATGACTGTCGCCGTCGCTTGGCCCGCGTATGCAGAGGATCAAGGCCAAGAAATAATCAGAATGGACGGCCTGATTCGAAGAAATTCTGGTGTCGCCCTAAACGAGTACGTCAGCGTGAAGAAAGCGGACGTAAAGGAAGCTCAAGCAATCGTCTTTGCTCCTACAGACGTTCGATTGAGCGTTGATGAGGAGTTTGTTAGCTTCGTAAAACGCCGTTTCATGGATATGCCCTTCATCGAGGGAGACATGACACTCCTCTCGATTTTTGGAAGTGCCGTCCCACTCGTAGTCACCAGGACACGACCCCATGGCCCTGTGAAGATCACAGAAACCGCACATGTTCAAGTTCTGAGTGAACCTACACCCGAGAAGAAAGGCATCCCAATCGTGACGTACGAAGACATAGGCGGGCTCCGCGAGCAGATACAGCGCATTCGCGAGATGGTCGAACTTCCGCTCAGGCATCCTGAGTTATTCCAGCGCTTAGGCATTGAACCGCCAAGAGGGGTCTTCCTCTATGGACCTCCAGGTTGCGGCAAAACACTGCTCGCAAAGGCGGTGGCTAACGAGTCTGATGCCAACTTCTTCGTCATCTCAGGACCTGAGATCATGTCCAAGTTCTACGGCGAGTCGGAAGCCAGGCTACGCGAGATCTTCCAGAAAGCGCAGGAAACATCACCAAGTATCATATTCATCGATGAAATGGACGCGATCGCACCCAAGCGAGAGGAGGTGACCGGCGAGGTTGAGCGCAGAGTCGTAGCCCAGCTTCTCTCCTTAATGGATGGGATGGGATCGCGTGGCAACATTATCGTCATCGGGGCCACCAACAGACCCAACGCAATCGACCCAGCCCTCAGGCGACCAGGAAGATTCGACAGAGAAATCGAGATCGGAGTCCCAGACAAAGCAGGCCGATACGAGGTCCTGCAGATTCACACCCGCAACATGCCGCTAGCTGAAGACATCGATCTCAAGCGACTAAAAGATGTGACCCACGGCTATACGGGGGCTGACATGGCCTCGCTGTGTCGGGAAGCGGCTATGAAGGCTCTGAGGCGATACATCCCTGAATTCAATCTAGAAGAAGAACGCATCCCACCGGAGATACTTGAAAAAATGGTGGTGAAGATGGACGACTTCCTCTCGGCCTATAGAGAAATCACACCAACTGCAATGCGAGAAGTCTACGTCGAAGTACCCCAAGTTCACTGGAACGAAGTAGGCGGCCTGAAACAGGTCAAGCAGGAGCTAATGGAATCTGTGGAATGGCCTCTCAAGAAACCCGAAGTCTTCAAGAAGATGGGCATCAAGCCACCCAGAGGAATATTGCTCTACGGTCCGCCTGGCTGTGGCAAAACACTCCTCGCCAGGGCCGTAGCAACAGAAAGTGAAGCCAACTTCATTTCAATAAAAGGCCCAGAAATATTCTCGAAATGGGTCGGTGAATCCGAGAAAGCAATTCGGGAAATCTTCAGAAAGGGTCGGACTGCAGCCCCAGCGATCATATTCTTCGACGAACTTGATGCGATAGTTCCAAAACGAGGCCTTGGATACGCAGACTCAGGAGCCAGCGAACGTGTCATAAGCCAACTTCTCACAGAAATTGACGGCATCGAAAGCCTTCAGAACGTACTGGTGATCGCCGCAACAAATCGTCCTGACATGCTGGATCCGGCCGTTTTGAGACCTGGCAGGTTCGACAGGCTAATCTACGTACCATCACCGGACTTCGACTCGCTGAAGGAGATATTCAAGATCCACGCCCATTCAATGCCCCTCTCAAGAGATGTCGACTTGGACGACCTCGCAAGAAAAGCCCAAGGATACTCAGGGGCTGATGTTGAAGCTATCTGTCGCGAGGCCGCCATGAATGGACTTCGAGAAGACATCGAGGCAACAGAAGTGTCACTACGCGACTTCAACCAAGCGATGGAGAGAGTTGGTCCTAGCATAACCGCTGAAGACGGTGCCTGGTATCAGAAATTCTCAAAGAGGCTCAGGAGAGAACGAGCCGCCGCTATCACTCCAGTAGCCTAGAGAAGAAGTAGATTCCAGTGCAGAATTCCTTGGACAAAGTATGGGGGCCTAAGCCCCTCAACCTTTCTGTTCTAGATGCGATCGGGCGTAAAGGCCCACTAACTGATGACGAGCTTCTGAGAGAAATCCGCAATGGCAAGGAAGACCTAAGCTTCAGAGAACTTAACCGAATCCTTATGAAACTCGAAGTTAACGGCCTCGTCAGAGTGTCACGGCAAATGAAAGGAAAACGGCGCGTGGAACTGGTCGAACAGCGGACCGAACAATAGTATGCTCATATTTTCCCTCACGAAGACGGTACCCCACCTCAGTCAAACGTGCGAATGAAGCATCTTGCGCTTTGAGCAGGTTGACGTTGCTGTAGTTGGATGTGGAGTTGGTGGGAGCAGCGTTGCTCTAGCCGCGCGCCGGAAAGATGTTTCTGTTGGCATCTTTGAAGAACATTCGAGGGTAGGAGAACCTTCACACTGCTCAGGTCACGTTGGTATCTTGGCGTTTACTAGATTCGGACCTAAACTGCCCCGCGGAATTATCGAAAACGAGATCAAAGGCGCTGTGCTCTATGCCCCAAATGGAAAATCAATCACCCTCTATAGACCGAAGCCCGTCACCTGGGTATTGAACAGAGCAGAATTCGACAGACACTTGGCGACATTGGCACGAAAAAGCGGTGCCCAACTACATCTGAATTCCCGCGTGGACGGACTCAAGCGAACCGATAACGGTTTCCAAATCAAAATCAGCGGACCGAGAGCTAGAGAGGTTGAGTGCAAGATACTAGTCGACGCAGGTGGATGCGGAGGCTCAGTTTCGAAATATGCAGGACTACTGCAGCCTAATCCACGAATGCTCGTAAATTCAGCACAATTCAATGTCGAGAATCTGACAGATGTCAATGATGATTTGGTCGAAGTCTATTTTGGCCAAGGGTACGCGCCAGGATTTTTCGGATGGTTAATCCCGCGCCGAGATGGTTCAGCGAAGGTTGGTATAGCAGCGGCACCTCGAGATAATGTTCGCAAATGCTTCGAGCATTTCATAAGGAAACATCCGATCGTCTCTTTGAAACTGAAACGCGCGAAGATTCTCACAGCCCCTATGTATCACCCTATTCCCGTAGGCGGCGCAGCTCTTCGGACCTACACTGCCGGAGTTCTCACAGTGGGAGATGCCGCGTCGCAGGTCAAACCAACAACTGGAGGCGGCATTGTGTTTGGACTGGCCTGCGGTCGGATGGCTGGCGAAACAGCCGCAGACTCGATTCGAAAAGGCGACACTTCGGCTGCCACATTGTCATCATACGAAGAGAAATGGCGCCAAGTGATAGGATTTGATTTGGCAGCCATGGCGTTGCTGAGGAGGATGTTATACCGACTGCCCGATCCCTACCTGAATCGAATTTTCATGGTGTCACGTGAACTTAAGACCGACGAGATTCTGAGCCGAACAGGTGACATCGATTTCCAGGGTAGGACGATACTTTCCCTATCTCGTGACCCCAGGCTCTTCCTCACTCTTCTATCAGCATCGCTGCTTTCAGCTCCCTCACTGTTGAGCCTCGGAAGAAAGACGCATACTCGCACATAGCGGATCTGAGCCAAGAGCTAGGCTCAGACTCGTCGAATTCTTAATACGAGGAGTTTGGGAATTGTAACTATGGCCTGCAATGGTCAGCTGCTTGAGGAACCTTCGATTGGATAGTGAGATCGATGGCCTGTAAGCTGTGTAAACACAAATCGCGGAAGCAAATCGACAAGATGATCATTGCCGGAGTTCCGTACAGGAAGATCAAAGCAAAATTCAGAATCAGGAGCGCTTCGATGATCTCGTATCACAAGGGTACTTGCCTCAAGCTCATACCTCCGCGTCGGCGGAGTGCCTACCCTTCAGAGAGACCTTGGTAGTCTGACTAACGAGAGCCCACGAGACTATACTCTGCTCAGTTCTTTTATTGCATCAGTGAGCGCCGGGATTACTTGGTATAGGTCACCGACTACGGCGTAATCGCTGAATTCGAAAATCGGAGCTTTCGGATCATTATTAATCGCTACAATGATCCTGCTATTCCTTATCCCCGTTAGATGTTGGATCTGCCCCGATATTCCACACGCAAAGTACAGCTTCGGACTAACCTTTTGTCCTGAAAGACCTATGTATTGTTCTTCCGGAAGCCAACCGAGATCTTCCGCTATAGGCCTAGAACAGCCAACAACTCCACTAACTGCTTGCGCAAACTGTTCAATAACGGCCATGTCATCTTTCTTTCTTACCCCTCGTCCGAAGGCGACAATAGTCGCCGCATCGGCCAGACGAACACCTTTCGCTCTTTTCGGTCTTGTTTCGAGAATCTTGGTGGTCGGGGGTTTGATTTTCGGCTCAACCTTCACAACCTCACCCCTTCTGGAGGAATCTCGTGCAACAGGCGAAAACAGTCCCTTGGCGACAGTGGCAATCTGAGGTTTCGCTCTTGAAATCTGAGTTTCTACAATGTTGCCGCCAAAGGTCACCCGATCCATGAGAACGAACTTCTTCTCAGCGTCAAGCTCCAATCCACTTGCCTCTGTCACGCAACCTGTCTTCAGCCGTTCAGCAAGCCGAGGAGCAAACTCTAACCCGTTCCGGGTTGCACCGATGAGAAGAACTTCAGGTCTGTATTCGTTGACGAGTGCCGTTATCGCGTCTGTATAGCTGTCTACTTGAAAGAGACTCAGTGATGCATCATTTATTGTGAAAATCTTGTCGGCTCCGTGCTCTATGTATTCGTGATCGCCAGCTCCGATTGATATTGCGGCTAGCTCTGTTTCGAGCTGGTCTGCGAGTACTCTACCTATCCCAAGTAACTCAAGAGTGAGGGAAGGTAGCTCTGAGAAAACCCATATTCCTTTGTTTTCCTGCAACATGTTTAACCCGCCTTGAGAACTCCCTCTTGGATTAGCGCCTTCACTAGTTTGGGCGCGATCTCATTCGCGTCGCCTTGTAGTGTTATCCGTTTTCTTTCTCCTACCGAAACCGTGGTTCGCAGAATTTCCGATAGAGAACCGTTGAAGCCCAGCTCTTCCGCTCCTAATAGTGCGAGATCGGCTGCGGTCCATGTGATCATAGGCTTCTTGGATGCGGCCATGATGGCCATTAGAGTCGGGAGTCTCGGGTCATTGATCTCGCGCAAAACACTAATGAGACACGGCAACTTGCCCTCAACAACCTGGCGTTCGTTCTCAAGATCCCTCTCCACGATTACCCTACTTCCTTCCAATGTGACTTTGGTCGCATAGGTAATTTGAGTAAGATTGCAAATCTCAGCGAGTCGCGGGCCAACTTGGAATGAGAAAAGGTCCTCGGAGTAAGCGCCGCAGACAATCAGATCGTAGTCGATTATCTTTGTGACCGCTGCTGCTAAAACGTTTGCAGTCGCGTGGGAATCGGATCCTTCGAATAGAGGATCCGTGAGGAGATAGGCCTCGTCAGCCCCCATCGCCAAAGCTTCGCGCAGCGCTTCTTTGGCATCCGGCGAACCCATTGTTATTGCAGTGACCTTGCCACCATGCTTCTCTTTGATTCTGATTGATTCTTCTATTGCGTTCTTGTCAGTCTCGCTGATGACCTTAGGCACGCCTTGTGTAACAAGCGTCTTTGTCGCTCGATCGATTCTCAGATCCGCTGTCTGAAACACATGCTTGACAAGGACTACGATGTTTACCATGATTGTTCACAGACGAATTGCTTTTGCTGAAGAATCAATGAGTCTAATAAGATTGCGAAAATCCGCCAGCGTAGAACGCAGTAGTGGGCTCGACGGTTGGTCAATCAAGCAAATTGGCTACGAGTTCAGCAATATCACTTACCGCGATGGCATCTTTTGCGTCTAGAGTTCCTGCCGCGTCTTCAAACATTGAGGTGCAAAATGGACACGCTGTGGCTAGAACGTTCGGTTTGAGTTGTTGCGCTTCCTCAAAGCGAATCAGATTCACTTTCTTTTTCTGTTGAACTTTGTACCAGAAGTTCGCTCCACCTGCGCCGCAGCAGAAACTTTCTTCGTGACTGCGAGGCATTTCCTTTAGTGTTATCGGGCCGAGCGCTGCGATGATCTCCCTAGGTGACTCGTACTCTCCATTATATCTGCCCAAGTAGCAAGGATCATGAAAAGTCACGACCTTCTGCGCCTCTCGTTTCAGCTTCAACTGCCCTGATTCAATCAGGCGGGCAATGAACTGTGAATGATGAACGACTTGGAAGTCAGCCCCAAACTCAGGATACTCATTCTTGAAGGTGTTAAAGCAGTGTGGGCACTGGGTAAGCACAAGCTTCACGTTGTACTTCTTGAATACTTCCACTAAATCCAGTGCTGATTGTTGAAAGCGCCCTTCTTCGCCCAGTCGCCTGGCGACTTCACAGTTGCATTTCTCTTCATTTCCTAGTACGGCAAATCGAACGTTTGCAGCCTTGAGTATCTTTACCATGGCTCTTGAGACGTTTTGATTTCGAGGATCGTAGGCCCCAGCACAACCAACCCAGTAGAGCACATCGAATTCCGGTTGCTCTTTGACTGTCTTAACGTCGAGTCCGTCAGCCCATTTCATGCGATCTGCCTGAGGCAGACCAAAGGGATTCGCGACATTGTTGAGGTTAGTAAGAAGATCTCTTTTTCCGCGGTCGAGTTTACCTTCAGCAATCAAATGCCTTCGCATATCTACTATAGCATCAATGTGATCGATTAGTACTGGACATTCGCTTACACACGCCCTGCAAGTTGTGCAAGCCCAGAGTTCTTCTGGATCTACTACTCCGCCAACAACTGTTCCTCCATCAGTCGTCTGACGAGCGAACATAGTGTCCCTGAGTTTCAGTATTAGGTGCATGGGAGAAAGAAGCGTCCCACCTGCAGTTGCCGGGCATGCGTTAGTGCATCGCCCACAGGACGTACAGGAGTCGAAAGACAATCTTTGGTGCCATGAGAAGTCAGTTATTGCTGCAGCGCCCACCTTCACATCGAAACTTCCGGAAGCCAATAGCTCCCTCAGATCAAAAGGGCTGCTCAGCTGACCTCTCGGCCGCAGGTGGATGAACAGGGCGTTGAGAGGCGACGTGAATACGTGAAATAGTTTCGTGTACGGAATACTGGCTACGGCCACAAAGGCTAGGATCGCATGAAACCACCACAATGCCGGATAGAAATTCACCATTTCCTGAGTTACAAGACCTCTGCTTTCCAGAAGAAGAGCGACCTGATACCCCACAAATGACCACGGAGCCCAAGTTGGGTGGTCGATTGCAAGCCTGATACCTTCCATTAGGTAACCCGTCAGCAATATCACGAGAAAAACTGAGAGAATGAAAACGTCATCGCGTGATGTGGGCAGATTAGGTGGTTTGGAAATGGTGCGCCTGAAGATTGCGATAATCAACCCGACTATTGCTATCAGACCAAAGGCATCTAGAAAGAACTCGAAGAATAGGTAGAAGCTTCCAACGAGAAATTCCTGATGGAAGAATACTTCCCAAACATCGACATTCAAAGCGACTAGCGTTGTTCCGATGAAGAGTACTACCATTCCAGAGTAGATGAGCAGATGCATGAGGCCGGGGTACGATTTCTTGAGTACCTTTCGTTGAGCGAACGCGTTGATGATAGCTCTTGTGATCCGTTCGATAATGTGATCGAATTTTGGAGGGGGACTTCCTCTAAAATACGTGCGCAGACGCCTGTAGATTCCGTAAACGAAGGCCGCAGCGAATCCAGATAACACAACGTACATGATCAGAGCTGTAAGTGCCGGCATGAGGTCGTAGGTTATCCGATGCGGCTCGGTCAAGAGTCCCTGCCTTATAGCGCGAGGCTTGCGCCTCTTCCGCCTACGATAATTGGATTCCTTTTACATATCTCTCTATCTAGTCCCTACGCAGAAGTGCATGACGATTGAAGGCAATCAAGGTCTTACAATACGGTCTCGGTCCAATAGGACTGGAAATCGTGGAGGTCCTTCTCACAAGGCCATGGGTTCAATTAGTCGGCGCAATCGAAATCGATAAGAACAAAGTCGGAAGAGATGTGGGTGATCTTCTCGACCCTCCTCGGAAAGTCGGCGTTACGGTTAGTGGTAAAGCCCGAGATGTTCTCAAAAGAACATCACCAGACATTGTGACCCATGCAACATCCTCCTATATACAGACGATTCATTCTCAAATCGTCGAAATAGTGGAACATGGAGCCAGCGTCGTCTCATCAGCAGAGGAGCTATCGTATCCATTTGTGAAGCACCCAGAACTTTCGAAGAAAATCGACCAGCAGGCCAAAGAAAAGAAAGTCGTCGTGCTAGGGACCGGTGTGAACCCAGGTTTTATGCTTGACACGCTCACGGTGGCGCTAAGCGGTGTCTGCCAGAAGGTAAACTCAATTCGGGCTGAACGCGTAGTGGATGCGTCAAGACGTAGACTGCGGCTTCAGAAAAAGATCGGAGCCGGTCTGTCTCCTGACGAGTTTGGGAGGAGGGTTGCTGCGGGAAAGATCAAGCATGTCGGCCTGCCGGAGTCCGTGGGACTGATCGCTTTGGCTATGGGCTGGAAGGTTGGCGAGATCCAAGAACGAATAAGCCCTGTCATCGCGGAAAGCGCCCTGAGTAGTGATTACATTGAAGTCCCACAAGGAGCTGTCGCAGGCGTACGTCAGGTCGCTAAGGGAATTCTCGCAGGACAGGAACTAGTCGTATTGGATTTGAGAATATATCTTGGTGCACAGAATCCCCATGACTCAATCCTGATCGACGGTGTCCCGCCGGTAGATATGACCATTCGCGGTGGCGTTCATGGCGATAGAGCTACACCGGCGATAATCGTGAACTCACTTCAGAAAATAGCTCGTCTAGAGCCAGGGCTGAGGACCATGATCGATCTTCCACCAATAGCCCCTGCTCAGAGTTTACCCGAGGAAGATCGATCCGTAATGCTGAAAACGTTCTAGTACTACCACGCCGAAGGCTACTCATCAGTGCTTCGACTTCGCATAACGCTCGATCGCGGATACTAGTTGCTCAATGTCGGATTCACTGTGTGAGTAGCTTATCGCACAGTGCAAGGTCTCTGGCAGTAGCATTAGTATTCCGTTCTCGAGTAAGTGACTGAACATATCTCTTGAGAGTTCCTGGTCGGCTATAATTTGACAATTGGCATCTCTCAGAGGTTTCTTGTCAGTAGTGTGAATCGCTAAGACCGAGCCGATCCCTGTGGTTTGTGCTGGGAACTTGGTCTTTTCAAAGACATCGTCCAATTCACTCCGGAGTCGTTCTCCGAGTTTGTCAACGTGCTGGTATACTGGAGCGTGTTCTAAGACATTGATCGTAGCAAGCCCCGCGGCCATAGTGACCGCGTTCGCCGCGAAGGTCCCACCATGATATGCGTAGTCTGTGCCTCTGTACTTTGTATGGTCCATTCGCTCCATTACGTCCTTTCGTCCGCAAACAGCGCCGATCGGTAACCCGCCGCCGATTATCTTCCCCAGGACGGTGATGTCTGGCCTTATGCCGAAATAGCCCTGGGCTCCGCTCAGTCCCAGCCTAAATCCTGTGATCACTTCGTCAAAAATGAGTAAAGCACCCGTGTTATCGCAATATTCCCTTAATCCCTTGAGGAACTGCTTCTCTGCTGGTATCATGCCTCCAGCACCTAGGACTGGTTCCAGAATGACGCATGCCAACTCCCTGTCCTTGACGCGTTCCAAGAAGCCGGTCAGGTTGTTGTAGGGAACTACAATTGTGTCCTCTTGAGAGGCCTTGGTGATGCCTCCCGAAGGTGGTTCATCGAATGGAGGCTTTACCGCAACATGCAAGGGATCATAGGCGCCGTGCCAACATCCTTCGAATTTGGCGATCTGACTTCTCTTAGTGTACGTTCTGGCCAAGCGGATGGCGAAAAGGTCTGCTTCGCTTCCCGAACTGGCGAAACGAACTAGCTCCGCGCTGGGCACATGTTTTGTAATGGTCTCGGAGAGGTCAACTTCTAGTTCATGGGCCAGACCAAAGTGCCAACCTCTCTCAACTTGCATCTCGATAGCTTGCACTACGGTCGGGAACGCGTGTCCCAAGATCATCGCGAAGTGGGTGGACCAGTAGTCCGTGTATTCGTTACCGTCAAGATCAATTAGTTTGGATCCGTGTGCTTTCTTGACGAAGAAGGGATATGGTTCAAAGGAGCGAAACCTGTATGAGATGCCTGCCGGTTCAAATTTCTTCGCACGTTCAAACATCTCGCGTGATTTTGGCGTGCGCTTCTCATAACGCCCATTCTTGAGAACTACCTCACGCAAGTAGCTTGTCTCCCTAATCGCATTAGCTTGCTTAGACCTTGTAATAACCGTACGGCGCGAACAACCAAGGTTGGCAAGTACATCAACGAAACATCAAAATTGAGAATCGCTTGTTCAGAGAGACGATAGCAAATGCAAATCGCATCGCTCTACATTAGATGCGCATACTGCGGTCAGACTATTCCTCGAGAAACCCCCTATTGTCCCGTATGCCAACGAAAGTTTCTGTTTAGAGGACTCGGACTTTAGTCTCGAGCGCTTGACCGAGAACCGGTCAGGCTGACGGTACCGTATAGCCATCGACAATCTGCGAGTATTTCAATTTCCCGATCTTTGTCAATCGCAGTAGTGCTTCTTCAATCTCCGTGCTTCGAAAGCCTTCCCTCAGCCCCAGAGTCATTACGTCGCGCTTCTCATACGTGAAACCTGACGTTTCCATGAATCTTATCAGAATCTCTTGGATAGCGAGAACCCGTTTTTCATCCACTTTGGTTGCTTGAGGTTTCCTGCGTATTCGTTCCGTAGTCAACTGCGTGGCTGAGATACCAAGTCTCTTGGACACCATCTGAGCAAAGAGCCCACTTGCTCCATAGAAAGTGAGGACGGCCTTGGGTCTAGCCTCCTCGACAAATTGCAGCAATTGATTCAAGTCTGCCTGCGCGGTTAGAGGGAATGCTTTCTGCGAATCATCGTCATATTTGGTTGCCCAGCCTGAAACATGTGCCGTTCTGAAGTTTCCATAGCGTGTCGTATCGAACCGTCGAGGGACAATCACCATACATCGCGCTTGCTCTATCGTCTTGGTCGCTTCGTCGGTTGAAGCGTCCAAATACCGCAAACTGATTCCGTTGCTTTCGTAGACTTCGCTAACGCGTGCTATACGTGGATGGACTATTACTGGGATCTCGGTCCAGAGGTTGAAGATCCGGATAAGCTCTTGAGCGTCTCCAATCGGATCGGTAACAAACGCCGGGATTCTATGGTCTTTTATGCATTCCAAGGCCCATTTCACAATATCAGCGACCACAGATTCTCGTGGAATGCTCCGGGAGGTACTAGGATACGTTGATTCGACTATCAGCAGATCGCACGGTGCTACCTCTGCGGCCCGCGAGAGAAGTGTGTCTGTGAAGTTTATGTGACTGGCATAAACAACATTTCCCTCGGGCGTGATGATTTCATACTGTGCTGAGCCAAGCACATGCCCGGCGGCATGTGTCTCAACTTCTACTTCGCCAATTTTCAAACGTCTGCCGTATCGCGCCTGCAGCCAGTTACCTACTTTGTGACCGCTATCAACCTCATAGATTTCTAATGTCTCCTTCGTCGAGTATTTCCTCTGTACCGGAAATTCGAATCCTCTTGCATGATCATAGTGCGCATGCGAAATCAATAGATCTGAAATGCTAGGATCGCTTTCCAGAGGATCAAACAGCAGTCTGGTGTCTTGGTATCGAACTGCAACACCGTTTGACCATCTTACGAGAGGCTTCAGTTCAGAGACCCTGTTGTGTATAGCGGGTCTGATTGAAAACGAGAACGGTTAGAAGGCTCTTCGTTATGGGCGCTGGTTTCTTCTATTTCTCTCGGGCTGAGACTGTGATCTCCTTCTGCTCTTCCAAATATGCCAAGGCATCCATCGCAGCCTTACAGCCTTCTCCCGCGGCCGTTATCGCCTGACGGTACCTGTAATCGTAAACATCCCCTGCCACGAAGACCCCATCAATACTTGTGTGCATCCCGTGTTTCGAGATTATGTAGCCTTTCTCGTCTAGTTCGATTTGCCCAGTGAAGATATTCGTGTTAGGTTGGAATCCGATTGCAACGAAAACACCATCGCAGGGTATCATCGATACCTCACCGGTTCTAACGTTTCTTACCTTGACACCCTCGACCCTGTCCTGTCCCAGTATTTCATCTACAGCTGAATTCCACACAAATTTAATCTTCTCATTGGCCATAGCCCGGTGTTGCATAATTTTGCTGGCACGAAGTTTATCGCGCCTATGAATCAACACTATCTCTGTAGCGTACTTTGTCAGGAAGAGGGCCTCCTCAATAGCCGTATCTCCTCCCCCCACGACGACGACTCGTTTTTCTCTAAAGAAATACCCGTCACAGGTTGCGCAGCTAGAGAGACCACGCCCTCGCAATTTCTCTTCAGAAGCTAGGCCCAACCATTTGGCGGACGAACCAGTTGCGATGATCACCGCGTTTGCAGTGTAGGTTGTACCACCAGCTACGACTTGGAGAGGCTTGCGGTTGAAGTCAACTGATTCCACATCTTCGTCGATTATTTCTGCGCCGAATCGTTCCGCTTGCCTCCGCATTTCTTGCATTAGATCCGGTCCTTGGATCCCGTTAGAGAATCCTGGGAAATTTTCCACTCCGCTTGTGAGCATCAGCTGGCCGCCCGAGAGTCTTCCCGCGAGAACTAATGTCTTCACTAAGGCGCGGCCAGCGTAGATAGCTGCGGTCAGACCTGCTGGACCGGAGCCGATGATTGCAATATCATAGTCCGCCATTCTGTGTCCCACTGTTGGCGTCTTTGATGAATTATAAGCCAACCCCTTGAACTATCGAGACAGAAATAACTCGTTTCTACTTTCGGGCTTTTGTATCAAGGTTCTCTCTTGTATTTTCCTTGTTTGATCAGACGGTTTGGCTTACCGATGTATATGACAATAGTATTAGACAGACTGTTGAAGAACCGCTGCCTCCGCTCTCGGCATGGCCGATAGACCCAACCTATCAAGCAATCCAATGGAAGAAGAAGTGATTTTCCAAAGCTCTGCAAAACAGAGTCCTTCAAAGTAACGCCTCCACCTCGCGCGTCAACTAGGCGTAGATTGAGCAATAATTGTCCGATCGATCTCCCGAAGTACCATTCAGAGAAAGCCCAGTAGATGAAGAAAACCAAGACCGATAGTGGGGACCAAATAGAAATATCAAATCCCGGCAGATGTGGCAGAAGCCATTTCGGTATCAATTGTGTTTCTATCTGCTCTAAGCCAAAGTACGCGAGCATGACGTTGATAATCAAATAGTCCGCGAACCACGCAATGAAACGCCGTCCCCAGTTCGCAAGCACGAGCGGCTCTCGTTTGGTCTTCTTCATGAGCTGGCCTGCAACTTTCTTTGCGGTTGCTTGTTGTTCTGGCTGATCGGCTGTTGTAGGCCTGTGCGGCTCATTATCGCTTGCGAGTCGAGCGATCGCCCATGACCAATGCCATTACAGCTTTTTGAACGTGCAATCGGTCTTCGGCCTGCTCGAAGTAGAGGGAATACTTCTCGTTGTCAATCACTTCGTCAGTGACCTCTTGGCCTCGGTCCGCTGGTCCGCAATGCATGTACTTGCCTTTGTTCGTCAGATCCATCAATTCCTGTGTGCAAATCCAGTCCTTGAATTTGTCCTGATATGCGGTGGCACTTGGCTTGTCGAGTGCAGGGCTATGTGGGGGGAAGTAGTTCTTTGGAGACCAAGCCTTCGGATAAACAATATCAGCCCCTTCGAAGGAAGCCTTCATGTCGTTTACGACGCTGAACTCTCCCCCGTACCTGTCTGCGTTCTTCTTTGCAGCGTCGAGCACAACATCCTCAAGGTCAAAACCCGGAGGATGCGCAAGAACTACATTCATTCCAAGTTGCGTCCCGATCAATATCTCGCTCTGAGGAACGGCCAGAGGTTTGAGCCCGCCTGAGTAAGCGTAGGATACAACAAGTTTCTTTCCCTGCAATTTCGGTACCGCGTTTCTCATTGCCTGAGCATCAGCCAAGGCTTGGAATGGGTGGTACATGTCATCTTCCATATTCAGAACAGGAATTGTGGCGTGCTTAGCGAATTCTCGGACGACCTTGTGACCGCGTCCAATAATCCACTTTGCCGCATCACCGTAGATTCTTATGGCAATAGCGTCGCCGTATCTACTCAGCACCCTTGCAACATCGGAAATGGCTTCCGTTTGATACGCTACCATATCCTCCGGAAGAGCAGGTGTGTAAACGTCCTGCGGGCTTAGAAAGTGGGCGTGTCCACCAAGCTGGTAGATACCGGCCTCAAATGAATTTCTGGTTCTGAGCGATCTGTTGTAAAACATCATGAAGAGTGTCTTTCCTGGCAGGAACGGGTGTTTCTTGCGCGAACGAAACATCTTCATTAGAACGTTAGCAGCGTCCAGAACTTTCTTGACCTCCTCTTGTGAGAAGTCGTTTGTGTCGAGAAAGTCTTTGCCTTTCCATTTGCCAACGAATGAAACCATGATTATGACCTCAACGGTTCCTGAGGGCTCACGCGATTTGAATTAAGCTTTTGGAACTAGGACGTGGGTACCCGTTTTTCCGTCAAGTGCCTCTATCAGGCTTCCTAGATCGGCGATTATTGCGCGTTCGCCGCCGCCTTCAACGAACCTTATGGCTGCTTCCACTTTGGGGCCCATACTTCCTTCCTTGAATTGACCATCCTTCAGATAGTTCTTCAACTTTCCTGAAGTTA
>MEMY01000041.1:711-5012 GCA_001768965.1 archaeon RBG_16_50_20 | reverse complement strand
ACTTCAGCCACCGCCATGGGATCATGCAAATGAAGGAGACCATATCGCGTTATCAACTGTCTAGTTGTACGCGCGGCAATCTTCGCAGAGTCGGTTTTTGACCGGTCAATCCTTCGATGCAAATCCATGGTTAGAGTTGCCTTGGGGTCGGTCGTTACATCAAGTCCAACACAGGTTAGCGGTATTCCGGATCTGGAGACGATGCTCGCAGCCTCGGGATCCACGTAGATGTTGAACTCAGCCGCAGCATTGGCGTTTCCATAGCCATATGCTGTGAGACCATAAGCTCCTCCCATGATGACGAGTCCTTGAACGTTTTCTGCGAATTTGGGCTCGCGGAGTAGTGCAGTTGCGATGTTTGTGAGGGGGCCTGTCGCTACCACAGTTATGGTCTTCGGTTTGGCTGCAGTCTCCTCGAGCAGAAGATCAACTGCATGCCGCTCGTTCAACTGAAGTTTGGGCAGCGGAAGATCCGAGTCTCCCAAACCATCCTTTCCATGAAATTCCTCTGCCACTTCCAGGTCTCTGAGAAGCGGTTTATTCATCCCCTTAGCGACTGGGATCTTGAAAACCCCCATGGCTTCTAGAATCTTGAGGGAGTTGATGCTTGTCTTATCGACGTGGACATTGCCGCTCAAAGTCGTAATAGCTCGCAAGTCGAGTTCAGGCGACTTTAGGGCGAGCATTATGGCGAGAGCATCGTCCACACCGGTGTCACAGTCGATGATTATTGATTTCAACAAGCTCTCACCGTTCCCAATGGGTAATCTTGGCAATTATCTCTGATGCAGTCTCAAAATGCTCTGTAAGGCATCAGCCATCTCTGTAACCGTCAAAATGCTCGCTGGCACGTTGTATCGAGTGAGCGAATGGGCGAGTTCAGTTATCTGTGGCGGCTTAATCTGTGCGGACCTCAACATTTCCGATTTCTCAAAGATTTCTTTTGTTGGCATATCGGCGAGAATCCTACCGTCGGCAATCAGCACGACCCGTTTGGCTACTTCGGCCACGAAACGCATATCGTGAGTGATCACGACCACTGTCGCGCCTGAATCATTAAGCCTGTGGATGAGGTCCGCCACCATCCAGCGCCCTTTATGGTCCTGGCCGGTTGTTGGTTCATCTAGGCAGTATACCTCTGGATTCATTGACATGATAGAGGCGACGGTTAGGAGCTTCTGCTTTCCATAGTCAAGGTCGTAGGGGTGTACATCCTCATACCCTTTCAGCCCCACTTTCTCTATCGCTTCTGCAGTTCTACGTTCAACCTCGTCGCTACTTAACCCGGCATTGTGGGGCCCAAATGAAACCTCATCGCGTACTTTACTTGAGAATATCTGGTGTGCAGGATTCTGGAAAACGTATCCGACTGTGAACGCCAGCTTGTTCGCTGGAAGAGTTCTTGTCTCCACTCCTTTCACAAGGACTCTACCTTTTGTGGGCTTAAGGAGGCCATTGAAGTGTTTTGCGAGTGTTGTCTTCCCGCCTCCGTTCTGACCAATGAGAGCGACAGTTTCACCCTTCCCGATACCTAGACTAACTCCTTTCAGCGCCATGACTTCGTGATTGTAGGAAAACCAGACATCCTCAGCCTCGATAAGTTTCATTTCGCGTGCTCCCTAAGAACGCGCGAGAACAGACTGATAGCCTCGTTAAGCTCGATCGGGAATTTTCCCTCGTCAATCTTGAGCTCACCTCTGAGAATCTCACAGAGCTCGGTCACTGAGGGCGGATCGATCCCCATTTGCTTCAGCTTTTTGACTTCGTTGAGTACTTTTCTTGTTTCGCCCTGGGTGACGATCTCCGCATGATCCAACACAAGAATCCTATCGGCGAACGCAGCCATTGCTTCGATTTCGTGTTCGGCCACTATGATTGTGTAGCCTTTGCCATTCAGATCACGCATTGTTTGAAATACTTCGGTTTTTCCGACCGGATCCAATTGAGCTGTCGGCTCGTCCATTACGATTATTTCAGGGCGCACAGCTAAGACAGTTGCTATGGCAAGCCGTTGCTGTTGACCGCCTGACAGTTCGTAAGGAGAGCGTTCCTCAAGGCCCTGAAGCCCCACTGCATGAAGAGCTTCTTCTATTCTCGGCCGCATCTCTTCGCGTGGATACCCCATCATGGACATCCCGAATGCAACTTCCTCATCCACTTTGGTCGATACGCCAGAGAACTGGTTTGAAGGTTCTTGGAAGACCAAACCTACTTTCAACGAAAGTTCGGCAACGCTATGCTTCATGGTATCCATATCGGCGACTGTGACAGAGCCCGCTATGCTGCCGCCGTAGAAGTGAGGAATAAGGCCATTGAGGGATTTGCAAAGCGTTGATTTGCCTGCGCCGTTGGGTCCGATTATTCCCACCATTTCACTTTTGCGGACTTCGAAATTGATCTCTTGAAGAACCGCGGAGTGATTGGGATATGCGTAAGTGAAATCCTGAACAGTGATGGCTATAATGTTTCCAACCATTTCCTACACGGTTCTCGTGCTTAACCTCTCTAATCATCTTAAATATTTGGTCCGGTCGAGTTGTCCATCGGGTCAGGTGGAAAAATGACCAGTGAAAGGAAAAAAATCCAACCTACAGTGATCACTAAACCTTCTGGCTTCGCTATACTTCAAGTCGTTTTGATTCCCGTCATAGCTGCTCTGAATTACGTGACTGGTGTCATCATAAACCTGCTGAAGCTACCTCTCTTCATGGACACATGGGCAACAATGTTCGGTACTGTCGTGGCGGGACTTTGGGTGGGCATTGCTGGAGGATTCCTGTACAATATCGTGATGGCCTTCACTTTCTGGGGCCTCCCGGCGTGGGTCTGGGGTTTCATCAATGTCTTCATCGCCGTGATAACCTGGGTCTTCTGGCGCGGTGGATGGATAACTGTCAAGAAACCCATCAAACTCGTCCTTGCAGGCATCACAATAGGAGTGCTAAACGTCATCCCAGTGACTTTGATCAATGTGTTTGTCTTCGGCGCGCTGCCCACATATGCCGGTACAAGCTGGATATACGCAATAATCCTAAACCAGACAGGCAGCACAATATCAGCAGTAATTGGATCCAGCATTGCAGCGGAGATCCCTGACAAGCTCCTCTCCCTAATCCTAGCGGCAGTCGTAGCGTCGAGAATGCCAGCAAGATACAGCCTGCGACCAGCAACGAAGTAGCAACTTCGAGGACAACACTTGTCTTCGACCGCTCTGAAAATCCTCAGATCAGGGTACGTCCGCGGGAACACGGTCTTTCACCGCCTTGACGGACGTACCAAATTCCTCTTTTTCCTCTGGATTTCAATTTTCAACTACGTCTTCTATGACCTGTACTTCTCACTGGCTTCGTTAGCGATTGTGCTCACGCTTGCCCTACTCTCAAGAATTGGTAAGATAGTTCTAAGCGTGATTTCGATCGTTGCAGGTCCGATCCTAATCCTTGGAATCATTATCTTGGGGGGCCCAGTCGGCTTTCCCCCCAACAGAACGCCGCTGATCGCGACGATAGTCTTCGGGCATCAGATCGGCTTGTTTCTTGAGGGCACTGTGTACGTGTCGATCTGGAGCACCAGACTTGCCGTGACCATAACGGCTGCGTTGTTGGCTTACTTGACCACTCATCCCTCAGACTTGGCGGCTATAATGTTGAAGAGCCGCTTGCCTTACAAGTTTGCATACGCATTCTTAGCTACAGTTCAATTAATCCCGATCTTAACGAATGAGATATCAACAATCTACCAAGCCCAAGTCTCTCGCGGCCTGAACCTTCAAGCGAACCTGATTCAGCGATTGAAAAGCATCGTGGTTTTGATGATACCGCTCACTCTCGGTGCGATTACCCAGACCCAAACGAGGGCGATTGCGTTAGAGTCAAGAGGATTCAGTGCTCCAGTGAAGAAAGTAATGCTGAGTGATCCCAAGTTCAAACCAGGAGACTATCTGACGTTCTTCGCTATGATCGTCTTCACGGCATACTTTGTCTTCCTGATCTACACGCGTGGATTGGTACCCTTCATGCAAGGAATTGAGTATCTTAGACCTGGAGGGTAGCCTTGCCAAGAATGGTTGGCTACGCAAAAGGAAATCTATGTCTGCTAGTGTAAACGCATTCGGATCTCTTTGCTCAAGGCCGTTGTGATAGGCGCCATTAACTGGGACATCAACCTATTCATCAAGAATTTCCCCCGAAAAGGGGAAGAGGTAGTTGTCAGTCAAATCACCCGCGTCCCGGGCGGCAAAGCTGGGAATGTCGCCGTGGCTATCGCACGACTGCTTGGCCCCGGACAAACAGCCATCCTGG
>MEMY01000041.1:408-687 GCA_001768965.1 archaeon RBG_16_50_20 | reverse complement strand
CAGCAGAGCAAGCTAGAATCTTCGAACAGGAAGGCGTAATCGCCTCGGGCCTCAAGTATAATCCCGAAATGGAATCAGGTCAGGCTTACATTCTAATCGATGAACAAGGGGAGAACGTGATTCACACGTATTTCGGTGCAAATGCGTCATTCATGCCAGAGGATCTAGATGAGCCGAAACGTCAAGAGATGATCTCTGAAGCGAGAATCATCACTATTATGGACCCGCCATTCGAAACCTCGATGAAGCTTGCTCAACGAGCGAAGCAGATGGGAAAGA
>MEMY01000041.1:0-378 GCA_001768965.1 archaeon RBG_16_50_20 | reverse complement strand
AGCTACGGCTCGACAAGGTCAGTCCGTTATTGAGGAATGTGGACTACGTTGCCGCAAACGAATCCGAAGTCGCGAACCTAACCGGCTCGGATGACCCGAGAATCGGAGCTCGGAAATTGATCGAGATCAACAGCGATCTCAAAGTCGTGACTAAGCTGGGAGCCAAGGGGTCCGAGATGTACCACCGAAACGAAAGAATAGTGTCTCCGCCTCTAGATCTGAAAGCAAAGGGCTTGAAGGTTGTGAATACCGTAGGGTGCGGCGATGCATTTCTCGGTGCATTCGTGGCCGCTCTATCCGAGGGTCGCTCGGATGAAGAGGCTCTCAGGTGGGGAAACTGCGCTGCCGGATTGAAAGCCACTAGACCAGAAACGCGAG
>MEMY01000040.1 GCA_001768965.1 archaeon RBG_16_50_20 | reverse complement strand
GATGTCGAGCATCTCGTTGAAGTCTGAGTATGAGGCCGAGAGGATGACTTTGCTTTGCAGTTCTCCAACCCGCTCTGCGTCAACAACGTTTGGATAGTTGTCGACGATGGCACTTTCCCAGTTGAAGTAGCGTTTCTTTTCTCGTTGGAAGATGAGAAATTCGGCCGAGTCAACTTCTGGTAACTCGAGGTTTCTGTCTGCTTTCAACTTCTCAAGAATGTAGGCCTGTTTCAGCGAGATTGCAAGCTGCCGCTGGTTCTCTTTCGCTGCTTGATAGAAGGTTCTTATTCGGTCGACGTCGGCTGGGCGAAAGTCCGCAAGCACAAGCTTGGGAGTTGCTTTCACAACCTGCCCGATCTTGCTTTGGACTTCTTGTTCTGTTGAAACCTCGGCTTCTGTTAGGTTCGTGCCTTCACAGATCATGGCAATGGGTTTCGTTTTTGCTGCGGCTTCAACGAAATCGGCTGTTAGGTCACCTCTTGCGCCGTGGATCCTGAAATCACCGGAGTATACGACAGCGCCCTCTGAGGTGTGTACAATGAAACCGTAGGAACCTGGAACGGAATGGTCAACATGGATGGGTTCCACTTGTAGGGATCCAACTTTGATCTTTGAACCGGTGCGAAAGGTGTTGAATTGAAATCCTTCGATGTTCTTCTCGAAACTTCTTCTGCCCACCGTAGTTTCATTGAACGCTCTCAGAAGAAGCTCGGTGGTTTGACCGCAATAGACTGGAATTTCCTTCTTGAGGAATGGAATGCAGGTTGTGTGATCGGTGTGCGAGTGGGACAAGAAGACTGCGTCCACCTGTGCGGGCCCTTCGTCGAACTCATATGTGCCTTCAATTTTCGGCAGTAAGCCAAACTCGATGAATCCTCTTTCATCTCTTGGTTCAAGCCATGGCGTCGAGTAGAACTTGGATCGTTCGGCGAAATTCATGCCAAAATCCAGAAGGATCCGCGTGTCGCCATCAGTGAGTAGGATCTTGTTTCCACCGATTTCCCCAGCGCCACCGTAGAAGATCAGGTTCACCATGATGCGCTCGTCACAATCCTTGGTCCTTAGAACCATCTTGTCTTGATGTTGGATAAGGCCTTGATATGTTCGCTCAACCGAATGCAATGACCTTGGAACTGTTCTCTATTGCTCTTACAGTCTCGCCGGCGATTTCTGGTCGTTGCTTGAGACGAATCGCTTCTTGGAGGGCAGGCATGGGGTACAGATCAGCGTGGTGGAGCATTGCAGCCACAGCTACGATGGCTGCTTCCTTCTTGCTGACACGTCCCATGTCGAGCGGAATCGTCCGTGCTCGAGTTTCTATTGGTAACAGGTCTCTTCGAATGTAGAGCGTGCTTCTTTCAGTAAGGGCCGCGAATTGACGTCGGGAGAACTTCATGCCCTCAGGGGCCAAGCCTAGAAAGAGATCGGGTTGCTCAATTCCAGTGTAGAATATCTCCTCTGGACTCAGAATGACCTCGGATACTGAGTGTCCAGTCATGACTGTTACAGGGTAGTCGTCTCGTCTGGTGGCGTAAAGACCGCTCAACACTGCTCCAGTTCCTAGAAGCGCTGCTGTCGAAACCACCTTTTGCCCGGCTGCGCCCGCGATGACAATGCGTATCGGGTGGTCGAGGCCCGTCTTGAAGTGTGGCTCCAGCGACTTCGATCGCAGAGTTGGCTTTCCAATCTGCAAAGCCGTCTGCTTACGATAAGCTCTAGCATACTCGTCGCGTTCCTCTTTCTGGATGACGCCAGTGCGCATCTCCAATCTCGTAATCAAATCTTCGAGTGTTCGGCGGTTGAGGGTGTTGTTTGGAACGTAGTATGCTGCGCAGAGTTCCCAGATGTCTAAGAGCGAGAAACCTTCGTGCAAAATGGCTTCTGCGATGAGGTTGGGTAATTCCTTGTCGAAGGCCGTGGTGCGGACGACGTAACTGGCTCCGTTCGCTGCCACAGTCCGAGCAATGTCTAGGGGCCGTTCGAGGTTGCCGAGACGAGTTGTGCTAGTTATTCCGCCGTGAGGTGTAGTTACGGAGTGTTGGCCGCCAGTCATTCCGTAGTTGAAGTTGTTCAGGACTAGGACACTGATGCCGATATTTCGGCGAGCAGCACTCAACAGGTGGTGTCCGCCAATTCCGCATCCCCCGTCCCCCATGATGACAATGACTTTCAACTCAGGATTGGCGAGTTTCATTCCGGAGGCGTATGTGATCGCCCGACCGTGGAGGCCGTGGAATGCATTCGTCTTGAAGTATTGATCCGAGAGTCCAGAGCAACCGATGTCGGTTACGATTACCACCTTGTGCGGGTCCAGTTGCAGCTTCCCGAGAGCCGCGTTTAGCCGGTCCAAAATTAGCGTGTGGCTGCAGCCCGGACAGAACGGGTAGGGTGATTCGTTGCGATATGTGACATATTCCGCTTTCATCTTATCGCCTCCAAGATCTGTTGAGGACTAATCAGTTCACCGTCGACCCTATGCACTCCAATAACGTCCGGTCGGGGACTTGAGCTAGCGCTGTTGGCTAGGCGTTTCAGCTCTAAACAATATTGACCTAGGTTCAGCTCAGGGACGACCACGCGTTCAATTCCATTGAGCGCGCGGGTAATCGCGTTTTCGGGGACAGGCCAAAGCGAGTAGACTACGAGATAAGAGACTTTTTTCCCCTGTTGCCTTGCTATGTGGACGGCCTCGATCGCGCTGCGGGCTGTGATACCGTAGCTGACGACCAAGGTGGTCGCGCCTTGCTGCAGGTCTGAGAACACGGATTCAATTTCATCTCGACGTGCTTCGATCTTTGCGGCGAGATGTTGATTGAGGCGGGCCACTTTGTCGGGGTCTTTCGTCAGAAACCCCAGTTCATCATGCGTGGATCCTGTGAAGCGTGTTAGATGTGGACCGCCGATAGGTGATAAATGCGGGATCTCCGCTGGACTGTTGATTCCATAGGGAACAAAGGCATCATCACCAGACTTCTCCACGATCGGAGCCTGATCGTGAGATTGTGCCGTTTCCTGATATTCTGCAATCTTGATAGTGCTCATCGTGGCGACGACTTCTCGATCGGTGAGTAGAAAGACTGGGCAGCGAAACCGTTCTGCCAACTTGAAAGACTGAATCGTCAGGTCGTAGCACTCTCGTGGGTTCGTCGGACAGAGAGCTATTATGGGATAACCTCCGGAGGTCCCCCACCTGACAAATTGCACGTCTCCCTGACCTACGGTCGTGGCGCCCCCTGTTGCGGGGCCCAGTCGCATCACATCCACGATAACCAACGGTACTTCGCCCATGATGGCCAAGCCGATGTTCTCACTGTACAGGCTCATCCCGGGGCCGCTCGTGGCAGTCATGGATTTGGCACCAGTCATAGCTGCACCAATGCACATCCCAATAGAGGAGATCTCATCCTCGCCCTGAATGGCAACACCACCGACTTTCGGTAGCTCGCGGATCATGTGATGCAGGATCGGTGACGCAGGAGTGATTGGATAACCAGCGAAGAAATTACAACCCGCAGCCAAGGCGCCTCTTGCAATGGCCTGAGAGCCGTCCACGAACTCAACAAATTCTGAACGCATGTCCGGTCCAGTTAATTAGGTGACTTCGTCTTTCCCTTAATGGTGCTGGCTATTTTCCAATCTATGTTGGCATTACGTTTTCGATATTCTGGAGCGTTGATCGCACTCGATGATTGAAGCCGCCACACAATATGGAATGGTAGTTGGCTTAGGGTTTTTCATCGATTGCGACATTTACTCTAGTTGTCGAATTGACTGGTCGATTTCTTGGAATACTCCAAACGCCTCTGCTCGATCTACTGAGATTGCGAGATACCCGTCACGAATTTTCGTGAGTAGTACAGAATCCTTCCCCATATTCACAAGTACATTCTCGAGTTTCCCAGCACCTCCGGACAGCGTCAAACGTTCCGCCACAGCCGTCATGATGAGCGGACCTAATTCCATGAAAGCCCTGTCCTCCGCGTCAGATGTGTAGCTCTTAAGACCAGGTCGCATCTGACAAAATACTACTTTACCGTTCGTTGAGAAAGCCGCCCACCTAATCTTTGGATGCAGTTGAAAAACGTCTTCAGGCGTTAGGGGTCGAGACAAGAGAGCACCTTCACTACGATATGAGTTCGATGACTTATGGCTTTAGCGTATATTCAATGATCTCCAAACGTTATTGGAATGATTCTGAAACCCACAGGCAAATCGCGTTGAATTATATCATAGGGAATAAGTCGAGATGATGATACGCACCATGAAGAGGGTGAGGGTTGATCTCTCAAGGGATCATGCTACATAGTCGGGCCAGATCGTGGAAATCCGGCAGATGATAACAATGAATATGCGACCTGTACTTGTGCTAATTGGAGTAATAGTTGCCTTTCTTGGATTCGGCTGGTTGATGCAGGGCGTGGGAATTCTCCCAGGAAGTTTCATGTCCGGCTCACAATTTTGGGCTATGGTTGGGGGACTGACGTTTCTGATCGGTGTTGCAATCGTTGCAACTAGTTTCAGAAAGGGGAAATAGGTTTCCGCAGTTTCAATTCTTTGCGCAGTCTACAGGTTTCCACGAACTGGTGGATAGCATAGGATAATAAATCAGCTGAACCATCCTAGACAAGAGCGACCTGTAGGCAGATGACTTTGGAATGTTAGAACCCTTCTTTGGAATTCACTTAAGCGCAGTAGCCCTACTCTTGCGGCTCGCGATTGGAAGTCTCTACATCTATCACGGTTACCCCAAATTGGGAACTGCTCGGAAGGGCACGGCGGAATGGCTGAAGAGCATAGGCTTCCCGGGATCGTTAGCGACGCTAGCGGGGGTGGTTGAATTTTTCGGCGGAATTGCTCTAATTCTGGGATTACTAACTTCAATCGTCGCTGCACTTTCCGCTATATGGATGATTGCCACGACTTGGCTGTCCATGACAAAAATCAAGAAGAAATACGCGGGCGGCTATGAGCTGGACATAACCCTGCTTCTACTCTCTCTCGCCCTAGCCGCGGTTGGAGGAGGCAGCTTCTCACTTGACTATCTACTGGGGATCTGAACTCCGACGGCATCTGAGATCATAAGTGTCGGCGTGCAGAGTGGAACGATTTTCGCGTGTGTAATACCAATTTTCTATCCCCTAGAGAGAACTCTCAATGGTCACTTGTGAAAGATGTCACCGCAAATTCGCCACCTACGGCGCACTGAAGCAGCATTATGGCAACCAGCATCCAAACGTTAAGTGGACCCCAGAACTCGAGAGCAAACTAACTGGCGAAAGAGAAGTCGAAGCATACCGGTCCAATGTTTCTCCCAAGAGAGGGTCAAATAGTAAGCTGATCATCGCGGTGGTCTTGATTCTAATTGTTGCGGGAGCTGCGTGGTATTATGTTTCCACCAACTCAGGTTCAGGCACAACGGTTACCGGCGATCCCACTCTCTCGATCTGTATTACGGATTCTACCGTACTAGCCGAGCATATTCATCCACAATTACAGATAGTGGTCAACGGTCGGCCTGTGACGATTCCCGCGAATGTTGGAATCTCAGCGGCCTGCCTGCGACCCGTACACACGCATGATGAGAGTGGCGAGATTCATGTGGAATCGCCAGTGGTCTATCCGTACACTCTGCATGATTTCTTCTTGGTGTGGGGGCAACCATTCGATAGTACGCAAGTTCTCCAATACAAGGTAGACTCTGGACATGCGCTAAAGATGACTGTGAACGGGACACCGAATAGTGATTTCCAGAATTACGTGATGCATGATGGCGATCAAATCGTCATCACTTACGGCCCGTCAAGCTAAGATCTGACTTACTTGATCAACAGCCGGCTCAGCTGTCTCATGATCTCTTCGTAATCCGGTTCTTTGCCTGGGTCCTCAGAGATCCACTTGTAGCGGATTGTACCGTTCTCATCTAGGATGAATACTGATCTCTTGGCTGCGGTGTAGCCATCCAGTCCAGCGAAGTTCTCGTGGAGGACCTCATACTTCTTGATTGTCTCCCTAGTGTAATCGCTGAGAATGAGAAAGGATAGTCCGTTTGTCTCAGCGAAAGCCTTGTTGGTGAAGGGGTCGTTCACGCTTATGCCGACGACTTGTGCCCCAAAATCCATCAGCGGCTGTGCTGAATCGCGAAATGCACACATCTCCCTCGTGCACACCGCCGTGAATGCGCCTGGAAAGAAGGCTAGCACACTCTTCTTTCCCAAGAAGTCCTTGAGTGACCGGGTCGTCCTGTTTTGGTCGGGTATCTGAAAGTCCGGTGGTTTCTGTCCAACCTTGGTCGACAAAATCAAGACTCCAATATATGACAGACCGTTGTTAGTGTCTTGATATGACGCTTTCGCCTGAAAACCGAGCAATCAGGTTTCGAGTTGCTGTAACCCAGCGAACATTTCACGGTGGATGAGGAAGTGTATTTGCGAGTTCCGGAAAATTGGAATTAAGCGCAGCTGCATCCGCGTTGATTCGCTGTTTCTTGACACGTATAATAGACCAGTGGAAATAATACTGTGTTTACAATTTGGTAAACCTTGCGCAAGGCGTGTTGGATGCTCAAGTATGTTGAATTGCTCAGACCGAGAAACAGCTCTGGGCAGAATCTGATTTTGTGATAGGAGGGGGATTGATTGGGCATAGTGTATGACAGCGAGAAAGGGGAACTGAGGATACACGGTATACGCTTCGCCGCCACTGACGTCAGGGAATTTTGCAAGCGACTGGACCTCCTGGTTGGGCCCACAGTCGCACGGGTTCAAATGCATAGCCTTGAAGCATTACAAGGCAAGAATGATGTCGAGATAATCCGAAAAGAGAACCCTAATGCCACGATGAAGGAAATCGTTGATGCGCTTGTCGAGATGGACAGTGCTTCCGGTCTAGGGGTCACACGTGTTTCCTCCGGTGACAATTACGACGGCCAGATCTCGATCGAGACCTCTAATCCGTTGGTGGTAGCGCAGGTTGGTGCGGCAAGCGCTTTCCAGACTGCTTGGTGGTGCGGCGCAATATCTGCGCTTCTTGGCAGACCGCTCGATGTGGTGAACATCGTTTATGATGATGAAAGGAACGTGTTGAGGTTTCAGCTTGTCACAAGGAAGGGGTATGATGCTGGAAAAGTGTAGTCTCGCTGAAAGGCAGACGGACGGATGGTTGATAGAAGCGCGTCTGTGCTTGCGAATTGTACGCTTGGGGGCCTTGGTCAATTGACCGGAGACTGGTTGGCGACCATATCGAACCTTCTGCCGCCAACGCTTGCCTTTGCTGCGTTGGCGCTGGCGATCGGCGCGGTTACTAGAGAAAAGATTAGCAGGAATGATCGAATGTCGATTGTCTGGTTCTGTTTCGCCCTAGGCATCCTGTCTTGGTTCCTTGCTGAAGTCGTATGGGATCTCTATCCACTTTACTTGGGCATCCAAACGCCCTTTCCATCAATCGCCGACGTTTTCGGGATTGCCGGTTACATACCAGCCATTGCAGGGCTGCTAGTGCTGATTTGGCCTTTCAGAAGTGAGTTCTATTCCAAGAAGATCGTTGCAGTGTCTTTGTTGGCACTCGTTGCAGTCCTGTCATTGGCGGCCTTTTCAGTTCTCCACGAACAATTTGCCCTTGATGTTCTGGCAGTTGGATTGATTTATGTGGCTTTGGACGTGCTGGTTTTGTCGATCGCTGTTCCAGCTCTGATTGTTTTGCGAGAAGGGAGTTTCTGGAAGCCTTTCTTGGTATTGACTTCAGGAATCGTACTCGCGCTGTTCTCTCACACGGTCTCAACCTGGGTGAGCACGTTGGGACCCTACTATCTAGACCAGCTCTCCGAATTGTTACTTAATTTCGGATACATTCTTGCTACCATCGGATTCTACATGAGAATGGTGCAGCTTTCCAAGAAACTATTGTGATCTGGCAACATGTAGTATCAGTCTGCTTACCCACCCAACTTTCTAGTATTGTCCACGGTTTGGCGCTGCTTTTCATGCGTGTGGTGCTGGTGCGCAGTATTGGACCGCACATACACAAGAAAAGAGAAGGGGAAAACATCGTTGGAGCGTTGCTTTCGCTACCTGTAAGATTCTGCGTCCACTTTCGCGATCGGATACACTCCGTCTACTGGAAGTCCAGGAACTTTAGCGAGAACTTTGCGTATTGATTCAGTGTCTTTTGCGTCCCACTCGCAAAGTATCTTGGTCGCCTTGCCTTGCTCGTTCAGCTGCATCGTAGCACCAATCCAATAGGCGTCCAACGTGACATTGGCTTTGGCCATCTTGGCGAACACTCCAGCTTCCTCAATGGTTGCAGGTGACGGCAGCGTATGAGCCACTAGGAACTTTCCCATCTCATTTCACCTCCTCTGTTTTCTTATGTCACAATCGATTAACTCAGCCAGCCGAAAAAGTGGCGAAGAAGCAATAGTTACCTTTGCAACGTATAGACTTGCCATAACATACGGAATTCCAGATAGAGCACATGTCCCTGGCAACGAGGAACAAACTTCGTGTGTGTGGGTAGGCTGGTGCGCACACACACGAGCAGGCGAATTTGAACTGTTGTCTTAGTGACGGTTATTTCTGATAGCAGCTGCATTTTCTTGCTCTATGGTTTGAACAGCCAATCAACCTATGATCCCTGCAACCACAAATAACGCATCTTTTCTCTGACATCCTAAACGTTACCTCTCGATTGCCTCCAATTGTGGTATCTTGAAGATTATTCCCCAGTTCGCTTTCCGTTCTTGGTGTGTGTGGGTCTGATGGTGCGCACACACGAAGGCGTGAGAGTGGGCGCCCAAGCCGCGAAGTCTGTGATCACCCAATGCCAGAGGCTGTACGCTGGGAAAGGCCACTTAGCTTGACGCTAGGGGCGCTCGCTGAAGCTTCCGGTTCTTACTTTGGATTGTAGGCGGGTGTGAAGATGGCGTGGGTTGGGTGGATTTCTACCTGAGGTTCGCTTTGGAACCCGAGCTGTTTCACGCTTGGCATAAGTCTGTTCTTGACGAAGTCGTTGAAGTTGTCGGCGGTGTCCCAGATGTCAGTGATGTGAGCCCCGTTTGCGTCGAACGCCGCCGCGTGGAATCGCAGCCCTTTGGGTACGTTTCCTTCCCAGTTGACTGGTTTCCTTAGGGCTTCATATTGTTCGCGGGTGAAGCCTTTCCAATTCATTATCATGAGAACAGGCATAGTGTATCCCGCCCTAATCAGGTTCAGCACTATATATGACTGACAGTTTTGCAGCGAACAGTTTTCGTTTATGTGGCATCATTGGTGCGCACACACACCGAATTGACTGTCCGTTTTCTGTGACTGTTCATGTCTTTAGGGGAGGTGTCCTCTAACAACCCCTCTGCAGCAAGACTTCTGCGCGCGATAATTCTGCGCGCAAGCTGGCTAAGTATGCGCAATTCTCCGTGCGACCCCTCGCAGTTCTAGGTATGCAAGTGTCGCGGGCACCATGCAGATCTGCGCGCGTTCCGTTGCGCTAATCCTTCGCGGATGTCAAGTTCAAATCTGGTCTCCCGCACCAATAGGACCACACACACGAAAATTCGAACACAAAACACCAAACGCGCAGGAGCCTCAACCTTGTTCGACTATTAGTTGATCTTACTCGCGCGGAAATTCTGCTCGATTAAGCAAGCTCGGGAACCTACGGAGCGGATGTTACAAATCATGAAGCAAAAATATCTGTGGCGTGGGTGATCAGCGGCTTCTAAGCGCATTGATCACGGCATCCTTGAAACTTCCCCGAACGTAGCGTCCAGAGTTAAACTCAATCCCCAACCTGGCGCAGAAACGCGTCAGTATGTTCTTCATTATGACTTCACTAGGCGCTGATCCTGTTGCTTTCTCAAGCGCTTCCACAAACAGGTCTAGTCTTGATGGGATTTCGTCTCTTCTTAGTTTGAACTCCTTCTCAAGGAAATCGTAGAAACTTTCCCGGACACTGGCGCTGCACAGGATTGTGAAGGTCTCATCTATGGACTGGACTAGCGCGTCTTCCTTAACATTGATCGTGGGAGGGATTATCTTGGCCAAGCTCCCTGCTTAAGTTTGGTGTAGAACCCTAGAGCAAAAGCTAGGTAAGACCAGAAAAACAACATTTCCAAC
>MEMY01000039.1:1468-5673 GCA_001768965.1 archaeon RBG_16_50_20 | reverse complement strand
CGTTGAGGCTCCCACCAAGAAAGACATCCAGCTTCTTGGCGAACGCTTCGGTTTCAGCCAGCTCGAGTTGGAGGACTGTATGTCTAAGAAGCAATTGCAGAAAATCGAGCATCACGGCGATCATCTCTTTGTAATCGTACACTTTCCTTGGATTTCCGTTGAGAATCACCTCGTTTCCTCAACTCAAATCTCCATTTTCCTTGGCGACACTTATCTTGTGACAGTTCATCAGCGTGCGCTGGGAATGGCCGATGAGATATTCACATCTGTCAAAGATGATGCGGACAGTAAAGCAAACCCCGGCTTCCTGCTTTACCGTCTCCTAGATCGACTCGTGGATGACATTTTTCCGCTCATGGAGGGAATATTGAAGGAGCTGGACGATGTAGAGGAGCAAGTCTTCGACGAGAAACTTGAAGTCGTCCGCGAACTGACCACGCTCAGGCGGAATGTTGCCTCACTTAGACGCACGATTTCCCCGCTTCGAAGGATTATGGCCGGCCTATATGACGAAATTCAGATACGAACTCCAGAGCTTGCGGCAAATTTCAGGGATATGAACGACCACATCGAGAAGGCGTACGCCGTCTTGGACGAGGCGAGGGAGACTGTTGAAATCTTCAAGGACGCGGACTTCACCGTGAGCACGGAGCGAAGCAACAAAATTCTGGCAATCCTAACTATAATGTTCACATTGTCCATCCCGGGAACGATGATTGGTACGTTTTACGGAATGAACATTCTCTTGCCGGGTGGAATTGAAACAGGCTCTTGGACATTCCTTGGCCCGTACACGACCTTTGCCTTACTCATGACCGCTTCGCTTCTCCCCGCCCTAGTCATGTTATGGTATTTCCATCGCTTGGGCTGGGTCTGACTTGTTCTAGCTAGGTAAGGCACGAATGGCATGCGAAGTATTACATCTTCGAAACTTATGAACCGCCCACTTCATGAAACATGAAACCGTAACCAAGATCTCCTAATCCGAGGCGCTCACGCGAAAAGCAACCCCAGCTCAAATGAGCTGTTTTCGTGTGTGTGCGCACCACTATACCCACACATCACACGTTTCGAAACGCTTTCTCCTAAATCGAGCAGCATGGTAAAATACATGACCAAACTTGCGTGAAGAGCTCCCTCTTCAGAAATGAAGTGATCCCTCTTCACAAAATGAAGAGACCCCACTTCGTGAGGCGACTCGACTGGTTGGCTGGGGAGTTTTTGTCATCGCGGATTCTGAAAACGACGACAAAAACCTTGGCTGAACTGATTCGGGTTGTGATGTGGGATCTGAAGGAATTTTTGACGGTCGGAAAACGAACTATGGGCATCGGAAATTCTAGGGGGTGATTGTTAACCACATAACTCCGCAACAGTTGAGTGTACCATACCAGGCGTTAGCACTTGGTTATCTTACTCGTTCTCCTCGGCTGAGGGGTGGGACGTTTACACTTAGGGTTCGCGCGAGTTTGCGGACTTGATTCTCCTCCATCCAATCCACTTTTAGATATTCGAAGATCTCATTATCTGGCATGCCCAGACGCCTAGCTTCCTTCACGGCGTACCTGTAGGCTTCAAGCTCCGTTGGGCGTTCATGGTACTCGTAGCTTTCGTCGAAAAGAGGCTTCCCTTCTCGGAACTGCCTTACATGGACAAGTTCGTGGATTACGTCCAAGTACTTGCTCACCCAGTCCCCATTCCTCAAGTAATATGCGCTTACAATCAAATGGCCGTCTTCATCGCTCACTCCCATGTAACCGAACTTGGAGCTGAAGAACTCGACCTTAAGCTCCCCGAGCACCTGATCAGTGTTCTGGCCAAAGGTTTCCCTCACAGCCTGGACTTTGTCGAAACCCTTGAAGAAATCTGTGAAGGAATACGTCGCAATCGGCACATCTGTAGGCACCTGAACCCCAAGAAGAGACAGCTCCTTCTTCATCGCCGCGATATCTTTCATTACCACTCACTCCGAGTAATACGTTCGACGAGGCAGTTATGATCATCGAATCCTGTAACATAACATGATGAGAATTTAAGAGGAAACTAGTTGTCGTACAGCGGATCGTGCCATAAGCCTTCCCGTTCTCTCAGATTATCCCTACGACCCCTTCAGCTCACCTGTTCCTTTGAAGTCTCCGATGTCACGGTTTGTGATTAGTCTCTCTGCAAGCTTCGGTCGTTTTGGGCAGACGGTGACTAGCTTCAAATATGGTCACCAGCAGACCTCCGACCATGAAGTTCAAGTTCGGTTACACGGGTATTCGCGTTCGCGATTTGGATAAGGCGATTGAGTTTTACACCAAACTTCTTGGGATGGAAGTGCAAGCTCGGATCCCTGCTCCATGGAACAAAGGTGAATTCGCCAACCTCGTCACGAAGGACGAAAAACACTGGCTTGAGATAAACTGGTATGCGGACGACAGCCCTGTGGCAGGCCCGTTCAAGGAAGGGGAAGAGCTTGATCATCTTGGCTTTGAAGTCGACGACTTCGAGGGCGCCTTGCAGAGACTGAATGAGGCCGGATATCCAACTCAGATCGGGCCAATTAAGGCAGGGAACTGGGATGTGGCATTCGTGAAGGGCATCGAAGGAATCTGGCTGGACATATACAGAATCAACAGACCACACAAGAAGAAACCTGCGGCGCGGCGCAAGAAGAAGAGGTCACACTAGAATTAGAGATTTCTGCGCAAATTCAGTTCGGAAAACTATGGCAAAACATATGTTGCTTCCTACCCGGATAACGGGACTGTGATTGTGATGGAAGTAAAGCGAGTAGCAGTGTTAGGAGCAGGTCTGATGGGACACGGCATAGTCCAAGTGTGCGCGCAAGTCGGAAAGTTCGATGTTACGATGCGCGATATAGAGCAACGATTTATCGACAACGGGATGAAAATGATACAGGACAGTCTGCAACGCTTCGTCAAGAAAGGAACCATGAGCGAGGGCGAGGTCAAGGAGGTTCTGAATCGGATTCATCCGACTCTAGATCTGAAGGCGGCTGTTGAGAACGCTGACTTGGTCATTGAGGCTGTAACGGAGAATCCTCCACTCAAGAAGTCTGTGCTCGCCGAAGCCGACAAGTATGCACCTCCACACGCAATAATCGCCTCAAACACCTCCTCGATCAGCATAACGGAGATTGGAGCAGCCACCAAGAGGCCTGAGAAAGTCTGCGGCATGCACTTCTTCAATCCACCTCAACTCATGAAACTCATCGAAATAGTACGCGGCTTGAAGACATCAGACGAAACCGTGGAAACCATACGGCAGATTTCCACGAAACTGGGCAAGGAATCAGTAGTTGTGAAGAAGGATACGCCAGGGTTCATCGTAAACAGAATCCTTGTTCCAGCGCTCAACGAGGCAGTCTTCCTAGTGGCCGAAGGGGTTGCGGATCCTGAGGACATTGACAAGGCGTGCGTGCTTGGGCTCAATTGGCCGATGGGACCGTTGAAGCTGCTTGACTACGTTGGCATTGACACGACGCTCTTCATTTCAGATGTGATGGTTAGCGAGACTGGAGACCCGAAATTCCGTCCCAGCAATCTATTGAAGCAAATGGTTCGTGCAAACCTCCTCGGCAGAAAAACAGGACGAGGATTCTACGATTGGACCGAGAAGAAGTAGACCACAAAGCATCAAGGGAGTAGCCAATCGAAAGCTAACCCCGCGAACGCCACTAAGCTCATTCGAACAATACGGCCAAGAAATACTGACACTAGAAAGAGCCAGAGCGGTACACCGAAGGCTCCCGCAAGCAGACCCGCGACGTCAAAGGCTGGGTTCGGAGGAGCTGAGAAAGCAAACAAAACCACGCCTGCTCGCCATGGATGACGCATCTGTCTCTGTATCCAGTTGTTGATCCGCGTTTGTTGCACGGCGCTTCGGCTGGTTCGTCCAACAAGATAAGCCACTGTTTCGCCTAATGCGGATCCTGCGGCTGCTGCCAAGATGATCCCCCAGACATTCAGAACCTGGGCAAGCCGCGCAATCACAGGGTAGTAAGGAATAGGAATGAAGACGGTGGCATTTGCTATCGCAGCCACCACGAAGGCTCCCAGATAGCCAAGTCTTCCTAGATGCGCGACAACGTCATTGGGGAGCATGATGTATGCGATGACATTCAATACAAGAGCAGCGAACCCAATGGCGATCGAGAGCCACAAGCCGCGTCGTTTCTTTCTCACATTTCGAGATCCGTG
>MEMY01000039.1:0-1302 GCA_001768965.1 archaeon RBG_16_50_20 | reverse complement strand
TACTATCAACGCCAGTACAATCATTTCGAGTCCTAAGGCCTCGCTGATCTTCGGAATACCAAAGACAGTAGCCAATGTATTAGGTATGGCTATGACGAAAGTGATCCAAGTCAGGGCCAGCATAACCCAAGTCAAGCTGGCGAGGCGCTTGTTTAGGTTCTCATTTGACGCAGCCAATTTGACCATAGCCGTTATCATTCGATCTTCATGCTTCTCGATCTTCAATAGCTCCGTGAGCAGTCTTTCCTCGGTAGGTTCATGAGTCAACCTCAAACCCTCTTGGTTATCCTTGTTATTTCTCGCAGTACCCAGTCCGACATTAAAAGAAGTGACTTGCGATTACTCCATTGAGTCTTGAACAAACACAAATAGGAGCGCTCGGCTTAGGGCGACAAAGATTCGAAGATGAACACCGAGGCTGGAGATACGCATGATCGACATTGGCATGCGATAGAGCCAGCTGAGGCACTAGGAATTCTGAAGTCAAGTGCAGAATTCGGACTCTCCGATCATGATGCCAAGTCTAGGCTCGCCATTTATGGACCGAACATGATAAAAGCCCAAAAAAGTACGCCTGCTTTTCGGATTCTTCTCAAGCAATTCGCTAACCTTCTGATAGGGATTCTTCTCTTCGCTACCTTCATCTCAGCTTTGCTTGGTGAGGTCGTAGATGCAGTAGTCATCTTTGCGATAGTGATCCTCGCCGTATTGCTTGGGTTCTTTCAGGAGTTCAGAGCAGAGAAGGCACTTGAATCATTGAAGAAGATGCTCAGTCCCACATGCAACATAGTCAGGGATGGCGTTCGTAAAGAGATACCGGCAGAGGAACTTGTTCCTGGCGACATTCTTCTTCTAGAGGCTGGCGAACGTGTCGATGCAGACGGTCGGTTGATAGAAGCATTCAACCTTCAAGTGGATGAGGCACCCCTCACCGGCGAATCAGTTCCAGTGGCAAAATCAATCAGCAAACTTGGCGAAAGCTTGTCCGTTGCCGACAGGATCAACATGACATACACTGGAACAACGGTCACGCAGGGTCGCGGCAGGACTCTGGTTGTTAGCACTGGCATGCGAACTGAATTCGGCAAGATTGCCATTGAAGTCGCAGCCATCAAAACCGAAGAAACCCCTCTCGAGAAACGAATGGAAGAGATCGGCAAGAGACTTGGGAAAATTTCCCTTATTCTTGTGACCATAATAGCAATCGGGGGTCTAGTTGAAGAGTATTCAAGAACAGGAACAGTAGGATTCAGCTTCGTTGTCAGAATCTTCCTATTCGCAGTAGCTCTCGCCGTTGCGGCC
>MEMY01000038.1:6266-6429 GCA_001768965.1 archaeon RBG_16_50_20 | reverse complement strand
TATGGTCCTTCACCAACTCCAGTCTGGTCTAAGTATCCGGCTGAGAACCTGTACGCCTTGTTGAGCATTCCACTGCGCCGGAATTTGGCCCGTCTCCACAACCACGAACTCGGTAATGGTCGTTCGATTCTAGGAGTTCAATGGGGTAGTTCTTAGGTTTGAT
>MEMY01000038.1:5672-6114 GCA_001768965.1 archaeon RBG_16_50_20 | reverse complement strand
CAAGATGCAGCCTGAGGAGGTGGTTCATGGCATCGGTAAATCTTTCTGTATCCTAATCTGGTTTGTAGCGAAGCGCGTTGGCGACTTCGCATCGGAGAAGGGGTGTCGTCAGGAGTGTCAGCTGTCCTTCGACGTGAGCGTTCCTGAGTGCGAGTGCTTCGGCTGTTTTTTCTTCTTCACTGAACTATTTCACAGCGACCGAGGAGTCTATGGCGATTTGGTTGCGTCCCGCCACCGTCGTATCTCCTTGGCTCCACTCCAGCCGCGTCTCCTGTCCGATGACCGAAGCCTGTCAATCCCTTGAGCAGCTTTTCTCATTTCCTCTTCAGTGGCCTTTTGGGTCTCAAGGAACTTGGACGGTGTGAGTATCATGGCCTTTCTGTACTGTCCCAGTTTGAGGAGATGGCGGTCGCCTGTAACTATGAAATGCGCACCCGCTTCC
>MEMY01000038.1:4199-5628 GCA_001768965.1 archaeon RBG_16_50_20 | reverse complement strand
CATGTGGATCTTTGCTTTCACATCTATGACTGAGCATAGGCTAACGATCGTGGCCATGATGGAGCTCGTTCAGTCTGACTTCGCCTTAGGATTCCAACTATCTTTTGGTATGCTAAGGCGCGGTTGATTTCCTGTAGAATGTCGAGCGATGTGAAGACTTGAACAAGTTTGTCCTCCGTCATTTGAACGACTCTTGACGGCGGGCCTTTGGCTAAGAAAGCTGAAACCCAGACGTTAGTGTCCAGAACGAGCTTGGGTCTTTGCTTCTTCGATGAGTTCGTCGAGTTCTTCTCCTGAAAGTCCCATCGCTCTCACGGTTCGCCAGATAGGTTTGGTCACTTCCTCGAAAGTCACGGCGGAGAGTTTCTTCATGACTATTGTATCCCCTATTGCAACAACGAGCAAATTCTCTCCCTCATGCACCCCGGCTGCTTTTCTCACATCCTCAGGAATCACAACCTGGCCCTTCGAAGAAACTCTGGTCGTCGCTGCTCGCAACTCTCATCATGAACAAGTAAGAACATTCTTACTATAATGCTTGTTGAAGTCGCTGTGAGTTCTCATACTAGAATTCACGAAACGGTTCCGTCGCCCACCAAGAAAGGGTGGGTTCTTACCACACAATTCTATCGTGGGTGTTAGATCCGGAGACTCGTCTTAGCTCCTTTGCGCAACCTCCAAGAAGCATGTCCGATTTCTTAGGAGCGCGAGATTCAACTGTTTGAGTACTTGGAATCCGAGCAGCATACGGCTTGGTGCTGCGAACGTGGTGAGAATATCCGTTTCGATCCGTTTGCCTGCAATTTCCAGTACCCCGGGTGCAGACCTCATGGTCAGCGCCCCTGCCAGCGTCATGTACGAGGGCCTCATATCTTCCGGAACTTCAATGTCTGAAAGGCGGAGCAGTTCGAAGATGTCGTTGGTAACCATCATTGGGCCATTGAATCCTGTATCAACTTTGAAGATGGCTCTCCCTCTCTCGGGAAATCGCTGATCATGAAGCGGGTTCAGTATGCTGGCTTCTATTACGTAGCCCCAATCTGGGGATTCGAAGCATTCTCTAAGCTTCAAGCGATCCACCAAGCCATTCACCAGAGGGCTGGTAGTGAACGACAAGGGCCTTCGTCGCTCGATTCTCCTTCAATTTCCTGAAGGCCTTGGACAATGAGGGAAAATGTCCCAAGTAAGTGCCTCTGGCAATGACGAAGTAGTCGTTTGGATATCGTGAGATTCTCTTTTTGATCTTCAGGTAAACCTCGACGTTCTGCTCCCGCTCCTCGTCCCTAGCTGCTCTAGTGGCAAGCCACACCTTGACAGCCTCATTGAAAACCGCGCCCACACTCTTACTCTCAGACGCCGCCTCAGCCTTAAGGCGAGCATAAAGCTTAGGATCCACCTTCTTCAGAAGAACATCGGACAAGTACGGTCG
>MEMY01000038.1:1045-3612 GCA_001768965.1 archaeon RBG_16_50_20 | reverse complement strand
GTTCCGGCTGGGTGGCCAAGTGAGAACGAATTTTCGCAAAGTTTAAGTCAACTGTTGTATAAATACAACATATGATGGAAGAATACAACATCAACCAGACGACGCTCAAGATCCTCGGCCTTTACAGGAGCGACTACGGGAGATCCATGCACCTCAGGAAGATAGCGAGGGAGACGAAGGTCGACGTGAAGGCGGTCCAGCTGCAGCTCAAGCGACTGGAACGGCTGAACATCCTCTCAAGCGTCCTCAAGGGAAGGAACAAGGAATACGCTGTTAATGTCGGGAATCCGATCGCTAGGTACTATCTCATGCTTGCCGAAACTTATGCCTCCGTTAGTTATCTGAGCAGGAACTTCTTGGTGAAGAAAATCGTGGGCGAGATTGCGGGTCGCATAGACGGCACTCTGATACTCTTCGGCAGTTTCGCAAAAGGGGAGCTGACAAAGCAAAGCGATGTCGACCTCTTTGTCATGGACGGGAAGAAGCGCGGCGCTACGGCTAGGGATGTCGTCCGAGAGATCGGCGACATGGTTGGTAGGGAAATAAGCGTCAAGTTCGGCAGCAAGGCGCAATTCCTGAGAGGGATACAAGAGAGCGATCCGCTGGTCAGGGAAGTTGTTTCGAGCCATATCGTGTTGAGAGGAGTGGATGATTTCTGCGATCTTATGTGGCGATACTATGCGAGACGATAAGCGATACCTGAAGTGGTGCCTGAGGCAGGAGCGGGGAATACGCTTGCCGTGCCGTCTAACAATCTCGCGAAGGCGTATCTGGAGAAATCACGCAATGTCCCTCAGGTCGATGGAGGTGAACGCACAGGCCGGTATCGAGGAGTGGACGGTGTCCGCGAGTTACTATGCGAAGTATTTTGCCGTGTATGCGCTGCTCTCGAAGATCGGGGTGAAGAGCGAGATCCACGACTGCACCATTGCCCTCTTCGGCTATCTGTTCAGCACTGTGGAATACCATCACCTTGTCCGCGAGCTTAGGCAGTCGAAAGACGATAGGGTGGATGTCCAGTACTACAGCAGGGAGCTCGAAGTCAACCTCACAGACCTCATGCAGCAAACGAAGCAGTTTGTGCTGCAGATTGAGGAGCTCATCGACGGCCTGAATTCGGAAGAGGTTGCAGCTTTACAGAAAAAGCTCAAGGAGCTTGCGCATGCGGGGAAACGCTAGTTATTCATGCTCTATCTGCTCGACGTCTGTGCCTGCGAGGATCTCTTGCCTCTAATTGTACGGTGGGGTTAATTCCTGCTACCGCTTCTCAACAATCAGTCCGGGAACTCTGCCGAAGTGGTCGGTGTCGCTTAGCCCTACGTATTCTTTTCATCGCAACCTCGACGTTTCTTGCCAAGTCTTCGCTATCGGGGAGCCTCTCCAGCAATTCGAGTAGGGAACGAGCGCTGCCCCTCTTTGAAGTTGGGCGAGGAATTGCTTCAGTGAAGGGCTTTGTGTCTGACTTTGATTTCGCCAATGACCGGTAGTCTTCCTCAGGTATCGTTATCGTCTTGTCAGCCATATGGATTCAGTGCATGTATGTGTATAACGCTGCTCTCTTCTTGGAATGGCGCTTGCACAAAATCCCGGACGAAACGTGGTGGGGTCTGTAGGGTCTGAACGCGAGGTTGTAGCAAGGGCTGGGGGTTTGTTTGATCGTTGAGGCTGATAGCGTTTAGCCTACAGTGCTGAAATTAGTTGGCGAGATCCTGAAGACTGGAAAGTCACGAGACTGGTTCATTCGACCCAGAGTGCGTGTGGTCGCGTGCGCTTTGGGAAAGGCGGCTCCTGGGCTGCGTACACTGCTAGGGCTAGGGACCACAGGCAATCGTCGTGTGTTCCGGGTGGGTGACTGAACTTCAACCTCCTCAAATCAAATAGCTAAACCATCTGTCTCAGTCCTAGCGATCTCTTTGGCTGTCGAATATTCTGCTCATGAGGAAGAGAAGCTGTCTTTCCGTAGAGTATCGAAAAAGGAAGTGGGGAAACTCATTGGTGAGTCAAAACAGAGATTTGTTGACATTGAGCACGATGCGGAAGTGGCTGTTGGTCCTGTGAAAGGGAGGTCTCTCGTTGTCATCTATCGTAAGGTCAACGCGGACATCAAGGTTATAACAGTCTTCTATGCGCGTAAACTTGAGAAGCTGATATTGTCAAAGATTACACGGAGTGCTTGGAGGAAGACTGGATGAAGGTTCACTATGACAAGGAACAGGACATTCTCTATTTTGCCTTCAGAGACGGGCCAAGCCACGAAGTCATAGAATCCACCCCGAACATCATCCTAGAACTTGACGAAAACAAGGAAATCATGGGACTTGAGATCTGGAACGCAAAGAAAATCGGTCTTCTTGAGCAAGTGGCGAAACTCACCGCGAGTTCGTGACCCTCGTCACACCCGATTCTATTTCCCTGATGTAGGTGTCGAGTGGGAGCGATAGGCAAGATTTCCGCGAGCAAAGATGCGCGGACAGGGTAAATCTGCAGTGTCGCACCTCCTATGAGCTTTGTGAATGCGCTTGTCAGGCCATGAATCGCAACATGAAATTCATGCTCCGTCAGCACCC
>MEMY01000038.1:0-1027 GCA_001768965.1 archaeon RBG_16_50_20 | reverse complement strand
AAAACCTCTACGCTTCTCCGATGTCCCACGCAGAGGTCGCAACTCTAAGAGAATCTTAAGAGGCCCTGTCGAAAAGGACGTCAACCGCGGTTGTACCTAGCTCTTGTACGCACCGCCCGACGGGTGCGCTTGCGTCTGGAGATGTTTCCGCCATGGCGTTCGTTCCTCATCTGCCTAACAATGGTCTCCGATGTTACTCCTCGAAGTCTCGGCCGAGTTCTCTTGATTTCATCCTTCGACCAGATCTTATGTTGCAACTGTACAGAGCTGCCCTTCGTACCCTTCAGTACACCTCTCATCGAGTGCCAGTCAACTTTTCCTGGAACGTTCCTGATATGAGCTCGTTCTCTTCGCTTGACAATCTCTTCTAGGCCCTTAGCGAATTCCTCGTCTGGTTTCATTGTGCGTACATAGTCGAGCAAGGTGCCCTTTCGGGTTTTCGCCGTGAGCCGCAGGATGACATCTGTGAATGACTCTCCGCGAGCTTTCAATCCAGCCAGCGCAGCATACGCATCTTCAGATATCGTGAGAGTCTTATGCGCCATCTTGATCGGTAGAGAGCGTGTTTACGTGTACTTAGGCAGCAGGCCTGTACGGGCCTATTCAACCCACTTTGCATGCAGCCGCGAGAGTCTTGGGAATGGTGGTTCGTGTGCGGCGTACACTGCTAGGGCTAATGCCCATAAACAATCGTCGTGTGCTCCAGTTGGGTGTCTGAACTTCAATGTTCCAGATTTTGTAGGTTCGCATTGTTGCGCGGTGATCTGTACTAGGAGAGTTGAGTTGTCTCTTGGGAGTGTGAGTCTGTGTTGTTCCATGTTGAGTTTCAGTCTACCCAAGATGTCCCCTTTCACTGGTGCGGTTAGGGTGATGCCCTTCATTGCTGGCATGAATTCCTTAATCTGCTCGTATGGTCCCTCACCAACACCCGTCTGGTCCAAGTATCCGGCTCTGAACCAGTAAGCCTCCTTCAGCCTTCTCACGGTCCCTATCACGGCCATGTAGGAAATGTCGAGCGGGAACTCTT
>MEMY01000037.1:9271-9391 GCA_001768965.1 archaeon RBG_16_50_20 | reverse complement strand
CCGACTTTTTCAAGCAAGTTTCTTGGAATCATTGTGTAGATTGCCCCAGTATCAACTAGACACTCCACATCAATTCTCTTCGTTTTGTCAGCCGAGTTGGCGATAAGAGCTTTCACACGT
>MEMY01000037.1:8836-9010 GCA_001768965.1 archaeon RBG_16_50_20 | reverse complement strand
GAGCGCCCTTCAGCCGGCGCTGTGATGGCATTCGACGGGCAGACTGAAAATACATTCTCCCGTCGAAATCTCTGCGTTTCACGTTAGGAATTCAATCGCTTCCGAGTCGCACAACATCAGTCACGCGCGCATGTTGCGTGCAAGCCATGCTTCAACTGAGGTTATGTGTTTGAA
>MEMY01000037.1:3616-8576 GCA_001768965.1 archaeon RBG_16_50_20 | reverse complement strand
GCATCATTGATAGGGCGAGCGTAGGGTGTGGTTTTACGCCTTTGAGGTGGCGATAAACTTGGTTTCCTATCCAGAAGCCGCCGAGTGTTGAAATTTCTGCGGTGAACTTCAGCATTGGACCTAGGGGGGCGTCGCTTCCTTGCACGTTGAGGAATAACCAGTGAATTACAGCGGACATGACCGCTGCCACGGGACCGAAGAGGAAGAAGGCGATTAGGATCGGGATCTCTGCGAAGTCTATTTTGAGATATGGGATCAGAGGAAAGGGTATCTCTACCTTTGCGAGTGTCAGGAGCGCGGCTAGTGCGGCGAATACACCTGCGCCTGCGAGTGTGACGGTCGTTCGCTGGGAGGGCGTTGACTCAGTCATCTTTTTACTCGAGGCAACAGGAATGACCTACTTATAATAGAGTTTCTACTCATTTCTTGGTGAGGAAACGACTCGCTGTTTCGACGGCTTATCGATGTCGGCATAAGTGGTTCGCAGAATCGACACTGCCTTTCGAGAAGCTCGGTATGCCTCTTTGGGATCCGACTTCAACGACGACTTAGCCTCTTCCAGCGCCGATCGGGCCGCTTCTAGGGGATTAGCGGGATCAATGTTTTCCTCGCCCTTTTCCCCAAGATCATAGTCAGCTAGGCCGTAGGTGGTTGAGATCTGAAAGGTCAAGAATTCTGCTTCTGCGGCTGCCTTCCATAGGAGAAGTTTGAAAGATGACTCGTCTGAACCTTGCGCTTTCTCAGCCTCAGTCACAAGTGACAGGGTCTTGGACATAGTGTCGAGTATCACCTGGACTTGTTCAGACAAATCTGCACTCTCTTCTGCGAGTGTCGCACATAACCAGTAGTTAAGTTGTTCTCGGAGTTAGTGGACTGTGACTGACTTAGCCAGGTTTCGCGGAAAATCCGGATCGTACCCTTTTCCGACAGACATGTAATAGGCGAAGAGTTGCAGCGGCAATACGAACACGATCGGAGTTAGCATAGATGGGACACCCGGTGGAACCACGATTACATCGTCTGATAATCGTGCAACTTCCCCGTCCTTCTCGTCTACAATGCTGATAATCTTCGCGCCTCGGGCTTTCATCTCCATGACGTTTCCGATAATCTTCGAATATGATTCGTCTCTCGGTGCAACAAAGATCACAGGATATCCTTCTTCAACAACGGAGATGAACCCATGCTTCGATTCGCCGGCAGGATAGGCAATTGCTGGAAGATAGGAGAGTTCAAGCAACTTCAGTCGCCCTTCTAGCGCAGTTGCAACGCTCATCCCCCTCCCCAGAAAGCAGAGACTAGAGCGGTCGGAATACCTCTCTACGATGCGCCTGACGGAATCTTGTTGGGTTGAGAGAACCGTTGAGATCCAATTGGGCAGTTGCTGGAAACCGGCTTCTATGGTCTCAAGTTCACTTTTGCGCAAGAATTCTCTTTTGCGTGCCAGCACCACGGCGAGTTTGATGAGAACCGAAAGCTGCGCGGTAAATGTCTTTGTTGCAGCCACGCCCATTTCCGGACCTGAGTTTTGACCTATGTAGACATCTGAAAGTCTGGTCAGGGTTGAACCCATGGTGTTGCTAATTCCCAGAATTGTGGCCCCCCGATCTTTCGCCCCTCTCACAGCGCTCAACGTATCCGCGGTCTCCCCGGACTGGCTCACGACGAGTACGACGGTGTCCCCATCGACGAGTGCTCCGTGACCGTCGATGAATTCGGAGGCAACCACTGGAGTCACCTCAGCCTTGGCAAGGTTTGAAAATGCGTAGGCGCCGCCCAAGCAAGCGTGATATGAAGTTCCGCAGGCGACAAGAAAGACCTTCTTGGCTTTGTTAATTGCTGACGCCATGAGATCCATGTAGATCGGATGAGTTCGAAGGGCGTTTCGAACGGTCATCGGTTGCTCGTGAATCTCTTTCAGCATGAAGTGTGGAAATCCCGTTTTGAGTGCAGTCTCGATACTCCATTCGACGGTGAAGGGCTTCCGATTAACCGCTTCACCAGTTTCTATTTGGACTATTCTGACCTGATCCGCTGTGAGGATTGCCATCTCGTTATCTTCCAGCAAAATGGCTTGGTTTGTTCGCGATAGGAATGCGGGGATGTCAGAGGCGCAGAAGTTTCCGTTGGCAGCCGTCCCAATCACAAGCGGGCTCTCCTTGCGAACACATACGACCTTGTCGGGCTCAGATGTGCAGATGAACGCCAGAGCATAAGCGCCCGTGAGTTTGTTAGCGGCTAGACGTACCGCTTCCGCAAAACTTCTTCCGTTTCGAAGGTTCTCTTCAACGAGATGTGCTACGACTTCTGTGTCGGTCCTGGATTTGAATTTGTGACCCTTTGCTTCCAGCTCCTGTTTGAGCTGCATGAAGTTCTCGACTATTCCATTGTGAACAACCGCCACAGTGTCTGTGCAGTCGGTGTGTGGATGTGCATTCTCTCGTGAGGGTGCTCCATGGGTTGCCCAACGGGTGTGTCCAATTCCCACGTTGCCGCGCAGGTCGCTAATGTGAAGTTCTCTCTCGACTTCAGAGATCTTCCCTTTGTCTTTCTTGACGATAATCTTGCCGTCGATTATGGAAGCTTCTCCAACCGAATCATAGCCTCGGTACTCGAGCTTTTTCAGGCAGTCAAAGAGTACTGGCCCGACGTCTCCGTTCTTCAGTACACTAGCTGCTATTCCACACATGCGACTCACCATATCTGCTGTAGTCGGAATTCGCCGACGACTCGTCTGATCTGTGATAAGCATTCCGAGGATTGAGTTTTGATCGATCGAGTAGTGTCATGGAGCGCTACGCACACATAATGCTGGGAATGGTCAAAATCCCCTAGAATAGTCAAAACGCGACTTTATTAATCGTCTACCTAACATTGCTGCGAGAATTCATGTCATACCTGGTTATGAAGGAAAGACGGACCAGCCAACTGATTCCAGCCCGGATCTTCTCCGACCCGAAAATTGCACAATCAGTTCTCCAGCCGATGAGATGGAGGATCCTAACCGAACTCACTACTGAGGAGAAGTGCGCAAAGGATCTATCGAAGGCGTTCGGGAGGAGCGAGCAGGTAATCTGCTATCACCTAAGGGAGCTAGAGAAATCGGGATTCATCAGGCTCGAGAAGACGGTTAAGAAAAGGGGAGCGATGGCGAAATACTACAAGGCCGAGCAGAAGGCTATCGCGGTCATTCCAAGCAACCCCGTTAGGGGCGCACAGCCATCACAACAGCAGCTCACGGAGTCCGCATCGAAACTTCTCGACCCTTTCATATCACAAGGACAGCTGAACGGCCACATTGTTCTTGGGAGTCCCGATACACATGGAATCTTTCGCAGTCGCGCGAGGTGTGGCGATAGAGCCACTGACCTGGCGCTTTTCCTAGGGTCGCTGCTCCCCATGACGAGGGAAAGCGTCGTACGACTTGACACAGAAGTCTCGCAGCAAGAGCTGATGCGAAACCTAATCCTCGTTGGAGGGCCCCGCGTGAACACGGTAACGTTGATGGTCAATGAAGGACTGCCCGTCAAATACGAGCTGACGGGACACAACATGATGGTATCCAGAATATCCGGCAAAACCTATTCTGGTGAAGATGAGGGAGCCATCCAGATGATAGTCAATCCGATGAACCAGGATTCGCGGGTTCTGGTGATCGCCGGAAATAGCTACCTGGGAACTCGAGCCGCAGTCTTAGCTTTCATCAAGAATACCGACCAGATCGCAAGCGGCAACTCAATGAACCGAAACGTTGTCGCTAGCGTCGTAACAGGTTTGGATGTGAACAGTGACGGCTTGGTTGACGACGTGGAGTTCCTCGAATAGGGAGGAGACTCGTTTACTTCTTCACAGCGTCTGCCAATTTCGCCTTCAGCTTCTCACTGACGACCTTCGCTTCGATTGATCCCCTGACCTCGGACATTACGGAGCCCATCAAGGAAGCGAATGCGGCTGACCCTTTTTCCTGCACCAGCTTCCTGTTTTTCTCGATGTGCCGATCAATCACTTGTTCCAACTCTCTTTCTGTTATCATGTGCAAGCCAAGCTCAGTAAGGCCCTCTTTCGGGTCAAGGTTGAGATGTTTCGTCTGCCACTTCAGCAGGTCGGCAATCGCCTCTTTGGCCATTGCTCCTTGATCGACCAATCTGAAGATAGCCTCGATCTTATCATCGGGAACATCGTGAATCGGGAAGCCTTCACGCTCTAGGCTCTTGCAAATCTCTGTTAGCGCGGTCGCGATGAAGGAAGTTTGAACCTTGCTGGACGCTGCGATGACTTCAAAAAGTTTGAGGTAGTCAGAATCGACGAGTTGTTTCGCAAGTTTCTCGTTGAGTGAGAAGCGCTCCATATGCCGCTTGGCTTCGTGCTCTGGTGTTTCGGGCAGATCGCGTTTTAGTTTCGCCATCAATTCCGTTGTTACGGGTGTGGGTGGTACATCGGTTTCAGGATACATCCGAGCAGCACCTGGCCTCGGCCTCATGTAGCGAGTAGTTCCATCGGGCATAGCCGTTCGCGTCTCCTCTGGGATACCTGCAAGCGCCTCTTGCGCACGCTCAACAACCGCGTCGAGCGCGTCTTTTGCCCTCGGCTCATCGTCGGCGACCAAGACCAATGCGTCCTGGGGTTCTGAGTTCATTCGTTCTTTGGCGCGTTTCACTTCCTCCTCAGTAATCCCGTAGCTGGGCAGTTCGTCTGTGTGGAAAATGCCGCCAACGCCCGCCCAGAATGATGCTCTGTTCGAGAGTTCGGTTCCAAGCCGAAGCCCAGGCGACAACTCCCTACCCAGGAGTCCGCCAAAGCCCGGAAGTTTCACCGCCAGCACGGTGCCCTTCTTCGAGATGGCCTCTTTCAGGACTCGTGCCTTGGTGTTGGAGAAGATGTCCGAAAGATCAGTGTACTTTCTTTCGATAGATTCGGGTTTGACGTTTCGTTTGCCAAGCTCCTCCTTGATCTGGAGTAG
>MEMY01000037.1:1285-3485 GCA_001768965.1 archaeon RBG_16_50_20 | reverse complement strand
GTTTCACCTTTCGTGTGGCTCTGAGGGTGGTCCCGATTGCTAGAGCGACTTTTTCGACTTCGCTGGGAGATTCCAGAACAGGTCCTGTCGTGACCTCGATTAATGGAACGCCCAGACGATCTATTCTGTACCCACCTAGTTCGCGTGTCTGGGTTGTTTTGCGTGCCGCATCTTCCTCAAGTGAGATCTGAGTAACTGGAATCTCCTTGTCATCGACCCTGAGCATTCCGTCCATGGCAACTACCGCGGTTCGCTGGAAACCCGTGGTGTTCGAACCATCGATCACAACCTTGCGCATCACATGTATCTCATCGACCGGTTTGGCTTTCACGAAGAGAGCTGCGGTGAGGCAGATTTCCACAGCCTCCTCGTTCAGTTTCCCTGGAGGTTCCTCATCCATTTCTACGAGACATGAGGTGAGATGATCCGATTCGTAGATGATGCTTTTTCCGCGGTGAAACTCGAAAAGGGCAGCCTGGTCAACTTGACCAAGCTCACTTTGAGTGGGCCTCAATCTACGCAGAAATTTCTCTTCGGGCTCAGACTCCGCGAAATCGGTCGGACAGCCGCAGAACAATTTATGCTCAGTGTCAAGTTGACGATGAATTTCCAGCCCGACCTTAATTCTGGGAGGTGTTGCGTTTTGATCGTTCATTCCTCGAAGGCCTCTACAACACGCCTCTCCGAGAATTCGTCTGCAATATTCGTAACCATAATCTCCTTCACCTTCTCCGGATCCTTCTCCTGTCCGAAGGCCCACATCATCTTGGCGAGTGCGGTTTCGGAGAGCATGTCGCCCATCGGAATGACCCCAATCCGCTGGAGATCCCTCCCGGTCGAGTAAACATCCATGTGAACGGTTCCCCAGATACATTGCGAACACATGACAACAACAATGCCCTCGTCTACTGCTCTTTCCAACGCAGGGAACAGAGATTCACCCACATGTCCAAGACCGGATCCCTCCAACACTATTCCTTTGTAGCCCGTAGCCATGGCCCAGTCAATGATTCCTACAGAGAGACCTGGATAGAATCTTATGAGAGCCACATTTGGATCGAACTGAGGCTTAGGGCTCCATTCCGATCCCTTGCGTCTTTGCGCATATTTCTCAGCGTTGAGCTGCAATGAGCTGTGCAGAAGATCGTAATACGCGAGCGGTCTGGCGTTCACGCTTCTGAAAGCGTCTCTCCTGCTCGTATGGCATTTCCTAACCCGTGTTCCCCTATGAACTACGACCTTTTCATCAGAAATCCAATCGTGCATCGCAACAACGACCTCGGCGAAGGGAGCATTTCCCGCAATTGCCGCAGATGACAGCAAGTTCGTAGCGGCATCAGAACTTGGCCGGTCCGACGATCGCTGTGAGCCTACTAGAACGACCGGCACAGGTATGCCCTTCAGCGCGAAGCTCAAGGCGGCTGCGGTGTAGCCCAAAGTGTCGGTTCCGTGAGCGATTATTACTCCATCTGCTCCGGCGCGAACCTCTTCCGCTACAGCTTCCACGATCTTTGGCCAAAGTTGAGGTCCAATGTTCTCGCTGAATATGCTGAATAGAATCTTCGCCTTAATCTCGGCAACTCCAGCGAGCTCTGGGACGACGCTGTAGAGATCCTCAGCATCCAGTGCAGGTTTTACGGCGCCCGTTCTGTAGTCCACTTTGCTGGCTATGGTTCCGCCCGTACTGATAATCGACACTTTCGGAAGACCTGCAGTTCGAGGTGGCGGGGCTGGTCGGGTGAAGTGAGGTTCTGCTCCTTTGCCAACGATGCTGATCTTTGTTGCTGAATCAATTTTCACTCCTACGTTGTATCCGGTTTTGAGTTTCACAACAACGTATTCATCCCTCCGAGTCCTGAAACGGGGGATGAGAAGTCCTTCGACGACCTCCTGTCTCGTTTCGCGTTTGAGCTCGATGCGAATTCGATCTCCGATCTTCGCGCCCGCAGCGTTCAAGATCTCTCGGGAAATGCCAGCATAACCTGAAAGGTCGTTCTCTGACAATTCTAACTACCTCTCGGATTTGAAACAGAGAAGTGGAGTTACCCTTAAGACGTTACTTGTTTCTCGAGCCGATTCAGTTCAGGCTTTTCCCCATGTAAGGACCGACGGAATCATATCCTAACTTTCCGTAGTAGGCTTTTGTCCCTAAAGCGCTGAGGACTAGGATTCTCTTTGAGCCTGCGTTCTTCGCATAAGC
>MEMY01000037.1:0-1128 GCA_001768965.1 archaeon RBG_16_50_20 | reverse complement strand
TGAGGAGGGAAGCCTCAATCGAATGTAGGCTATCATAGCATCTGTCTCGGGCTCTTCATAAGAAATGAAGACTTCCTTTCCTTCAGAAGCTTCATATTCCAACATCATCGGCTGAACTTCATTAGGACTGACTGCGATCTTCTCTTTGAGAGTTCGGTGGCCGATTTCACGACAGCGAATACAGCGACACTTCTTGCCCCTTTCTCTCAATTTTCCGAGAGCCAGCTCTCGAAGGTTTCCGCTTTTCACACCGGCCGTGATCAGCTGAGCAGGGAATTCTCTGTGAACACGCATTATTCTGACCCAGGGTGGAACAAATTCCTTGACGAGCGCGATTAGCTCTGCTGCTTTCTCCGTGTCGTATGGTTCATAGAGGCCTTTCTTCCACCATTCGTACAGCTCGGTTCCTTCCATGACTAGGCATGGATAGATCTTCAGCATGTCAGGGCGGAAGCGCGGGTCTTGGAATAGAAGTCTAAATGATTCGATGTCGTGTTCGAAGCTTGAGCCAGGTAAACCGGGCATCATATGTGCGACTATCTTGAAGCCCGCGTCCCTGCTGACCTGAAACGCCTCGACAACATCATCTACAGTGTGGCCGCGATTGGTGAGCGTGTATATCCTGTCGTCGATCACTTGAACGCCGATTTCGACACGGGTTGCCCCAAACCTCAGCATCTGATCGACGTGGGGCTGTTTGCACCAATCGGGCTTCGTCTCAATCGTCAAGCCGACATTCCGTACTTCGCTGGTTTCGGCTAGTTTCTTCGCCACATCGAGCGATTCTGAATCAACGCAGTTAATCGCATCGAGACACCGCTTCACGAAATGCTCTTGATATTGAATGGGAGCCGCCAAGAAAGTGCCACCTTGAATTACAAGTTCGACCTTTGAGGGCTCATGCCCAATGGCTCTCAGTTGGCTCAATCTACTTGATATCTGCTTGAATGCATCATATCCATTCTGCATGCCTCGCATTGCTGCTGGTTCTCCCGATGTGTAACTCATCGGAAACCCTTTCTCCACTGGGCAGAAGACGCAGCGGCCATGTGGACATCCGCGAGGCGAACTCATTACACCAATTACGTTCACACCGGAGATGCTACGCACTTTCTTCAATCGGAGGCT
>MEMY01000036.1:12641-13478 GCA_001768965.1 archaeon RBG_16_50_20 | reverse complement strand
CATTCGACGCTTTGCTCATCAGGAATATGCGACATGCCGTCGACTCACTTCTCCAACTGAACTTGAAAAGGTTCAGAGTCCCACAGAAAGCTATGACCAAGTACTCCGCGTTGGATATCATTAAACAAGCCCTCGAATTGCTGTTTGAGTTCTCACCGTCAGAGCGCAACTATCGTGAAGCGATGCGAACTATCCAGGTTTACTCAGAGGAAGATGAGGAAATGCTCAGAACTTTGCGCGCAAGCTTTTCGATGATCGCAAATACTGTATACAATGCATACAGCGGTCAACGGCACGCTGAAACTCTGGCCCCAGAGATTTTGTTCCTACAAGGGATCCCATTCGACCCTTCCGAACTCCAGCAGTCGTTCAGATTCGTGGGCGTACGACCGCCCGAAGTAAGCCCGCCGAGCGTAAAGAAAACCATCTTCCTCGACGAAGGCTTCGAGCCCTACAAGCTGCTTCTTAACCAAGAACTGAACCATAAGGTAGCTCAAGTTGGCAGAGAGGAACACTGGGCCGAAGTGATTAGTGCAACTCTAGCAGCAGCAAACGGGACCGCACTGATTCGCGCAGGCGCTGAACACCTAGATCAGCCTGCAGATCCCTTCAGACGTCTTGCCAGCACGGTCCTAAGGAGCGAAACGGGGAAACTGCCGAAATTGCTTCGGCGAATCGGGATACGTATCGAAGTAGTTCATCGAGTCGCTGATGTCAACGAGGTCTTCGGAAAGAAATAGAGCCGTGACCTCGTCAACAAAAGACTGCCTATTGTCTTCGGGCTCTCGGTGGGCGTTCCTCTGAGAGAAGGTACTGGTATACGAACCCTGCAAGGAG
>MEMY01000036.1:12390-12588 GCA_001768965.1 archaeon RBG_16_50_20 | reverse complement strand
CGGCGATGGCTGGACCGAGTGCTCGGGCGGGGTTTGCTGCACCGCCTGTGAGTGGGCCTGCGATCAGTATGTCAGCCGTCAACGTCATCCCAATGAGGACTCCTGAAGCTCCGGCTGAAACCTTCCCTGTGTAAAGAACCGCGTACACTGAGAACATCAGGAAGAAAGTGATTATCATTTCGACCACAACAGCGACTG
>MEMY01000036.1:2436-12232 GCA_001768965.1 archaeon RBG_16_50_20 | reverse complement strand
CCTCAAGGCCACTGCTGTTATCGTTATTGCTGGGTTGATGTGGCAGCCCGAAATGTATCCGATGGCATAGACCATGACCATGAGGATCATGCCGTGGGCAAGGGCGATTCCCAAGAACGAATTTGAGGGGGAAGAGAGGCCGAGGACAGCTGTAAACACGGTCACGGAGACCGATCCAAAGAATACGAGTGCGAAGGTTCCGATGAACTCGGCGGTGTAAGCTCGTCGTCCCATCTTCATCATTGACACCGGTTGGTCCGCTTACGCCAAGGTTTTGATATAAAACGCTTCAGCTTTGCGCCACCACCAGAATTGAAGCAAGCACCATCGCGGCGCCGACGACTGTAGCAGTGCTGTAAGTCTCCCCGAGCAGAATTCCTGACAGAATCATGGCTGCAACGATCTCAAGCATCGCCACTAGAGATGCCATCGTTGCTGTAACAGCCTTCAGCGCCAAAATCCACAAACCATACGGCAGCGCCGTGCACACAATTGCCGTGAAGGCCACCCAAGCCCAACCAAGACCTGGCACTGCACCAACGTTCAACCCCCCAAAGACTACCGCAAACGGCATGAGAACGACAGCAGTCGCCAACATCACCACAGCAGAAATCTGAATGGAATCCCCCTCAACCCGCGTTAGAACCCATTTATTGAGAACAATAAAGAACGCCCAAACAAGGCCCGCGGAGAAGACGAGTAGGTCGCCAAACATCTCTCCCTGAAAGAGAGTTGAGAGGTTGCCGTTTGTCGCGATCAGTGCGCCTCCGGTCACTCCGAGGGCGACCCCAAACATCTTTGAAAGCCCAAAACGTTCTCGAAACACTCGCCAACTCAACAACGCGACTATGACAATATTCAGGTTCACCAACAAAGCAGCCTTCCCAGCCGAGGTGAAAACGAGACCGACATACTGTAGAGCGAATGCAACACCGTTCAGAAGTCCCAGCATCCACAATGAGACTTCTTTCAGGGCACTAGCTTTCATTCCCCCACGAAGACCTAAAGCAGAAACCAGTATTGCTGAAGCGATCGCCATCCTGAGAAAGGCAAAGTCATATGCGTTTACGTACTTGAGCCCAATCTTGACGCTGACGAAAGAGCCACCCCACAGGACACTTGAGACCACAAGAAGCGCGATTGCAAAGTCCGTGTTACTAGCTGTGCGGGCAATTGCGGTCATGTGGGAGCAAGACTATTGAGCGCTAGAGCTGCTCGCCAACTCGATAAGTGTAGATGGTGTGACCCAGCAGCTCGTTGTAGACAGCGCTTGGTTTCCATCCGGGGACTTTGAAATCGTGCGATATGACTCGGGCGCCGGCTTTGAGTTCTGCCTCCAATTTCGGGCGTAAGCGTTCGTTCGCGCTTGACGTCAGATATAGGGTGACAACGTCCGCGTCAGATATGTTAACATCAAAGAAATTTCCTTGAACAATTTTGACTTTGTCTTCAAGGTTCAATCTTTTGATCTCCGTTTTCGCTCTTTCCACGAGATCTTCTCTCAGTTCTATTCCTGTCGACTTCGCTCCAATGTCTTTCGCAGCAAGAATGATTAGCCTTCCATCGCCGCACCCTAGATCGTAAAGCATCTCACCCGGTCTGACCTGCGACAGGTCCAACATCTTCTTGGCCACTTCAAGCGGCGTCTGCACAAAAGGTGCGATGCTCATGACATAAGCACTCTCGAACTGCGGGTCCTAAGTCAACGATTTATGCGTATCTTCTTTCGGCTTCAGAACGCTCTGCCTTAGGTGATTTCATTGCTGGAGCGGTCTTCTCCTTCTTACCAGTCCATTTTACATCCTCTTCCAAGAACCTCACGCAAAAATCTTTGAACTGCGCGTAGATTTCCTTCAATTCACTCTCCGTGAAAGTATCGATGAAGGTAGGATTCCTAAGCCAGCTGTCCCACCCGCGCACACTCTCAAAAAGCGCCGAATTCATTCGAATCAATGAAGCATAGAGTCCCAACCGATCGCCAGGTTCAAGCTTCTTGATATCCTCAAGTGCTTTGGCGCGTTCTTCAGTCCAAGACAAACTACTCGATGCACCTGCTCCGCGTGCACTGTTCCGACCGCAATTTAGCCTTATTCCCGAAGAACCTCAACGATCCATGCGATGGGGGATGCATTCACAAGATTCGTCGTTTCCCTTGCGAAAGCTAATTCAGCAACGAGTCCATTCATTCTCAACTAACGAAATCCCAACAAACAGTGAATTTGATTGAACAAGATTGAGCCATTGGTGATCAAGCTTGCCGAAACGAAGCTTAACGAAGAGGGCGTTAAGCAACTAGCAGAACATTATACGGCAATAGATTGGTTAGAGAGAGTGAGGAAAATTCAGCCGAACGATTCCGAGTTCCTAATAGAATTGGCGGGGCGCGCCTGCTACAAGAGTTTTGGAGTTGGAATAAATCCTAACGTTACGAAAATCCGCGACAATCCCAAGGACTATCTGACCAATGTTCTGGAGAAGGGTGACGGGAGTATCCTTGAACATGCCACTGTGACTTTCGCCTTTCTCAACGTGAGTCGAGTGTTCACACATGAAATTGTTAGGCACAGGGCAGGAACCGCAATGAGTCAGGAAAGTTTGCGATACGTCCGCCCTCGCGACATCAGTTTATGGTTACCGCCGGACCTTGAACCAGCTTCCGAGAAATTCTCAGAAACCGTCGAGGAAATCGAGAAGCGCTACCATGAACTCGAAAGCCAATTTGATTGGGACAAAATGACCTTCGAGCAGAAGAAAAGGGTGACTTCAGCTTTACGTCGAATTTTGCCGGACGGCATTGCCACGAATCTCATTTGGACAGCCAATCATAGAACAATACGCTGGGTCATTGAGATGCGAACCCATCCGAGTGCCGAAGTTGAGATAAGGATGATTTTCGGCAAAGTTGCCGAGATTTGCATAAGAGACTACCCGCTGTTGTACGCCGACTTCACAGCCAAGCAACTCGCCGATGGCACTACTCAGTATATTCCGAAGTACTCCAAGGTTTGAGGGAGAGCAACTTGTCGGAACCGTTTTGGAAAACCGCCATATCAAAGGTGGAACCAAACAAGATCCTAGTGCGCGGTTACAACCTGATGGATCTTGTTGGGAAGTACAATTATGCGGATTTGACGTACCTGCTTTGGCGCGGAGAGCTACCTCCTGCCAATCACTCTCGCATGATGGACGCGCTGCTCACAGTCTGCCTCGAGCACAGTCTCAATGCCCCTTCAGTTGACGCGACCCTCTTCGTTGCTTCGTCAGGGGTACCACTCCAAGCTGCAGTATCCGCGGGCATAGTGGCCATCGGAGACTGGCACGGAGGTGCAATCGAACAGGCCGCGAAGATGCTGCAAGATGGAATTCAGAGCGCGAAGGATAGGCAAATGTCAACACGCGAATGCGCGCAAGAAATCATCAAAGATCATAGTGAGAGAAAAGAGAAGATACCTGGGTTTGGGCATCCAACTCACACCAAGGACCCACGCACCGTGAAGCTTCTGGAGATTGCCGGCGAAACCCAGCTTCGAGGCCCACATGTAGAGCTAGCGCAAGTAATCGAATCGTTGACGGACGAGTTCTTCCGAAAACATCTCATCCTGAACGTGGACGGATGCATTGCTGCGATCATATCCGAAATGGGATTCGACTGGCGTCTTGGGAAAGGATTCTTCATTGTCAGCCGAACCCCAGGCCTCATAGCCCACGCCTACGAGCAAATGTACAACGATAGACCCTACAAGGCACCAGATTGGAACGAGATAACCTACACTGGCCCTCCTGAACGTCCAGTCCCAAAGTAGAGTTTGTTTCGGTAGATGCGGCTCGCGACTTCTATCTCTCTTTTTCCAGTATCTTGACTTCGCACTTGACGAGTTTCTTGAAGCTCTCCGCGTCATCTTTGCTACCGACGATTGCGCCGAAATGCATTGGAATGACCACCTTCGGGTTGATTGTTGCAGTGGCTTCCGCTGCTTCCTGCGCGGTCATTACGTACGTTCCAGAGATCGGGAGTAGTGCAATGTCGGTGCGAACACTCTTCATCTCAGGGATATGATCCGTATCGCCTGCGTGATAGATTCGTACGCCCTTCACTGCCAGGATAAATCCCAGTTTTCCATCCTCTTTCGGATGGAATACTTTACCCGGTTCCCTGAACTTGTTGACATTGTAGGCCGGGACGGCTTCGATCCCTACGTCGCCAATGGTGATTCTATCGCCCGGTTTGATGATCTTCAGCTCCTTCACTTTGAGCTTGCTCAGTTCACTCGTAGATTGAGAGTGAGCAACAACGACCGTGTTCGTGGTCGTGACTTTACTGAGGTCCTCCACGTTGCAGTGGTCAAAGTGTTCGTGACTCACTAGAAGTATGTCGGCCTTTGGTCCCCCGCTCTCAATTTTGAATGGGTCAATGTAGATCACTTGGCCGTCTTGGATTCTGAATCCGTCATGCCCAAGCCAAGTTACTTTCACGCCTTGATACTCGAACATATGCAGCACCAAGATTAGGTAGCCACGAATTCGACTTAAAAAGAAAACACTTGAGCGCTCGGGCTCCGGGGTCGGCGAATTGGTTCTTCCTCCAAGGTTTTTGAGTGCCGCTATGAATTCATTCTATGTCTAGGGCTGGTTCGAAACCCTGTCGCAACAGGTCTTCTCACTTCTTTCCACAACTGTTCAAGAAACCATAGCTGAGTCCGGTATCAAGACTCCAACAGCCCCCCAGATTGCGGCAATCCCGAAGATCATAGCCGGAAAGAACGTTCTCCTCATTGCGCCGACAGGTTCGGGAAAAACCGAAGCTGTGCTCCTTCCAATTTTCGACCAGCTGCTGAAGATCAAGGACCGACAGGGGATTTCAGTGATCTACATCACTCCCATGCGCGCGCTCAATCGCGACCTACTCAAACGACTTGACTTCTGGAGCAAGAAACTTGGTTTCACGGTCGAGATCCGGCATGGAGACACGCCTCAGAAAGAGCGAAGGAAGCAATCGATCAAGCCTCCTGATTTCCTAGTTACAACCCCCGAAACATTGCAGGCGATATTGCCGGGGAAAAGATTGCGGACACATCTGCGGCATGTTCGTTGGGTTGTGATTGATGAGGTACATGAACTCGCTGGAGATAGGCGAGGAGTCCAGCTGACAGTCGGGCTTGAGAGGCTGAGGAAGATCACTGACCGAGAGTTTCAACGAATAGGACTATCAGCTACTGTTGGAAATCCCGAGCAGATAGCCGCTTTCATTGCTGGAAAGAGCACTAGTGAGGTTTTACAGGTTTCACCTCCGAAGGAAGCGAAGTACTTCGTTGAGTTCCCTCATCCAACAGATGAGGACCACGTAATTGCCCAGAGCCTGTACACCGCCCCCGAAGCCGCAGCCAGACTAAACAGAATCTGGGAACTTGTCGAGGACCACGATTCAACGCTGATCTTCGTTAACAGCCGTACAAACGCGGAAACCCTCGGATCCAAATTTCATCAGCTGAAGCGTAACGTGGCTGTACATCACGGTTCTTTGCCGAGAGAGGAGAGAGTTCGCGTTGAGAATGATTTCAAGAATGGGAGGATAAAGGCGCTCGTTTGCACATCAACCATGGAGCTTGGAATCGACATCGGCAACGTGGACCTGACGATCCAGTACATGTCGCCGAGGCAAGTTACAAGTCTCATTCAGAGGGTCGGGCGGTCGGGTCACAGGCTGGACAGGGTTTCCGAGGGAGCGATAGTCGCCGTATCAACTGAGGACATTCTCGAATCTGTTGCGGCAATTCAGAAGGCCCGAGAGAAAACCGTTGAGCCGGTGAAGATTCACGAAAAGGCGCTCGACGTTCTAGCTCATCAAATTACCGGAGCCGTTCTTGAGTCCGATAGCCCGGTGAAGACAGACGAAGCATTCGAACTTGTCCGCAGCGCTTACCCGTATCGAGAGTTGACAAGAGAGGAATTTGACAAGGTAACCTCATTCATGGAGAAAATGCGGCACCTCAGGATCGAGAATAGTCACCTAGCTAGAGGAAGCAGAACGCGCCAATACTATTTCGAAAACCTCTCGATGATCCCTGATGAACGGAGGTATCAGGTCATTGATGTTTCAACCCAACAGTCGGTAGGCATTCTGGGGGAGGAATTCATGATGACTAAGGCACGCTTAGGATTGCACTTCATTGTTAAAGGCAAGGTGTGGCAGATCGAACAGATCTCAGACGACGCACGCGTCTACGTAACACCTGTAGAAGACCCAACTGCAGCCGTCCCAGGCTGGGACGGCGAGATGCTGCCCATCCCATTCGATCTCGCTCAACATGTGGGTAGACTTCGCTCAGAAGTTGCAGAAGAACTGGGATCAAGCGACGTGTCAACGGTCGTAGGCTTGATGGAGCACCGATGGCCAGCGGAGCGATTTGGGATCCGGAAAGTGGTTGAGGAGTTGGATGAACACTGCAAAATGAAAGCTCCCGTCCCAACCGAAAAGCGAATCGTGATAGAGGCCTTCGACAGATTCCTGATCATTCACGCTTCCTTCGGAGAGACTGTGAACAATACGCTGGGTGAGATTTGCGAGGAACTTCTTTCTAGGAAAGGATTGGTTGGGAATTGGTGGGCGGATGGTTATCGGATCCTCCTTGAGCTGACGACAACAACTGAAGAGCTGTCACTTGACGAACTCCGTTCTGTCTTGTTCGGTATAGAACAGGGCGTTCTCGAACAGATGTTCAATGGAATCCTTCACCGCCACTTTCCCTTTGGATACTACATGAAATTCATCGCCGAGAGATTCGGAGCCATGAAACGGGGGCTGATGTATTCGGGTGATAGTCTGAGAGAGTTAGGTCTGCGCTTCAGAATGACACCCATCTACGATGAAACGATCCGTGAAGCTCTGCTACTCCATGTTGATTATCCACGCGTCCGGGGAATCTACAAGAGCATTCGAGACGGGTCGATTGAGGTCGCACTATTCAGGGCAGAAGAGAACCCGAGCCCGCTTGGTTTTCACCTGTTAAACAAGCACCTGGATGTGCCTGAACTTGTTGCTCCTGAGACGGTTGAGAGGGACACGATCGAACGGTTGCGGTATAGTCTGGACAACATGACTGTTGACTTGCTGTGTTTCGAATGTGGAGCTCTAATGCAGGCGGTAGTGGTTAAGACATTGTCAAAGAAGCCCTCATGTTCATCATGCAGTTCTGGGCTTCTGGCAGTCTCATCATGGTCAACTGACTTTCTCACCCGAATTCTCGAGAAGAAGCTCAAGGCCAAGCTTTTGGAGCAAGGTGAGATTGACGTACTATCGCGTGCAAGGCGTTCCGCAGACCTTGTCTTATCCTATGGGAGACGTGCAGTAGTAGCACAGTGTGTATACGGAATCGGCCCCCAAACCGCAAGCAGGATACTCGCCAAGATGCATGACGAAGATAGGTCATTCTACAAGGATTTACTCGAAGCCAAGTTGAAGTTCATTACGACGAGGCCATTTTGGGATAAGCCCTAGGTAGAAAAGTGGAACATTATCATTTTTCTCCACGCACTCCAAGTGTTCCAAGCCACCTTAATTATTCCCGAGAGCGCTCAGCATGAGTATGGGATTTGGGTTGTACCATATCCATCACCACGAATTTCATCATGCGATGCCGCTCGGAACCATGAAATGTGTATACTGCGGCGCGCCAAAGGTTTACCGACATCACAAAGTTTCACGTAGTAACGGCCACTCTTACTGAGCATCAGTCGACCGTGAAAACGTTCCATTTTTAAGTGGTGACTTCATCAGCCTCGACAAAATCGAGGCCGAGCACAGTGATAGCTGAGCTAGAGCGCAGGATCGATGAACTACGATTCAGAGATGGAGTTGAAAAAGTTGAGCACGTGCCCTACCAGAGCGGCGACCAATTTTGGGTTAGGTTCAATCGCCCTTTAGATCTAACGAAGCTTGACGACATCGTCAAGAAGCATGGCTATTGCACGGTACCATTCGCGGGCCTCCCATCCAAACTGCCCCGAGGGCTTTCCGAGCTGCTTTGGGACGGGATCACGCATGTCATCACAAAGAAGATCAATGGCTGGTCGAAGCTTATTTCGAAAGTAGGTTTCGAGCCTGAAGGAATAGCAAAGCTCGCTCGGGACCTACACGGCCCATACTGGATTTTCATAGCCACGAATGAAGAAGGCATTCAGCTCCTCTACGAATATCTCGGAGCGAAATACGTCCCACCAACTCCACCTCCGCCCAAGCCAGTGGCTCCCGCTAAACCAGTTGCTTCTACGGTTGCGAAACCGGCTCAACCTGCGACTCCAAAACCCGCTGCTCCAGCTGGCTCACCTACTGCCCCAGCGCAGCCTGCTCAGACAAAGGCTGTCTCTCAACAAACAGTTCCCCAGACAGGCACAGGCTCTCCGGCGCCTAGTCAGACGCCTGCTCAGGATCAGGCAAAGAAGGAAACTCCCGGTCAGGCTGCGACCTGAAGCTCTATGCGGGAACGTTGGGGAGCGAGGATACTTTCTGGGGCTTGACTTCGAAGGATACGTCTTCTTCAGCGTCTAGCGATCCTGAATACAGGACCTCGCCGAGAATTCTGCAGCCTTCTTCAATTTGCACGTCGACGCCATGTATGAGTTCCACCTTGCTTCGTTCCTCGATGACTATGCGTTTCCCGTAGACCTCTTCGACCTCAGACTTCTCGCCGATTTCTACAGTGTCACCAATCAGCGGCCCTTTCACTCTGCCACGATCGCCTATGATAATTGACTCGGCCCTGACTCCTTTCTCTGTCACGATCGATCCTCCCACTTCCACTTTGCGAGCCTTGATCTCGGCCGCCTCTACCCAACCTCCAATCTCAACCTGGTCGGCGCTTAGGGTCCCCCCGATCTTGCATTTCCCACCTACCTCCAGTGTGTCGCGCAACGTCAGATTTTGTTTCACTGTAAGGACTCCGCCGATGTCAACCTCGTTACCTTCAGCGTTGCCTTCGATCTCGATCGTACCGCCTACGTCTATTTCTTCGAACTTCAGGTTGCCGCTGACTTTAACCACACCACCAACGTCAATTCGTTTCCCTACACTGTCGCCTCCAAGCCGTACCGAACCTCCGACATCAATTTCCTCAAATTCCAGCGGCCCAGTGGATTCGAATGATCCTCCAACATCTATCTCTCCATCAACTTTTCCGCCTCCAACTATGACTGAACCGCCAACGTCAATGCTCTCGCATGCAACCTGCCCAGACACTTGGACCGACCCGCCAGCATCAATGTATTCTACCTCAGCGGATCCGTGCACTTGTAGGGAACCTCCCACATCGACCGACTTTCCTTTCAAATCGCCTCGAATCTCAGCTCTGCTTCCGACATCGAGGCTTTGGACTGATACATCGCGGCCGACTTCGAGATGCCTATCAACATCAACTGAACCAGCCGAAAGAGAGCCTGAAATGTGTAGACTTGCGTCAGTGACTCGCACATCGCCCGTTGCCGTCAAATCGCCTCGTATGTCAAGGTCCCAGTCACGGGCGTCGACTTCGCTGGCTTTCAGACTGCCGTCGAAAACCACACCGCCGCCTGTTAGTACTCTGCCATCCACCGTGACGGCATCACCTTCAGGAGTGACTACTGCGTCCCGTTCCACTTCCAAGTCTCCTTCGACATGACCAAGGGTGACTTTGGATCGGCGTGCGACAGTTACATCAGGCATTTTGCTAGCCTCTAAAGCGGGGGTTGTGCGAGTCTGATATATGCTCTGCTCACATCAAGATTCAACTTGGTCCGGTACTGATCCGTTCCGTCTTCCAAGTCG
>MEMY01000036.1:0-2327 GCA_001768965.1 archaeon RBG_16_50_20 | reverse complement strand
ATCACCTAGAGTCCGATTCGTTCTATGGCAATAAAAGGTCAGAGCACGATCTGTAATGACGGAGTGTGGTCACAAAATGTGAGCACGTGAAGACATCTAGGATTGGTCGGTTCCGAGATAGGTCATGAAACCCTGCAGCTTTCTGTACGCGTCTAGAAATTCTAAGCCTCGGCGAGTTATGTGGTGGAAGCGACTGTCACCTGCTGTTCGAATGGATAGTAATCCGAAATTCGCGAGCGTTTCTAGCATAGGTTTCACCCTGTCGAGAGGCAGTCCTGCACCGTACGAAATTCTCGTAACGAGAGCGCCCTCGGGCCGACGCTTGAGCACCTCAAGAATGTCAGCGTAGATGTCTATCCGAGAACGCTTCTTCAATTACTGCGCCAGTCGAAGATTTCCGGGCAAAGCCTAGTAAGCCTTCCTACAAGAATCATCGAAATCTCTTAACAACTGCTAAGAGAGAGCTCAACCTGACTTCAACAATCTTTCAAAGCGAAGTGCGCTCCTGTTTGAGCTGCTTCTGTCTCCCAATTCGAAACTTGATGTGTGCCACGAATTGTGCGGCGTCTCAAGAAGTGTGTTGCAATCGGGCCGAAATGTGCTACATTTCAATCTTACGCACTAATTGGAGTTCCATGAAAAGAGCTCCTTCCACGGGGTTGTAGCGATAGGGCTCAGTCTCACGAAAGCCCAAAGCTCTGTAGAGCGCGATGGCTTCGCGCATGGAAGGTACCGTATCAAGCCGCATTCGTTTGTAGCCTGAATTGCGGGCTGCGTCGATGACTGCAACCGCCAGGGCCTTGCCGATTCCCCTCTCCCGAAATGCTGGGCGCACGTATAGTCTCTTCATCTCACACACTCCCTCAGCGAGCTTTCTCAATGCAACACACCCGGCGACGTTAGGGCCGTCCTGCGCAAGGAGTATGCATCCATCGGGTGCGGAATATTCACTAGGAAAACGTGCCATCTCTTCGTCGAATTTCTGGAAAGAAAGATCGAATCCAAGTGAGGCAGCGTATTCGAGAAACAGGGTTCTGGCTTCACGAAAGTCATCCTCTGACGCCGCTGCGGATATCTTCATCTCCCATTCATCCAACGTATCCGCGGAGCGCGCTTAATCGTCACTGCCTCTCTTGTATAGCGTCTCCTACTCGAATTGTTCCATCTTTGATGATTTGTGCGCGAAGGCCGCCTCTGTGTATCAAACCCGTCAACACGCCTTTTTCCGTCAATCCCTCGAGGTGTGTACAGGGTTCGCAGAGTCGAACACCGCGAAGGGTTACTCCACCGAGTGTGAACTCCTTGCCAACGAGATGGTTGAGCGGGACGCCTCGCGTTACGATATTGCGTCTGGCATCGCCTGGCTGCAAGTCAATGCCGTGATCGCGCTTCAGCGCCTCGATGGCCTCAATTTCAATTAGAGTGATCTCGCGATCTGGACCAGGCTTGTTTGAATAAGTGCCCGTCTTCTGGGAGTATCGATCTCCCTCAAGGCCTTTGCCGGCGACAGCGCTGACTTCTTTCACGGAAACCGTGGGTTGATTGGCTGATGGTGCAACATGAATCGATATTACAGCGCCTTTCCACAAGCTTGTGACCCCGGAGGCTACTTTCCCTGCTCTTCGAGACAGCAGTCGACTACCTCAATTGAATTCGCCGACTGTGATCTAACCAAGATGGAGTTTGCTGTCTTGTTTGTGACCTTTAGATTACCTATTTCAACGGTGGTGTTTGACGTGACTCTTTTTGGCTCAGACATTGAAGTGCACTTAAGCCTTGACCTTGACTAACATGCACAAAGGCTTTTCTTGTTTTACGGAGATCTATGTCGAGGTCAGGTTACGATGGACAAAGTTGTGCATTTTGAAATCCCAGCCGATGACATTGCGCGTGCTCAGAAGTTCTACAGCACCGTTTTCGGTTGGAAGATGAATAGCTTTCCTGGGATGGGGTATACAATCTTGAACACTGTGCCTACGAACGAAGAAGGTATGCCCAAGGAGCCGGGTGCAATCAATGGTGGGATGCTGGAACGCCAGGAACCAGTCATGGGCCCCGTGATAACGATCAACGTGGAGAGCATTGACGAAGCGCTGAAGAAGATCGAGCAGAATGGCGGGAAGGTAGTTAGGGGAAAGGAAGCGGTTGGCGACATGGGCCACGCCGCCTACTTCAAGGACTCAGAAGGAAACGTCGTAGGCCTTTGGCAGAATAAATGACTCCAGACTCATGACGTCTGCGTAGGTCTTCTCAGGCTCAAGATCAATACAAAAACGAACATGACCGCTGAGAGCAGAAGCCACCTCAAATCCTGCGAAGAAAGCTGG
>MEMY01000035.1:6754-8931 GCA_001768965.1 archaeon RBG_16_50_20 | reverse complement strand
CTGTTTGAAGCACCTGTTTTTTTCTGCCTTAGATGTTGTGAAGCCTTCAGTAAGATGACGAAGAGGAGGGTCGTGAGATTCTTCCCCCACCAATCGTCGTTGTCCGTCCAGTAGAAATGTGTGTATGCGCACCGTCATAGCCCACGAGAGCTCTCTTGCTGGCGGATTTGGATTCCAACTCAAGCGGGAGCGTTCGGGCCGCCTCGCGAAGTGGGGTCTCTTCGTTTTGCGAAGAGGGGGCTCTTCATTTCTGAAGAGGGGTCTCTTCGCGCATGCTTGGTCATGTATTGTACCGTGCAGCCCGGTGTTGGTGTGTGGGTCTTATGGTGCGCACACACACAAAAATCCCTTGTCAGAAGAAAAAAGGAGGTCAGTAGGCAGTCGAGCCTACCCTGCGCGTTTCTTTGTTGCGCTCAGCGTAAGTTCTATTCCTCTTGGGAAGGGAATCGTTCGATGGAGTTCGAAGGTGACAAAGGGCCACCACATCTGTAATGCCTCATAGAGCTGCTCTTCTGTAACGTCCCCCGTGATGAAGTAGCCGCGGTGACCTTCAAGGAAAGCATGAACTTCTTTCACGACGCCTGATTGCAGTTGGGCTTTCATCAGCGCTAGGAATCCCTCGACTTGTTTCACACTGTCTGCCGGGTTTGGCGAGGGCGGGAGGTTAGCGTTCTCCTTCCATAGACCAAAGTAGACTGGCATCTTCTCGGTATCACTCCTCATCTTCTTGGTATTTGTATAGCTCCCCACCTCGGAGCTGAGGCCTCACCAAGAACCAAATTAGTGAACCCTCAATTCTGTATGATCAATGAACCTGAGAGTTAACGTTTTCGAATGACGCAATTGTCGACAGCTGTTCGATCGATAAGCAGGAGTTCGACTTGGTTTTGCTGGCTTGTTTTTCGTGTGTGGGTGGGTCTAGTGGTGCGGGCAACGGAAATTGAACTCAGTTTTTCTTCCAATGACATTATTCCAGCTCTCTTGTGTTTCTTACCTTAATTGCTGGCCACCTGCTCTGAATGCCCAAGCGGTAGGAATCTGCTGACACGATTTCAGTGGAGCTTCTTCGAGTACCACTGACCCTCTTTCATGGCTTCAATTCCCCAGCTTATGGAAACTTGCGGAGTAATGCGTAGATAACTTCCTTTTCCGAAGATTCCTTCATGCTCTACGACCTCGGCTGTTCCGCGGACTTTGATCCCGCGAGGTTTCCATGGTTCTACAGACTCCAAGTCGTCTATCACTAGGGAGACTCTTGTGTTCCCGTTCTTGATGTTCTTGTACCTTCGAGTTCTAACAAAAATTTTGACTGATCATGACTTCCGACGTAGAAATACTTCCCACCGTATTCAAACGCAACAGGCGAAACTTCAGGCTCTCCTTTTGCAGATGCGGTCGCCATCCGCGCAAGATGTTGGCTCTTCAGATATTGAATCTCTGAAGCCGATAACATAGTCTCACTTCTAGTGCATCTGGCCATCCTTTTGTAATAAGATGACTACCGTCACTCGGACCCAGACATAATATGTACGTGGAGCTCTTTCCCCCATGCACGTAACGCCTTTTCGAGTCTTTCGAAAAGTCATAAAGAACCTTAACTGATTCGGTGAGCACAGTATAGTTCACTCTGGCTACATTGGGAGGATAGCAAGTGATGGTGGAGGTTAAGAGGCTGGCCGAAATGATTCTTGATTTCCTTCATGAAGAGGAGGAGAAACGAGGGCGATTGAATATTCCCGTCGCCGTCTTGTACAAGACCTTTGAGAAGGAAGCCCCATACGAACTGGTTCAACAAGCCGTAGGATTCCTAGTCGATAGAGATCTCATCGCACCTTTCAGCTATAGTCTGACAGCGAAAGGTAGACGAGAACGTGCCCTAAGACAAAAGCTCTGACCAACACACAAAGAAGAAACAGCTGCCCCGATATCTGTGCGCATAATTACGATTGGCAACCAATTCTCCACCACCGAACCACTCCGTACATTTCCTCAACCACCTGAATCCACTCCAACTCAATGCAAGACGAACTCACGTTTCCCTGCGATAAGAAAACCTAAACACACAATCGGAAACCTTGATTAGAGCTTTATGTATGAACGGTTCGTTGCCGGGGGAAGATGCCGGGGTTGACCACTGGATGCCATGGGGTCACCGAAGGCCGAACGGTTCAGGCGGC
>MEMY01000035.1:884-6734 GCA_001768965.1 archaeon RBG_16_50_20 | reverse complement strand
CCAGAAAGCTTGCCGCAACCCGCAGTATAGACGCAATTCATCGCTGAGGTGGGTTCAATTCCCATCCCCGGCTCCAAACAATATGTCCGATTCCCTTCCTGACTTAAGTATCGGCCAAGGTGTGGACCAGCATCGACCGTTATGCAGCTAGACGTTCATGACACGAAGAGAAGGATAGAGCGCGCCTACGAATCGATCAGAAGAAATCACGGGCTCCCCGACCATGAGAAGAGCCAGCAAGTGCTTGTTTCTTGAGGAATACTCAGGTTCGATTGAATCCGAGAACTCTGAATCCATGTTGACGGAAGGTTTGCCTTTCACGAGTCCGGCGCTTGCTCGAGTTAGCATTGCCGCTGGCCCAATCTTGTCATAGCTTATTTTCCTGAAGAGTTCACCGAAACCAGAGATCTCCTTCTGATAAAATGGTCTGATGCTTTCGATGGTGATATCATAAGGTAAGAGTCCCGTGCCACCCGTTATTATGATGGAATCGACTTGCTTTGATGCCAGCGCTGCCCTTGAACGTATTTTCAATCTTGAGTCTGGGATTAGTCTGCGTCCTTCCAGGCGGTGTCCCGCATTTAGGACGAGTTGTTCGATGATATCGCCCGATATGTCGTCTGTTTTCGTGCTAGTTTCTGGTTCGTTGTATCTTGATGTGCTGCAAGTTATGATGTAGATTCCGAGTTCCTTTGGGGCTCCGGCCTTGTGGAGATCGACGACTTTGCTCATCTATTTCCGCTTGATCTTTTTCTTTACCCGAAGATAGGTTATGGCGGTTTCTGGATATTGCCCATTCTGGTCTTTCTCGTATTGTTTTGTCATGTCCCAGATTGTTAGAAGGTATGTTGCAGCGGCTGTTAGAGCCTCCATTTCCACGCCGGTTTTGGCGCTGCCTTTCACGTACGATTCTACTTTCACTCTGTCCTTGGTAAGTCTGTGTTCGTTTCGAACTGTGGTTATGGGGATAGAGTGGCAGAATGGCAATAGTCCAGGCGTGTTCTTTGCGGCCTGTATTGCAGCAACTTCAGCTGCTGCGATTGCATCTCCCTTCTCGAGCTTTCCTGACCGCAGACGAGTGATTGTTGAGGCTTTCAACTTGATCTCCCCCACAGCCACTGCCTCTCTAGTGACAATGTCTTTTGGCGAGATGTCTACCATTGAGAACCGGCGCATTCGCTCTTGAATCTCCTTCAGTAGCGTGAATTTCTGGAAAACGGAATAGGTCTTGTGTTTGTTATATACTCGCTGACGCAGGTCAGCCACCAATCGTATGCATCGCTCTAACGTGCTCAAGACTGTTGCAGTGCTGGAGAAGTGTTCGAACTCCCGGCGCTTTCTTCGAGACTGCGTAGCTTATGAAATCGGATAACTCTTCATCGGTCGCGGTGCCTCTCAGAAGAGGCATCAGGTCATAGCTCGATCTGTCGAACAGGCATGTGAGTATTTTTCCATTCGCGGCGAGTCGGATCCTGTCGCAATCTGAGCAGAACGGTTCGGTTATGGATGTGATGATGCCAACCTCGCCCATGCCATGCACGAACTTGTAGACCCTGGCCGTGCTGCTCGGCTCGCGCGGAAGCGGGAGAATCTTGTAGCGCGTACGAATCTTCTCTATGACCTCGTCCCCACTAACAACCCTCTCCATGCTCCAATACTTTTGTCCATCGAAGGGCATGAACTCGATGAATCGGACTGTAAGGTCGTTGTTGAATGCGAGGGAAGCTAGGTCTAGTATTTCGTCGTCGTTGAATCCGCGTTGAATCACGGAATTGATCTTGAGTACTCTGAACCCGTTCTCTTTCGCTGCCTCTATCCCCGCCAGCACATTCTCGATTCTTCCGCCACCCGTAATATCACGATACCTGTTCGGGTCTAGGCTGTGGAGGCTTATCGTTACGCCGTCCAGCCCTGCTTCCTTGAGAGCCGCAGCCTTCTCAGGCAGGAGGAGGCCGTTCGTTGTCATGCCTATGAAACTGATTCCGGGAACGTCCTTGAGCATGCGGACGAGTCTATCCAGGTCACGGCGTATCAGTGGTTCTCCGCCGCTCAGCCTGATCTTCTGAACGCCCATCTTGGCGCATGTCGAGATGACTCGCAGTATCTCCTCATAGGTTAGAATTTCGTCTGGAGGAAGCCAAACCGGGCTGTTCGGCATGCAGAACTCGCATCGTAGATTGCAACGATCCGTGACGGATACTCTGAGTTTGCGTGGAATTCTCCCAAAGGAGTCTGCTATGACCATGTGGTGCTCTAGCTTCCTCTCATGGACTAGTAGAAGCCCGGCTCAGCCGCTTTTCTGTCTAATCTCTCTACTCTATCTGCGCGAACTTACTGTATGATAACATTTGTATGCTGCCTGAACCTATTTCATAACCGGGAATTTGAGGGCATCTTAATATCGAATGTGGAGCCGCGACTGGCTTGGATGCCACCGTTTCCCTGAGCACGGGATGCCTCGATGAGTAAGAAAAAGCCCCTCATGATAGCCTTCGTTGGAACTAGTGGTTCTGGCAAAACGGGTACGATGGAGTACCTGACCAAACAGCTGACAGAGCTTGGTTTCAAGGTTGGTGTGGCCAAGCACATACACGAGGAAGGCTTCACAATAGACACGGTAGGTAAGGATACATGGAGGCATGCGCACGCAGGCGCACGAGTGGTCATTGGAGCCTCACCAAACGAGCTGGCGGTCATCAAGAAGACGTCGTCTGAATCCAAGTTCGAAGAGATCGCTGAGACACTTCGAAATCAGGACTTGGACGTTGCGTTGCTGGAAGGGTTCTCGGCGGCAGGGGACGGAATAGCAAACATTCCTAAGGTCGTCACAGCGTCGGACGCCAACGGCCTCAAGTATACGCTGCGCCGCACTGCTCCTCCAATCTTGGCCATCACAGGTCTAATAACGCGAGCACAGGAGAAGATTGGGAACTTGCCTGCGCCACTGATTGATATGAAGCGCGAAAGTTTCCTCCTCACATCCTTGGTACGGCGATGTCTACGCCCTGACGAAATGAAAGAAATGCTGGCGAAGGCGGCGAAGAAACATGGAGGAACATGCATCGGGTTAGCGGTAGGCATTCGAGCCGCGTACATAGCATCCAATGTCTTCCAGCAGGACGGATCGATGCCGACCAAGATTACGTGCGGAACCAAGCACTGCATTGCAGAAGCGTTCCGGACAATCTACCCGAGAACACCAGTTCGAGTTGAGGAAGTCAGGAACGATCGAGTATTGATCGAGTCGCGCGAAGCGAAGCTCGCGCTTCAACTTGCTCCAAAAGAGAAAAACAAGTTCTCAGGAATCGGGCAAGTTCTGAGGGTGCCTGACAAGGTGCTCTTTGACTCTGTGAATCTTACATCACGCTAGGAAACTGACGCGGTAGTTGGAACGGCAGAATTAGCTGCTAGTATTTTCCATCTTTTCCAATAACTGTCGATTCCATTCAGCGAGTTCGTACTGCTCTACCATGTATGTTTCAGTGTAGGGTTTGATGTCCAATACGGGTGTTCCATTGAAGACATCCAAACCTTCCACGTGAAGCATCCTTCCTTCCCTGCGGACGAGCTTCACAAGGCTTAGACCAATCGGGTTCGGTCTAGTCGGAGACTCAATTGAGAATACTCCGACCAGTGGTACTTCCTCAGGCTTGAGGCCTGCTCTCAGGAACCTTCTGGGTCTGACTTTCAGTGGACCGATCTGTTCAGGACGCAACTTGTGCAGATAGCTCAGGACGAAGATGTGAGAGAATCCATCGAGGCCGTCTAGGGCTTCTTGGAATTCCGGAAAGATCTCCACCGTCGCCTCCATTTGTCCACTCATTTCTTTGACTTCGTCGTCGGTGGCTTTGGTCCTAACGACTCCCACTTGCCGAAAAGTGAAATGATTCTCCGTCGGCATGACTCTTCTCCGTGGGTTTCTTGTTGTCTGCTTTGCTAATTGCTTAGCGGAGGATTCTTGGAAACGAGCCGACAGGTCTAGTCGAAATAATCACATAATGAGATTCCTCAAATCGCACCCATTCCTTAACCAATGCTTCAGCCGCAAACGTTTTTACACATGCTCGGGTCAGGGGGCTCCATGAAATCTGACGAATCACAGCTTCTTCTGTTCAAGATAGAAGACAAACAGAAGTACGAAGATAATGTCACTTACATCTACGCTGGGAGTGACGCGGCCGCTGTGCACAAGCCAATCACTGTCTACAAGGAGAAGAATGCGAGTTCTTACCTTGTGGCCGGTCGATATGTAGGGTTCAGTGAAACCCACCTGAAATACAAGCCGTTGATCGAAGAAGAACGCAAGGTCGTAGTTGAAAAGCTTGGTTCAGGGAAAATTGTGAAATTCCTTTCCAACGATCTGACCACTGCTTAGACACGAGAACCTCGTTTCCTGACTTGATGGCGTAACTTGAGAATCCGATACCTCTTCGAGACGACGATAGCCCTTCTTGTCTTCGCCGCGGCCTACGCCCTGATTCGAATAGCTCTGTCAGAAATCCCTCCACTGACTCTTGGGGCGATCCGATTCATTCTGGCCTCTGGGATAATGCTCCCACTCGTGCTTGTACGTTACCGAGGAAACGCCTGCAAGATAGTGAGGTCTGATCTTCTAGTGTTCACTGTTTTGGCAATAGTGCAAATTGTGATCCCAAATGCTCTTCAAAACATTGGTCTAGAGTACACTACCGCATCGGTTAGCAGTGTTCTGCAGTCTACCACGCCAGTTTTCACTCTGTTATTCTCCTTCGCACTCCTGAAAGAAAGAGTTGGGCCAAAAGACCTTGTAGGCGTGATCTTGGGCATAACCGGAGTATCTCTACTCTCTACCGGGGGTAACCTTTCAGGTTTGGGCGGTCTGGTCTTTGTCGGAAATCTCTTGCAGCTGGGTGTTGCTGCCTCCTATGCTGCGTCTGGCATTGTAGGCAAGGTGCTGCTGAAACGGTTCGACCCAGTCTTTGTCGTTACCGTATCTTTTGTTATCGGCGCTTTTGTGCTCACGGGTTTTGCAACATGGCAGGAGATTAACAAGTGGCCCTCGTCTCTCTCTACCGAGGTCGTGGTTGCGGTGCTGCTTCTCTCTGGCTTGTATTGTGTGGCTCTAGTTTCTTGGTATGATGTCCTTCAGCATACCAGCGTTTTCCGATTGTATGTTCTTCTGTTCACGATGCCTGTACTCGCGGTATTGATTTCCGTTCTCGTTCTGGGCGAGACATTCACGCTAATGGACATTCTGTTCTCAGCGCTGACTCTCTCGGGTGTAGCTATCACGCAATTCAGAAATCAGAAATAGGGTAGTCAGCCGCGTGAGCTGGCAAGAGTTGCCAACGCGAGTACCAAGCCTATGAGCAGCAGTATCATGCCTACAATCAACCATGCTAGCCAACTGGGCATCAGCAAAGCGAACCATTTCACCGCACCAACCGAGAGGAAGGCGATTCCCAGAACTGCGATGACAACACCCGCCAGAGCTAGACTTGCCCAGCGAAGCGCGCGTTTTACGAATCGTTCAGCGCTCTTCGCGATTCCACCGAAAGTCTGACGCACAACTAATAGGATCAATCTCTCGATGAGAGTACTCTTCTCTTCTTCCGGCAAGGATCTCGCCTAATCATTCGCTTTTGAGAGCGCAACCCCAACTGCCATGCCAGCCACAAAGGCAACTGCGAGTGCGAGTAACGGGCGTTCTACGACCGTCTTTGTCGCCTTATGCTGTGCTGTGTTCATCTGGACTTTGAGTTCTTCTAAGCGTTTGTCCATGTCCTTCCGCAGGTTCTTCACAACTTCCTCGAGGTTTTGCATTTCCTGCAGTTCTTTGTTTTTCGACAAGAGGATGCGCCGCTCGATAGC
>MEMY01000035.1:0-840 GCA_001768965.1 archaeon RBG_16_50_20 | reverse complement strand
CAGCGCATTTTTCCTATCGGGCACCTATGGAATATGGTACAAAGAGCGCGTAGGGCATTGGGGCCGATGAAGAAGTGAACAATTCACTTCTTTCTGCTTGAGAGAGACACACCGACAAGAAGGCCGAAAGTGAAAACGAGACCCGCTACAAGTAGTGGGTTTTCTCTGATTATTTTGCGAGCTTCCGCGACACTGATCTGATCCTTGGGTGCATGCATGTTCATGATTTCTTCGACTTCATCGTCGGGGAAGTCTTCTTTCTTTTCCTTCGTTTCTGGCATTGCTCTCGTGTCTCGTGTATCAATAGTTCCCTCAAATATGTATTTACGTCCACATCCGACCCATTCGATTCCCAGCATGGCGGTTAACTATATGGGACAGTGGCCCCAGATGTTGGCACAGACGGATGGAAAACTAAGATGCCTTTGAGACACAAAACGAGCTACATTCTGTCACAACTCAGGGAAGCGAGGACACAGCCTCTTACGGACTTGACGACCAGTGTCGAGGATTACATGGAAGTCATTTATGAACTGATTCAGGAGAAGGGATACGCGAGATCTATCGACATATCGAAGTACCTCGGCGTTAAGTCGCCAAGCGTCACAAGCATGCTACAACGCTTGGATAAGATGGGTTTGGTGGACTACGAAAGGTACCGCGGAATCACACTCACGAGCAACGGCGAACGCCTCGCAAAATCGGTCAAAGAGCGACACCTTGTGATCGCCAAATTCCTACAAATACTTGGAGTAACTGAAAACGTCGCAAACTCCGACGCTGAAGGTATCGAGCATCATGTGCATAAAGTTACGATCGACCGCATTACACGGTTTGTTG
>MEMY01000034.1:756-11109 GCA_001768965.1 archaeon RBG_16_50_20 | reverse complement strand
AAGTTATGCGTGGCGCCGGGAGAGGGAGCTGAACCAAAGGTTCAACATCCGTTACAGAGCCCATTCTGGGGAAGGAGCTGAACTAGGCAGTTCAAATTTGCCTCTACGCACAATTAGATCGACACAAACCAAAATCTAAGACCGACGTTACCTATTCACTCCGACTATGAGCCGCCTTCCGGTGACCAAACGCTGGGCACGGTTGGGCCCCGACAATCCGTCTAAGCTGGTTCACACTCCAAGAGCAGGCGTGTGTCTATCAGTGTTCGTTATAGCATTACGGGGAAAATCTGTCCTTTTGGGAAGGCCCCGAAGTCACAGGGAAAGGCTGACTAAAGGCGGGCTTCCGGTTTGGGAAGCAGAAGAAATGGAGGAGAACGATACTTGGCTTGTACCGGCAACCCACCTGATTATGGAGGAAGCACCAGATCGCGCAGCGAGAAGGATTGCCCATGAATGGACGGGACTTAAAGGAGAACCAAAGTTCGGGACGATTCAATCGCACGTTCTTGAAAACTCAAAGTTGAGGGCGAATCATTGGTCGCTTTGTTTCGTCTACGAGCTACGCCTCAAAGGGACACCCAGACCGGGCCCATGGTGGTCGGAGCTGAAGTTCTTCTCACCGGCAGAGTTACGAAGAGTACGTTTTGGCCGGTGGCATCGTGATGTCCTGGAAGAGGCAGGCTACATCTAGGCCCGTCTGAGTGTGTGTGCACCATTAGACCCAGACATGAAACTAGTGACCGAAATCCGCAACTTGCAGATGCCTGCATGATACTTTCGTGTTTGTCAGCTACCGCGGATTCCGCTAAGAGAGGATTTGACGATGGGTCAATCCACGCCGTGTCTTTGAAAGACTAGGTCTCGGCAGCCGCCCCATCTAGACATTAGTGGATAGACATTCTTGTCTGAAAACTCCTAGAATGCCTCCATCCTGCTGAGCTGGAGGTTTGTTGGTTGTCTCTTCCTGAATCAGCGGAGCACTCACCCAGTTCTCAGAGAAGTTTAGTTTCTAGAAGCAGCAGTGTCAGAATGCTCCAGAGCGAGTCGTAACCATAAAAACCTCAACACCGGATACTTTTGCCTTCTTTTCACTTTCAGTTAACTCGCGTTCTCCTGACCTCGTTAATCACGGTCCGTGAGGAGAAAACGAGACCATCGAAAAAAGGCGGAGGTTATTCCTCCAGACGCAATGCTTAGGAGGGATTTACTATGAGCCAGCCGGCCATGGAAGGCGTGTGGGTGGTACACCAGATCTTGAATTGCCCTGGCTTGTCAGCCACGAATTCCACGACTGTCAGGTGACCTCGCCAGATATTGAATTCGGAGACGTTCTTTTCCTCCTTGACCGCTGGTTCGACTATCTTCGTCTGATGGACTACGATCTTCCCACAGTGATATTAGTAAGAATTCTGCCCTGTCAGCCGTGACCTTTCGAAGCAGATAGACCCCCTGGTTCCCTTCGGTGGCACGATAAGCCGGAATGCCTGTCCTCATAACATACTCGTAGTACTCATCGCTTTTGCTTCTCGGAGTGGCTCCATGCCAAATTCTCGCAATCATTCTGGCTCCTGCCTCTTCCATACTCAATCGGATGTTTTGTCATATATGGTGTGCACCGTCCCAAGACGCCTCCTGTCGATCGGACAAGTCAAACTGCGAAGGCTAATTTCCAAAGACTCGGTAACAAGACAACGCTCTCCCACGTAAGTGGCCTCTTGCAGTCCGGGCATTTGTTGACTGGTCTTCGATTAGCATGGGTTCTCAGCAGAACCTCGCGAGGCCGTCGAGTCGTAATGGAGCAATCGAGCCATCATTTGGAGTTCAAACCAGATGATCGCATTTTGGGCAGCGGAGTAGTGGCATCCTTTCTGGCCGAGTAATTCGAACCCACAAACGAGCCGGGACCCTAATCACTCATGAGGGGATACATATGACTGCGGGCTCCCGCACTCAGGGTGCGTGTGCAGTTGGAGGGAGGAGGTAGTTTGCCACCTGGGACAAATAGTCGAGCACCGGACCAGGGAACAGTCCCACTGCAATGATAAGGATAGTAGAGACCACGAGAACCCCGACAAGTAAGCGCGGTTCGCTCAATCTCTCTACGATGGGTGGCTGATCGAAGTACATCCGTTTGACGACCCAGCCGTAATATGCCATCGAGAAAGCGCTATTCAACACACCTGCCAAAGCCAGCCACCAAAGCTGACCATCAACCGCTGCCGTGAATAGCACTAGTTTGCTCATGAATCCGCTTAGCGGCGGTACACCGGCAAGTGCGAACAAGGAAATGGTCAATGTGAAAGCGGTGATGGGCATCCTGGTTCCTAGGCCTGAATATGAGTCCAGGGATGTTGTTGAGAGCCGACTGTAGACGGCGGCTGCGGCTATGAAGGCGGCAGTTTTCATGACGCCGTGGTTGAGCACGTGAAAGAGAGCGCCCGAAATCCCCAGTGGATTGAGGGCCGCGAGTCCAATGAGTATGTATCCAGCCTGAGCTATGCTCGAATAAGCAAGCATTCTGGTGAAGCTTCGCTGCATCAACGCTGCCACGTTTCCCAACGTCATCGTCAGAATTGCAATGATCGCGAAGGTTCCCGACCAATCCAATCTGAGGGCGATGAGCGCGACTGCGAAAACCCGTATGAGTGCGGCGAAGCCGCCGTTCTTTGTGCCCGCCGCCAAGAAGGCACCTATCGTTATTGGCGCCCCTTCGTAGGCGTCTGGAATCCACATATGGAATGGGACAGCTGCGACCTTCATGCCGAAGCCTGCGATGAACAGAACCGTGGCGAGCAGGGCAAGTGGATCCGGTTTGGGTATGGCAACGCTCAGAGCTTTTCCGACTGCGTAGATGTTCGTCGTGCCGGTTATCCCGAAGGTCAGGGAAATCGCATAGATGATTATAGCCGAGGATAGGGCGCTGAGGATGAAGAATTTCAATGCCGCTTCATTTGAGATCGGATCATCTTTCTGAATTCCAGTTAGGACATAGGTGGGAATGTTCATGAGCTCCCAAGCCAGAAACAGCACGATCAGGTCGACGGAGAAGGAGATTAGCATCATCCCGAAAGTTGCGAGAAGAAGCAACCCGTAGTACGTGTCCAGATTCTTGTTCTCTCGCATGTAGTAGATCGACGCGACCGCAATTAGCAACGTTATTCCGACGAAGACCGCAGTGAAGTATGCCGAAAATCCATCGATGGAGAGAACGCCATAAACAAGCTCCGGTTTTGGAAAACCGTTCCAGACAAGAAGAACAACTCCAAACAAAGTGATGAATAGCCCCAGTAACGACCAATAAGCGACGATCATGCGCCGACCTATACGGGCTGAGAGTATACCCAACAAAGGCGCAAGGATACTGAACACCGGTAGGGTGAGAAGGAGAAGCCACGTCGTCAGCTGCATCAGGTTCGCCTTTCTTGGAGCGCCCTAGTTGCAATTCCTTCTCGTAAATAACATTTCGCAGAGAGAGCAAACGTTTTTCTTGCCGACCCCGAGTCTCATTGCGACTTCCGGAAACTTGTGAGCAACGCATGTCAGGAATTGAAACAATCAAGATAATTGTCAATGCGGAAAAGGAAGCCGCCAAAATTCTCGAAGAGGCTCAGAACAGGGCTTCAGAGATCCGAAAGCGGCTGGACTCCATGATCCAAGAACAGCGAGAAGATATGCTCCGCACAGCTAGAAAGGAGGCGGCTACTCTGGTGGAAGAGGGCGAACAGAAAGGCAAAGCTGAGGCAGCAGCCTACGAGAAGGAAGCTGAGAATGACACGCGACAAATTCTCACTCGTGCCTCGACAAGAAAAGACCAAGCAGTGACTAAAGTAGTCGAAGCAGTCCTGGGGTTGAAGGCCTAATGTCAGAAACAAGCAAGTTCACTGAAGACATACTTAGCGCAGCGAAACAAAAGGCGCAAGTCATCGTTAGCGAAGCGGAGGTCGAAACTTACAAGGCGCTAGAAGAGGCAAAAACCCATTCTGGGAGAGAGGCTGAGGACCTGGTCAGCTCCGCCAGAGCTGAAGCGGAAGGTGTCAAACGCCGTCAAATGAGCGAAACCCGCCACAAGCTGAAAATCCAAGAGCAAGTCGAGAAAAGCAAGATTCTAAACGAGGTTCTGGAACAAGCGAGAAAACGCATTATGGATGTCGTTAAAGACGAGGGCAAGTACACCCCCTACCTGGCTGATCTAGTCGAAAACGGTGTTCGCGAAATCGGTTTAGAGACCGTGGTTGTTCATCTGAATGGTACTGATCTTAAGCGGATAGACAGAGTCAAGATGGAGCGCGATATCGGGAAGAAGCTTGACAGAACGGTGAAAATTGAATGGTCGAAAGAACCCATTGAAACCGCGGGTGGAGCAGTCATTTCGAGTACTGACGGAAGAACACGAATTATGAGTACCTTGGACCAGAGATTGGATGCTTTGGAATCGAAGCTGCTTGTCGAAGCGGGAAAGATTCTCTTTGGCCAATAGGAATTCTCAGTGAGCCATAGCAACCAATGACCGGTGCAGGAAGATACGCCGAGCTAGCCGCGGCTGTCCGTTCCTTCAAAGCCGAACTGATCCGACCCAGCCAAATTGAAAGACTCATTGAATCAGGCTCCCTCCACGAAATCATAGGGTCTTTGACAGGCGGGCGCATCACGTACACTGAAGGATCGGACCTGAACGCAGTGGAAACCTTTCTGATCGAGAGGGTAGTCGAGCTTTCCCGGCGACTCGCCGCGTACGCACCACACGATTCACGAGCCCTTATCAGGCTCTTTTCCGCGAGCTATGAGCTTAACTGCGTCAAGGAGATCCTGAGATCGATCGCTGATCAAGTTGAACCTGACGAAGCACTCAGGCACGTGGTTCCAGCGGGCAAATTCACGCTAGAACGTTGCAAAGAGCTGATTGAGGCGCGTAACCCGAACAGGGTCGTAGATCTGATCGATGATGACGCATTAAGGCACCACATTATTCCTAAGCTCACAGGCGAACGGAGCGCAATGGGCGCAGTATTCGCCATCGATCAATACCATTACACCAAGCTTTGGAGCGCGACGCACCTTCCCGACCCCTTGGATGCTCAGTCAGCGCGAGGCCTGATCGGAGAGCTGATTGATCATCTCAATATCATGCTCGCATTTCGCGCACGGCTGATGGGACTCGATGCCAGGTCAGCCTCCGAGTTCTTGATCCCCGTGAATTATGGGCTCGGTCACAGCCTGACCGAGCTGGTGGAGAGTACGAACATTCAAAACCTGATGCGGGTGCTCGAAAAGACACCTTATGCGAAGGCCTTCGAAGGCCCGACAATAAGCGATGGAAGTGCAGCAAGTGTCGAACGCGCACTGAACCGGAGCCATGTCAGAAGTTGCCTCAACGCCTTTGCCGGCTCGCCCTTCAACGTTGGCTTGGCCTTAGCGCTTCTCATTCTGAAGAACTACGAGTTACACGACCTATTCGCAATCATCAACGGGAAGGCCAACAACGTACCGATGGAACGCGTACTCGGATCTCTGGTTCTGCGCGGGTCCTGAGTCCTTCGGAAAGAATTATAATGGCATTCTTGGATGTTAGCGCACGGAAAGGTGCTGAGGAACAATGAAGCCGAAACATCAGCTAATTCTGAGCTTCCTGTTGATGGCCATTGGCGTCATAACGATTTCAACGATGGTCGTGTACGTGTTTTCGCAAGCGCCTGCGCAGGAACAACAAGCTCCTGCTGCAAGCGATAAGGGACTCTTTCTGGTGGGTGCAGGAATTGCTGCCGGGCTCGCGTCGTGCGGTGCAGGCATTGGTTTAGGCACCGCTAGCGCCGCGGCCATCGGAGCCATAGCGGAAAAGCCTGAGATGCTCGGCAGAACGCTCCTGTTCGTGGTGCTCATAGAAGCGATCGCAATCTACGGTTTGGCGATGTTCTTCATCATATACTCTAGAATCTAACAGGACCAAAGCGCCCAGCAACTGACTCGGTTTCTAAGGCGTAGAACGCTGAGCGCAAACCATGAGGAACATGCTGAACAACCTTCAAGACGCTCTCCAAACGAAACGACTGGCAGCTGTAACCAAGGCGCTGAGTGAGCTAGCCGAGAGACTGGCGTATCAGCTTAGGTCTCCTTACGCGAAGGTATTGCACTTCATAGCAAGAGAAGAAGATGATCGGTACGCGATTGAGTTCGCTGCGAAGTTACATCTGCACTATTCCATTCTCGGGAAGCAGAATGAAGGGCTTGTTTTCACGCTTGAGTTCGAGGGAGACGCTTACGCGGATTCCCCTAATCCGTCTCTCCACGAGTTGTTCTATGCAGCAGTGGTCAATTCAGTATCGTCGTATGCGTATGGTCCGGGATGGCATGGAAAATCCATCCCAACGCCGCCCGAGTTTGCTGAGAACTTAGAGACCCGCTCACAGACAGCGCTTCTTGTCGAACTGAAAGATCTCCTAGGGCAGATGGTGGAGAAGGGGTAGTTTCAGTGGACCGCCCAGGTTCTGGTGGCGAGCTGTGCCTTACCGGAATCGAATGTACTCGTCAGAGTCCATATTCGAGAATCTGGGAAAACTAGGGTGTCCGCCACCCTCAAGAGCTTGTTGAGGCACCCTCGTTAGTGCGGGATTAGTTGGACTGCTGGGATGATTATTCCAAGCAGCGGTCCCGGGTATAAGCCGAAGATAAGCAGCGGGACGAGGAAAACTGCCAGCGTAATCAGAATGTACGTTGGAGCCTCTCTGTTCAATATGACGCCCTGAGGAGTTGCCAAGACTCTGCGTAGCATCCAGATGAAATATCCGGCGGTTATTCCTGGAACGAGTACAGCTATGGCATAGAAGGGATTTACAGAAATGCCGGCGAGGATCACTGTGTATTCACTGATGAAATTGCTGAAACCTGGGAATCCCATCGCCGCCAGTGACGACAAGACGAGCAGAAAACTCGTTTTTGGCATTGCGTTTCCTAAGCCTGGGAGTTCGCGGATGGTTCTTGTTCCCATGTGTTCATGGATGACTCCGGACATTAGGAATAGGGCGCCGATCGCGTTGGCGTGATTGAACATTTGGAAGACCGCTCCGCTAATGCCCGGCGTAGTCAACGTGAAGGCGCCTAGCAGGACGTATCCCATGTGGTTGATGCTGGTAAGCGCGATCATTCTTTTGAAGTCCTGTTGCACCATGGCGACGATAGCTCCATAGAACATCGTTACCAGCCCAAAACCGATGAATACTGGGGCGAGGAACTTCGACGCTTCGGGCATTAGATATAGATTCATGCGAATGAAACCATACGCACCCATTTTCAGTAGCAGCCCTGCGAGTAGGACACTAATGGGAGCCGGTGCCTCGACGTGTGCGTCCGGCAGCCAAGTGTGCAAGGGGACTATTGGTAGTTTGACTCCAAAGCCGATGAAGAAGCCTATGGAGATCAGAATCTGAATCGTCAGAGGCAGTCGAAGGTTCACTAGGTTCATGAAATCGAAGCTATGTGGCGTTGAGAGCACGTACAACGCCAAGAAGCTCAGCAGAATCAGAATGCTGCCTACATGTGTCATTATCAGAAACTTCATTGCCGCGTATTTCCTACGAGGCCCACCCCAGACACCGATGAAGAAGAACATCGGGATAAGCACCAGCTCCCAGAAAACGTAGAAAGCGATCAAGTTCAGCGAAGTGAAGACTCCGATTATTGACCCTTCGAAGAGAAGTAGGAGGGCGTTGTATTCCTTGACTCTTGTTTTGATTTGCTCCCATGATCCTGCTGCTGATAAGGTCGTAAGAACTGAGGATATGATCAGTAGCGGTACGCTGATTCCATCGATTCCCACAGTGTAAGTCAGGCCGAAGACACTGGCCCAATCGTATTTCTCGACAAGCTGAAAGCCTACCGCGGCCACGTTGAACGTGAGGATGATGAACAACGTGATTGCGATCGTCGCGGCGGAAATGATGATTGTCAATGCTTTCGACAACCTGTCGCTCGCGAATCCAGCAAGGTAGACGACGATAGAACCGATTATCGGTGTGAAAATGAGAATCGACAATAGAGCCAATTCTGCTTCCTCAAATCAGAAAGAATAGGACTCCTACGACAAGTGCGAATAGGCCCAGAGCAAAGACCATGACGTATTCCTGTGGGACGCCGGTTTGGATTCGTCGAAGAGCTGATGAGAAGCTGCGCCCTATCGAGGCAATTCCGTTAATCGTTGCGTCTATGACGCCCAAGTCTATTCCTTGTCCGCCCCTAGAGACATCAACCGAGAGTTGAGCCACTGCTCCGCTAATCTTGTCGAAGAAGCCTAGCTCTATCCAACGCTTCACTGCACCAGCTGCTGCGATGGTCCCGTAGACAAAGACTCTGTAGTATGCAGGATTGATATACCAACGGTTCCAGAGAAAATTGTAGATCGACCGCGCGAAGCCTTTCTCGCCGATAAGGGATGTTGGCTTCAGTCTGCGTGAGATGTAAATCATGTAACCGAAGAAACCGCCAACGGCTAGCATGATTAGCGACCCGGAGGTTGCGATCAGCGTAGCTTGCTCCTCGGCTGTTGAGCTGAGTGATGCACCGGCTTCTGCCACAGGTGTTGTCGTGAGTGCGAGAGCGTGTGTAAAGTATGACTCAACATAAGGCCCAGCTAGGCCGATCACAATTGTGGCGATAGCTAGTATCAGATATGGGACCCACATTAGTCGCGGTGCCTCATGGACTGGGTGTCCCTCCTCCTCTAGCTTCCTAACGTGCTCACTGCGAGGCCCAAAGAAGATGAGGCCGAGGGCTTTGAGACTGTAAAGAACCGTCAAACCAACAGTCCCCCAGGCAAAGAGCAGCAGAGGCAACTGTCCGGTAAGAACGGTAGCGGCGATTACGGCGTCTTTGCTCCAGAATCCGCTCAATGGGGGCACACCTGAAAGTGCAAGCATCGCAATGAGCATTGATACGAAGGTAATCTTCATTGAGTTTCGTAGCCCGCCCATATCGTCCATGAACCTCGACTCGACGGCGTGCAGGATGGCACCCGCCGCCAAAAATGCTGTAGCTTTGAAGAAAGCATGAGTCATGAGATGGAAGATCCCAGCCGCCATACCGGTAACGAATTCAGACGCCAACCCTCCTGCTCCAATTCCCAGCATCATATAGCCAATTTGTGAGACTGTGGAATATGCCAGCATTTTCTTCAATTCCTTTGAAACGACGGCTTGAGATGCCGCCACGAAAGTTGTGAAGGCTCCGACCCAGGCAATTATTTCGAAGAAGTAGGTCGGTCGTCCAAACTCAATCACGATATTGAAGAACATGGGTCCCGCTCTAGCGGCGAGATAGACACCTGCTGTGACCATTGTCGCCGCGTGGATTAAGGCTGAAACTGATGTGGGACCGGCCATGGCGTCAGGTAGCCATTCATGTAGCGGGAACTGCGCAGATTTTCCAATCGGTCCCCAGAAGAAGAGCAGAGCGAGCGGGATGAGCAATCCCATTCGGCCTAGTGGTATCGCCCAGGAAACATCTTTGGAGAGGTCTACGAAGTTCAGGGTGCCTGAGTAAGCGTAGATCATGAAAATCGCGATCAGGAGACCAATGTCTCCGATCCTCGTGACGACCAGCGCCTTCATTCCTGCGTGGCTTGGGGAGTAGGCCATAGGAACGTTCAAGGACTTCTGGTCCAGTGTCCCAACCCATTTGTCGACTGGATCTTTGTACCAGTGACCGATGAGCGCGTACGAGCAGAGTCCGACGCCTTCCCAACCGAAGAATAGTTGAAGAAGATTGTCAGACATGACGAGTAGTAGCATGTTGCCGATGAAGAAGTTCATGAAGAACCAGTATCGCGTGAGGCCTTCGTCACCATGCATGTATGCCAGGCTGTAGACCATTATCAGGAAACTGATCCATGAAACCACGTTTACCATTATGATGGTGAGCGGATCAAGCAGGATCCCTGCTTTGATGTTCAGGCTTGGAATCCAGTCTACCTGAAGATCCTGCGGGGGTTCGGACAGAGCCAGTGGGATTAACAGGCCGGCAGAGAGCGCGGCCAAGAATGAGAATGCGACAGCACCGTAATCTCTCACCTTCGGATTGACCTTGGCCAAGAGTGGAGTCAGTAGAGCGCCGATGAACGGGAAAATCCAAGTGAGCCATCCTAGAGTTTCGTACATTCACTATGCACCCAAAATCGCCTTGATTGCAGGGAGCAGCAGGCGCTCCACTATGTCAGGATAGATTCCGATAATGAGAGAAGTTATTCCAAGAACAAGCAAGGGACCAGTTACCGTCCAGGGAGCTTCGGTGACATTGTTAAGTTCAGCCGGCAATGGCCCGAAGAAGATGCGCTTCACTGCCCATAACGAATAGCCAGCTGTGAGC
>MEMY01000034.1:393-530 GCA_001768965.1 archaeon RBG_16_50_20 | reverse complement strand
TGATGATGGTTCCAGCCATCATGAAGAGTATGCCCTTGCCGAGGCCATGGCTGAGGTATTGAAACATCGATCCTGAGACACCGAGAACTTGGAACGAGGATATTCCTAGCAAAATGTAGCCCATCTGACTGATACTT
>MEMY01000034.1:0-98 GCA_001768965.1 archaeon RBG_16_50_20 | reverse complement strand
GCAGATTTGGCGGGATCATCGTTGTCACGATCTTCACAAGATCGAACGTCCCACTCAGGTAACCCACTGAAAGTATCCCGGCGAGAAAGGCTAGGGCG
>MEMY01000033.1 GCA_001768965.1 archaeon RBG_16_50_20 | reverse complement strand
CGCTGTCTCGACCATAGTCGCCCAAAGCAAAGCGATCACGAAGTCCCTCCTGACTGGTTGGTTGTGGGGTTTGGGACATACGACCGTTCTGTTGATTGCGGGCATTTTGGTTCTTCTATTCAGGGTGCAATTCCCACCGGGCATATCCAATTCCTTCGAATTGATCGTAGGAGTGATGCTCGTTATCCTCGGTATTTGGACCCTAAGTAAGCTGAAGAGAGGAAAGTTTCACTTTCACGTGCACACCCACGACAGCAAGACGCACGTGCATCTCCACTCCCACCTAGAAGGGCCATCCCACGAACACCCGCATCTGCCCTTTTCCGTGGGAATCGTTCACGGTCTCGCAGGGAGCGGGGCTCTTGTCATTTTGGCTATGTCGACCATGACCGGTGTGATCGAAGGGCTCTTCTTTATAGTGTCCTTCGGAGTCGGTTTGATATTCGCGATGAGTCTGATCTCTTCTGCGCTAAGCGTTCCATCGATTCTTGGAGGAAAGTTGTCGTCGATCATCAGACCAGTCTTCTCGGTTGCAGCCGGGCTGCTGAGCGTGGTATTAGGGATCTTTGTTATTTTCGGTTTCTTCGTCTAGCGAAGTTCATTCGCAGTCAATCCATGATTAACCTCAAGTAGTCTGCAGACTCAATAATATCTGGCGAGCAATGCCCGCGGACATTTCCTTCCTGCTTGAATTGGGGGTTATCGCGGGCTCAGCACTCGCGTTTAGTCTGGTCATGTGGAGGCTTCACCTCCCCGTGGCGTTGGGGCAACTTGTTGCCGGAATGGTGATCGGACCGTTCGGTTTGAAGTTGGTAACCGATCTCGCAACAATTCAGGAGATCGCGGAGGTTGGCATTGTTCTTCTCCTCTTCATTGTTGGTCTGGAACTTGACCCCTTTCAGTTGAGAGCGATGGGAGCTAAGGTGGTAGTTTTTGCATTCACAGAGTTTGCATGTTCCTTCAGTGCCGGATTGTTTGCAGGCCTAATACTGGGATGGTCGGTTGTCGATAGCCTCGTCTTAGCTGGAGTAATGAGTATCTCAAGTACTGCACTTGTCGCGAAATTTCTCTATGAACGCAGAGAATTGTCCAAAACGTCTGCTAGCCTGATAATGGGGGCTCTGGTCATTGAAGACTTAGTTGCAGTATTCCTACTCTCGGTCATGCCAAGTCTCGCTGCATTTCAATGGCCTTCCCCAGTCGATGTGGGACTTTGGGGTCTGCGTGCAGTTCTTCTTGTCGGGTTGGTGTTGATCTTCGGCGTCTATGTTGCGCCTCGCGTCATAGATAGAATCAGCCAACTTGATGTGGATTTAGATGAGGCTGGTTTCCTCCTTTCATTGAGTTTAGCCTTCGCCATGGCTATCGTTTCCTCAACGCTGGGATTCTCAGCTGCAACAGGTGCCTTTCTGATGGGGTTGGTTATTCGCGGAAAGCGTGCGAGGTTCATTTATGGTAAAACCCGCTCGGTGTATGATCTGTTTCTGACGATCTTCTTCGTTTCCATGGGGATGCTTGTCGACACCTCGCAGCTCCTCAATTTGGCCTATGTTTTGCCTGTCGTTGGATTGGGTTTCATCGGAAAATATGTCGGAGCATATGTCGGGGCCACTTTGTCGTCGAGAAAGGCCGAAGCCAGCGGTATTGCCATAGACATGAATCCTCGAGGAGAATTCAGCTTCATCTTGGCCCGTGAAGCCTCAGCAGCCGGAGTAGGGGGGGCACTCATCTACCCGATCACAGGCAGTCTTGTCCTTTTCACTACACTAATCTCAGCGGTCGTTACAATTCTTCGAAACAGAAAGCGGGCGTAGAACTCCAGGAATTTCGATTCCTGGTTTGCAGGTTCTCTTTAGCTTTCTCTTAGAACAACGGCTCGCAGCTTATCTACGTATGAGTCGCAGGTGGAGCATCAGCTATCGGTTGAGTAGTATTGGGAGTCTGCGGGGTGAGTCCGCAAGTGGTGAGATGAGCTTTGTACTCATCAAGTCTTATGAGTCTGTGGCATCGGATGCATTCTACGTTCTTCATTTCAAAGCGTACGGGTCGGTTGCGGAAGCTTCGTCGTCGTCCCGTTTAGTCCACTCTCTGTGAAGTCCTTTCGTTTAGCACCTATTCAACCTTGGCTTTTCAACGACTCCCATACACATGCGATGGGTGATCTAAAGCTGGAGTCAGCCCACGAATTTCATGAATTCGCGTATTCGTCATGCCTTGGATCCGTTTCAGGTCGCCCATTTCGCGGCGTGAGACCAACGTGACAGCGATGCCTTCAGCCCCGGCCCGTCCTGTTCTGCCAATTCGATGGAAGTACAGCAAGGGATCGTTGGGCACGTCAAAGTTCACTACGTGGGAAATGTCGTGAATGTCCAAACCACGTGATGCGACATCAGTGGCAACCAGGAAGCGGATTCTCCCTCTCCGGAAATCTTGCAGAGCGCGGTCACGTTGAGGCTGAGTTAAGTCCCCGTGTATTACGGCGACGTCGTTTCGGACGTGGCTAAGCCTCCAAGCAAGGCGATCTGCACCGTGTTTGGTTGAGCAAAAGATCAGCGCACGGCTGACAGATTTCTGGGCCATTATGTCGCAGAGTGCCTGGAACTTGCGTTCCGGGTCAACGAGACGGTAAAGTTGTTCGATCTCCTCTACCGCGATCTCATCTTTGCTGACCATGAATTTCTCCGGGTTGTACAAGTGCTTCGAGGCTAACCGCTGGATTTCTTCCGGCATAGTTGCCGAGAACATTGAAGTTTGCCTTTCGCTGGGTGTTCTGCGGAGGATGTAGTCAATGTCATCTCTGAAGCCCATGTCTAGCATGCGGTCGGCTTCGTCGAGGACGACCATTTTCACGTTGTCGATGATTAGTGTGCCTCGGTTTATGTGGTCGATTATTCTGCCAGGTGTTCCAACGACGATGTGAATCGTGTTCTGTAGGGCTTGAATCTGCCCGTAGATTGGTTGGCCTCCATACACGGCTAGGGCTCTGATTGAGAGGTACTTGCCGTACCTGTTCAGGTCGGAGGCTACTTGCTGGGCAAGCTCTCTCGTTGGGACGAGTATGAGTCCTTGAACAGAATCCTCATTCTTGATTATTTTTTGTATCATCGGGATTCCGAAGGCGGCTGTTTTACCAGTCCCCGTCTTCGCTTGACCGATGACATCCCTGCCCTCGAGTAGCGCAGGGATCGTTGCAGCTTGAATTGGGAACGGTTCTTGAAATCCGATTTCGTGCAAGCTGCGGATTATTTCCCGACTTATGGGGAATTCTTCGAAACTCTTCATTCTTAGTTTTCACTTTCTTACTCAAACCGCTTCAGAAAACAGAACCGCTAAGCTTCCTCGTTTACGGGTAAACCGCGTTCTAGTTTCGCTGTGCAGAACTTCTTCGTGTCCGCACGCGGCTTTCGTTAGAGCACCGCAATAGCGTACTACCATTTAAAGGTTGGTTGAACAGAACGGATGAATAGCAATCCATCTCTCTCTAGAGAGAGCTCCAGACGGAGGTAGTCTCATGGGAAAATTGCTCTGGAAACCTTCACCCGAACTCATAGCACAGTCAAATATGAATCGATTTATCGCTTTCGTGAACAAGAGGTACGGGCTTAACATCCAGGACTATCAGCAGCTGCATGGCTGGTCGGTTGAGAGAATACCTGACTTCTGGGGGGCGATGTGGGAATTTTCGGGCATCATCGCCAGTCAAGGTTACGACAAGGTTGTCGATGACCTAGGCAAGTTCCCGGGCGCGAAATGGTTTCCCGGGGCGAGGCTGAATTTCGCGCAGAACCTGTTGAGGTATAGGGACGATCATTATGTGTTCATATTCAGAGGCGAGACGCAGAGAACACGCAGAATGACCTACGCAGAGCTGTACAATCAAGTGGCAGCTCTGGCAAAGTGGCTGCGCAGGCAGGGAGTTAGGCCAGGGCATAGAGTTTCTGCCTACATGCCCAATTTGACCGAGACAGTTGTCGCCATGCTTGCCGCTACAAGTGTCGGAGCTGTTTGGGCTTCTTGTGGCGCCGAACTGGGGCCGGCGGCTGTTTTGGATCGGTTGGGGCAGATCGAACCGAAGATTCTCTTCACGGCCGACGGATATTTCTACGGAAACAAGGTCTTTAACACGTTACCTCACGCCGAGAGGGTTGTCGAAGGAGTTCCTTCGCTAGAGAAGGTCGTCGTGGTTCCGTATGTTACCGAGAGGCCTGACATCGGCAATATACCGAACTGCGTACTTTACAACGATATCATCTCCTCTGAAAAAGAGACGGAAATCCGATTCGAGCATTTGCCTTTCGATCATCCTGTGTACGTCATGTTTTCTTCTGGAACAACTGGCAAGCCAAAGTGCATGGTTCAGGGAGTTGGTGTGCTGATAAATGAGCTGAAAGATCTAATGCTCCATGCCGACCTGAAACGTGAAGATAGGATTACTTACATAACGACTGCGAGCTGGATGATGTGGAATTGGCTTGTAAGCTCGTTGGCTGTGGGCGCTACGATAGTGCTCTACGATGGTAACCCCAACTATCCAGATTGGGGCACAATGTGGAGATTGATCCAGAATGAGAGGATATCGATCTTCGGTTGCAGTGCCAGCTACATCAACTACCTCAGAACCGTCAACGCCAAACCCGGCAAAACCTATGACTTGTCGTCGCTACGGGAAATATCGCAGACGGGTTCACCGCTTTCCGCAGAAAGCTTCGAATGGATCTACCGAGAAATCAGGCAGGATCTGCAGTTTAATTCGATATCAGGCGGCACCGACCTGAATGGTGGTTTTGCCTGCGGAAATCCCATGCTCCCAGTCTATGCAGGTGAAGTAAGTGCTCCAGAACTGGGAATGAAGATCAACGCCTACGATGAACAAGGCAACCCGATAGTTGATCAAGAAGGAGAACTTGTTTGCGAAGCTCCTTCACCATCCATGCCACTCTACTTCTGGGACGACCCCGAGAATAGAAAGTACAAGGAAACTTACTTCAGCTTCTATCAGCCCGCGGGCAAGAATGTGTGGAGGCACGGCGATTACATCATCATCCACAGCGACACTGGTGGAATAACCTTCCTCGGCCGATCCGATAGCGTCCTGAAACCATCAGGAGTACGCATTGGGACGGCGGAAATCTATAATGTCCTTGAAACGTTCCCTGAAATCGCTGATAGCGTAGTCGTAGGGCAGGACTGGAAAGGAGATCAACGAGTAATCCTCTTCGTCCAACTCGCCCCAGGACAGAGTTTAACTGAGGATTTGAAATCCAAGATAAAACAATCCTTACGTGAAAATGCTTCACCGAGACATGCCCCAGCGCTAATCCTTGAAACACCCAGTATTCCCTACACCTTCAACATGAAGAAGGTTGAGAGCGCCGTAAGAAACATAATGAACGGCAAACCCGTTGCTAACAGAGCCGCGATAACCAACCCCGAATCCTTGGAGTATTTCGAAAGAGTCCTTCCACAACTTGAAACAGATTAGCGTGATTATGTGGCACAGCGTTGCTGTGTCCGAGTGGGTCTAATGGTGCGCACACACACTTATCACCTGTTCCGGGGGATACATTCTACGTTGTGTGCGCCTACGTTAACTGGTCCGATTCCGATACCCGCACCATTGATGCACACACGCAATCGAAAGAGGAAAATGACTCTCACGCCTAGTAGCTTTCTGACACAGTTTGCTGTCGGTTATATTCGGTGCGGGTGCCTCGTATGATTCCATGCCTTTTGCTCACCCAGACCGACGTTCGCAAGAGTTTCGTCCTCCGTTAGTAGATGAAGAGAGAGAAACAACTATTCGGCAAACCTTATCGTGATGCTACGTGCACGCGCTGTGGGACTCGCCGGAAATACTACAAACGATGGTGAAACTTCGGAAACGACGATGGGTCGCTTCACCTGGAACCGTGCGAGTTGTTTATCTTCCAGCTGCATAGTATTCTGGTTTCGTGATACAAGACAACTGGAATTGAATTGGGGTCGGGGAT
>MEMY01000032.1:5429-9845 GCA_001768965.1 archaeon RBG_16_50_20 | reverse complement strand
AATCCTGCCGGCGGCGCTATCAACCCCACTAGCGACAGCTCCATCTTACCCATGAGTAGCTGGAGTTCCTCGTTCAAGTAGAGGCCCCTTTCGGACCCTCGCACGTTTTACGTTGGAAGGCAGAGGCTTTGTTTGATCTGCACTTGGTCCTAAGTAGCGAGTACTTGGCGGGGCTCTTTGATTCTGAAGGAAGTATAGGCGCAAAGCGAACAGGCAAGTCTGGACTGACGCTTGTGCTCACGATATCGAACACTTACCTGCCTGTCTTGCAAGAAGTCAAGGATACAGTGGGGTATGGGTATTTCATATCAAAGAAGGCGAGAACTGTGAAGCAGAAAACCTGTTTTGAATGGAGAACGAGGAATCATCACAATGTTTTGGACTTCATAGGTCGCATCAAGCGGCACGCTCGCATTAAGCGAAAAGCTATCGCAGAGGTCGAAGCGAGTATACGGGAACACAGATACAGCGAGAACAACGGGAGCCTAGGATACATTGACCACGAAATCTTGACCGCTTTCCATGAAATTATGCCTCTAAGAGAGATCGGAAAAATGCTGGGTGTACACCACAAATCCGTTTGGAGAAGGCTAGCAATTTAGTCGTTTCTAATGCTCATTGTGCATTATCCGAGGCGCAAGACAGCGCATTTCTGGATTGTTCCCCAGTTTGAGGGTAATCTTCATGGCTGGAGTTAGTCATGAACTCGCCCGATTGTCATGATCGATAGTACCATCCAGAAGGCCGTCGCATCTTGAAGCCACGATTCGAACTCTTTAACGGCTTCTTCAAACTCCTCTTTGCTAACAACACTGGCTCCAGTGACTGAATTCATCTCAACTCGAACCATTTCCAGTGGCACAGAAGCGATCTTGCGGAGCCTTTCCGGATCTCTTTGGGAGGCGAAAATCGGAATGTGGTGGACCTCAATATCCTGTAGTCCTGCCGATGAGAAAAGAGAATGAGCGCTTCCAAAACGTCTTATTCGTTCTTCGCGTGAACGAAATAGCGTCTGATACATCTTCTCAACGAGTTTGTCAACTTTGGGCAGGGACGGAACATAGAATGCTCCTCCCTCGTCTGATGAGGCGACCAAGCCACGGGTTTTTGTGACCCTTCTGAGTTCACTTACTGATTCCAACGGATCGTCTACGTGTGACAGCACCAGCCTGCAGTAGCTGACATCGAAAGTTCGGTCTTCATACTCGAGGTTCTGAGCGTCTCCGGCTTCGAATCTGATGTTGTCGATTCCGTGGTCAGCAGCCAATTTCCTTGATGCCTCCAGAAAGGTAGGGTCAATGTCAATACCAACCACCACACTGGGTTTCACTCGACCTGCAATTCTCCTTGTGATTGCGCCTGTCCCACATCCCGCATCAAGAACGCTCATGCCACTGTTCAAGCCGAGTATGTCAATTTCCTTGTGAATGACTTCGGACAGTGACTCAGCCTGCAACTCCAGCCTATCTATTTCTTCTCGCTTCCCCGCCCGAACATAGGTGCTGTAACTCAAAATGCAAGCGCCGCTACCCACTCGGTCCCCCCTCAACTATTTCGAGTTGCCTATTTTGGCATTTAACTATCATCCCTGCCGGCGGCGCCACTTCCCAACCTGCGAACGTTTCGCCAATTAGCTCGCCTTAACGGCTTTGTACATTTGGCCCTTGCCGTTAGACTTCTGAGCCATTTCTCGGCTAGTTCCTCATCGTCAGCAAAAGTAGCAAGAGTAAGTCGGGAACTTCATGTCCTTGCCGATATGCATTATCTGCACCGATGGACGGCTTGATAGAACATCACTCGCTTGCTTGCGTTCTTTGTGGGAATATCATAATCAACCACGTACAGCCGATTTGTCACCGTAGACACGCACGCAAGAATGACGGTTCAAATTCTGTTGCCCGCACGACTACATACTAGAGGGTGTTTCAGATTGGGTGTTTTTGATGTCGAATGCGGTTCTGAACCAATCAAGGAATCTGCCATAAGCTCCACCAAACAATATCTCAATCAATGCTGCCGAGCCAAGACCTACTAACGCTAGCTCTAAGGACTTTGATGTGTAGGCAAAGACGGGGATGTACACTAGTGTCCAGAAGATTGCAGAAGCAACTGAATCTACGAGAAACTTCTTCCCATGGACTTCCTTCATAATCGACAAACTCGGTTGCTTCTAGTTGGTTAAGGGGATAAATAGACAATGTCTCAAAGAAAGGATCAAAATGTCACTTCCCTTGGCAAGTGCCAACGCCCTTCTAGAACTTCAAGAATGGTCTCGCCTCTCTCTACTGCGTTTGGGTGTAGTGGTGAGCACACAGAGAGGCGAGATTCAATGAACGTGCTAAGACGTATGAGATCGACCATTTTTCAAAATGGATTCTTTTGCTTTGCGAGCTCATAGACGGTGCGGGCAGAGGAACCTAAACTTTGGGACAATTCTTCTTGTGTAGAGGGAAGATTTCTGAACTGTTCGTTTCGAAACCACACTTTTCGCAGACTAGTCGTTGTCCTTCCTTTTCGAATCGAGATATCATTGCTAAACAACGCCATCAGTTATTCCAGCACACACTAATACACTATCGCTTATCCTACACAGCATGTGTGGACTCCCAGATTGCCAGATATGTAAGTTACCTTCGCATTCGCAAAGTGCATTGTATAGACCAAGATTGTGCGAAGCCTACGTTCCGCGTACTGGTCCGGGGCAGGAAGTCGGAAACTAAACTACTCTTCGATAGTCTCTCATTCGAAAAAGCCCCGTGAGCGATTTCGGGAGTTCGACCAACGGCCTTGCAAGGGCTATGCACGCACGGCGAAGAGAATTTCGGCTCCGTAAAATCTCGGCTCTATACCCTTACTGCACGTTGGCGTAGAAGTTTCATTGACTTCGTGGCGAACGATCTTCTATCCAGGAACCCTCGATCTGTACTTGACATAGGATGTGGGACATGCGATGTACTCATGCGATTGCGGAATCACGAAATCGAGCTCTACGGGATTGACCCTTCTCCCTACATGCTCACGTTGGCAAAGAAGAAAATCGGATATTCAGCCGACAATACTGAATTATCTGACGTGTATTTGAGTCTAGGCAACAGCAGGCTCATCCCGTTTGACAAGAAATTTGACATGATCTTCTCCTCACTCTCCTTCCATCACTGGAAGAATAGAGAAGAAAGCATCCCCTACATCCTGACGAGGCTTAACGAGAATGGCGAATTCGCAATATACGAATATGACAGGGACGGCCTATCTTTTCTCCGGAGAATGGTTGCCGGGAAGCATGCTCTTTCAACGAACGATGTGAAAGGGCTGGGTTTCGATGGATACAAGAAGATAATCGAGCTTAGGGAACCATTTATCATTGTTAGATTCAAGAAGACTGGTTCGTGATTGCCGAAGAGGTAAAGCTGCGCCTGATTAACCAGTCAAACCGGATGGATCGGCACTCCTTGCACCTGCACGACAGGCCTAATGGTGCGCACACACACATGAAACGACATATTATAGGTCCTGACGCGCGCTCTTTTCTGGGGCCCAGAGTTCCATCATATTTCCTGCTGGGTCTGTGAAGTAAACACTTGTCGACTTGGCAGTTCCATGCCAATCCAAAAATTCGTTCTTCGGACTAGTCTTGATTCCCTTCGCATTCAGAAAGGCGATGCAGTCATCGAGCGTGTCACTTGGAACTTCAAATGCAACATGGAATAATGCTTTCGTATAGCCTCCGTAGCCATCAATAAAGCCCGGCGTTTCGTCGCAAAAGCCGAAGAGTTGTTCCCCTACATTGGCGAAGTTGATACGTTTCGGCTCCGATGGTAGATCTTCCATCCCAATCATTTTGTAGAATTCCACGCACTCTTGCAGTTTAGTAGTTAGAAAAGCGACTTCGGACACGCGCAGCAAAGGGAGCTTATCCATGAATCTCGCTATGTGCTCTTGCAGCCATTAGCTTTGTGTGTGCGCACCAGTCGCTCCGACCATACAAGTGGAGGTGGAAAATCAAGCGCCCAAAGCTCTGGAGTTCTATGCTGGAACAAAGGTAAGAGAAATCGAATTCACACAGTGTCGAGCGCCTTTCTCGGAGAAACCTTCTCCTAGGAAGACATGGCCCAAATGCGCGCCACAACTGGTACAGACGATCTCTGTGCGGACTCCGTCGGGGTCCGGAATCCTCTTCACAGCACCGGGGACCTCATCGTCGAAACTAGGCCATCCACAGCCGGCATCGAATTTGTCTTCCGAGCGGTACAGCGCCGCGTTACAGCGTTTGCAGCGATATGTGCCCTTTTCCCAGAAATCGTTGTACTTGCCGGTGAAAGGTGACTCTGTCCCTTTGTGAATGATGACCGATTCCTCTTCTTTGGTTAGCTCGTTATGCTTCATCTGCTCTCACCTCCCAGGTCGTTTTCCTTCGTA
>MEMY01000032.1:4314-5397 GCA_001768965.1 archaeon RBG_16_50_20 | reverse complement strand
GCGTCGTAATTTGAACCGGTATTTGTGTGTGTGAGTTTAATGGTGCGGCGCGGGCAGGGTAATTTGAACTCTAGTTTTCGAGTGTTTCTTGCCCATCATCCAGCGCCCACAGCAAAGCAAAAATGTCTGCAGGTACTATTCTACGATCGTCTGAGATTTGTGACCTAGGCCGAGTCGTGGGAACCACGTTTGGATCATGGTTCTCGGCGGCCGCACCATCTAGACGTTAATTTCTAGACATTATCGGATGCTCGCCGTTGAAGAATTTCAGAGGTGAACTTCGCAGAAAACGCCCACGAAGGACTTCGATCGACTTCCTAGTCCTAAGCGTTCCTGAAGACGCTTGTCACAAGAAAAGTCGAGATAAGCTAGTGTGGCGCTAGGTGACTACCGGCCATTACCTGCGGTGTCAAGGACAGATCCGTCCAGCGGATGTGAATTATCAGGAGATCATACAGTTTATATGACATATGTCATAGATTTCAACCCATGACCGCCTCTTATAGGGCTCCAGACATTCCGGCTGAATTGATTACCCCGGTCCTTGTCCGTGATGAACTTTTGAAGTGCTTCGAGAGTGCAAACTGGGAGTTTGCGCGTTTAATGCATCAGCCTACGACCGATGAAGCGCTGCGTAACCAAGTTAAGAGCTTCGTCGACGACATCTTCCAAAGATGTGGAGTGAGCTTTAATGATCCTACAAAGGCTGGCATCAAGACTGCCATCGACACCTGTAAGAAAAACGCAGAAGCATTGATGGGCCCGCAAGGCAGTGAGATTATACGACACCATTACGAAGAAATGATGAAGCTAGTTGAGAAACTCGAGGACTAAATATCGATTATGCCGCAGTGATGAATCGTAATGTCAAAGACTGAAGACACTCAACATTCTGGAATAGCTTGCGATTTGAAGGGGATGATCACCTCGTACGGTCTCGGGGCACAACAGCTCTTTGGCTGGACTGAGGACGAGGTAGTAGGCAAGCAGAGCGTCGTGATCTTTCACGAGCCTCACGCGGTTCAGACGCTCGTCCCTCGGCTCTTGAGGACGGCAGCAGAGACAGGGAAGTTTGAGGAAGAG
>MEMY01000032.1:4064-4169 GCA_001768965.1 archaeon RBG_16_50_20 | reverse complement strand
ATCCACCTTCGTCCTAATGGATATTTCTCCTAACTGCAATCACAGCCAGAGGAGCAGGCTCAAACGCGTCGTCGTCGATAACGTTAGCGAGCCCGCTAGAATTTG
>MEMY01000032.1:2738-3960 GCA_001768965.1 archaeon RBG_16_50_20 | reverse complement strand
AGCTGAACTCGTGAGGCAATCTCGAATGAAATATTACGATGAAGAGCAGACAGGGGAAATTCGGAGAGCATTGGAAAAAGGCATACTATCATGGCCGAGAGTCAGCAAGAAGGAAATGATGGGTTGCCTTTGCTACTTCTACGGTAAGAAATTTTTCGCCTTCCTCGTGACAAAAGCCGTTGTGATAACTAAACTTTCCGAGGACGATCGCGTAAAGTTATCGAGACAAATGAATGGGGAACCTTTCAAGATGACTGGAAGAACGGTCAAAACATGGGTCAGAGTAGATTTGAAATCATCCCGAGACGTGAAGATGGTCCTGCCTTTCATTAAGACAAGCTACCAAGCGTCAAGATCCAGAGAATAAGTTTAGAAAATTTGGCCTGAGCTGAAGTGTGTAACTCGTGCCTCACCGATGATTCCACGGAATGTAAGTGCGCTTGCCTCTTGGATGCCGTGGGCGATGAAGTCTGTTGTCAGCGCTGTTCCCACAAAATCGACATAACGCACTCGATGCCTATTCGGGGAAGAAAGTTCTAGGATTTGCGTTCTGCCTTAAGAGAGTCATTGGATCGGTAAAATGGATTACTACTGCGAAAAATACCATGTATGGTGAGGGGTTCAGAATTTAACTATGGTTTTTGTGTGTGTGGGTCTAGTGGTGCGGGAGATCAAATTTGACCTCAAACTAAATCCGTGATTTAAGCCCAGTTAGGACACGGAAATCTAGAGCCACGAAAACAGCCGCTAATCCTGGTTTGAAAGATTCAGCGGAGAACTGGCGGAAAACGTATGGAGTTTATTGTCTGCTGATGTGACCTGCAGAAAGCAATAGCTCGCAGCATGCGCGCCATTCACCAAGAAGTATGGCTGCAGGCTATGCTTAAAGTAAGACTGAGAAGATAATGCCTGTCGATTCCTATTGCAAGGTCAGAACACCGCTGTAGTGATGAATGTCATCCCGGTGGACATACATCAGGACCGATTCTACGATATCGTATTCTACTACGAGACGGACCCGAAGAAAACGCCGCAATCTTGTAGGCTTGGGCCAGAAGCCGTCCCAGCGGGGATACATCAGGGCATGCGAGTTCGCGTGAAGGCGATGCTAAGCACAGTTCTTGGTCTTGAGCTAATCACCTGATGCCACTTCCCTTCGGAGCGCATGTTGACCGAGAAAGCAGCGTACCTAAGGGTGTTGTTAACGTTGTAACGAATCGTT
>MEMY01000032.1:0-2704 GCA_001768965.1 archaeon RBG_16_50_20 | reverse complement strand
ACAGTAAAACGACGGTTCAATTTCAAGTGCTCGCACCACTATACCCACACACACACGACTAACCAGTTGAGCCAAACATGGATTGATCAAGTAAATCCCAACTAGACTGCGCAAGCACTAAGAGTGAGTGGCGAGTAAAGCAGCTCCGTTCGAAAATCTGGGGTCGGTGGAAAGGTGGAATCTCCGCGCGTCAAGCTACCTGTGTTATCGGAAATGCTTGGAGAGATACCAACAGGTAGCTTGGTTGCAGTATTCCACGATGGAGATTCCCAATGGGACATGCTTCTGGCCAACATATGCGCCGAGCATTTGAAGGCCGGTGGGAACCTCATCTATGAGACTTATTGCAGACCGCCAAATGAAGTGAGGCAAAACTTTCAGCGCTTAGCGGTAAACCTCGCGGAATATGAAGCCAAAGATATGGCCGTTTTGTATGACGGATACCACGTTCTAATCGGAAAGAAATCTTCAGAGAAATATCAAGCCGAAACGACGAACCTGAATGAATTATCTATCGCATCTTCCCAATCGGCTCCGCTGTGGCCCGCCGGAACACTGGACACTTCGGCCAATTATTCAGTTTTAGCCTTAAACCAGGAAAACGTCTTTTCGCGATTCTATCGCAAGATGGTAGCCGACTGGAAGTCTCAAGAACACATCATGATCCACGGTTTCGTGACTGGAGTGCATTCACCTGACTTCTATGAGCAACTTAAGATGGTAAGCGACGGTGTTGTCGAAGTTAGATTGGTGGAATATCAAGGCAAGATGATCGACGCGATTAGGACCCGATCATTCAGGGGACAGCGAGCGGATACCCAAATGAGGCACATCAGCTTCGATAGTAGGATGAAAGCCTCACTCCAAATAATGGCAAGATAATTGGTTCGCCCTTTGCGGTGGTTTTTCGTGTGTGTGTGTGGTAACAGTGGTGCGGGCGACCGAATCTGAACCGTGAACATTCATGTGGTGTATCCGAAGGCTTCACTTTGAGCTCTTGTTGATATCGTTTAGAATCGCACCTATTATGAAGGCCAAGACGCCTGCGAATGTCAAGTAGAAGACACTTCGATAGGCGTCAATTTCGTTCACGGGCACGGACAATCTCTGATACAACAAGTAGAATCCATACAACCAAGCAAGATTACCCAGAGCGTAGAGAACTCCGCTGCTCCCACGTTTCAGGTTTGCTATGAAAGAACCGTCAAGAATTACGAGGACACCGAGAAGAATCGGTATGAAGACCATTTGACTGTATGTAGGTATGTCCGATTTCGCCAACAATTTCTGGGCGAAGAATAGGTTGTTGAAATTTAGCCCAGCGAATATGAGTACGACCAACCCAAGAACATAGAATACGATTCCTACCACGGACCGTGCAGACAACGGCGACCGACCCAAGCTAATTGTGGCTGGCACTTCTATAAGCTAATAGTAACCGATTGTGAATTAGGCAAACATTGGCCACGCAGGATCGGTCTCTCTGGATGCGAATTCGCGAATTCAAACTCAAAGACTACGACGAAGCCGCGAAGCTTTGGAAAGAAAGCGGCCTGATTATTCGTCCGGGAGATGAACTGGAAGGAATCAAGCTCAAACTGGAGCGAGATCCTGATCTGTTTCTGATCGCGGAAGAGGGCGGCATAATCTTGGGTGTTGTTATGGGTGCTTGGGACGGCAGAAGGGGATGGATCAATCACCTAGCAGTGACACCCAGCCAACAAAGAAGGGGGATCGGCACGGCTCTCATTCGTGAGCTCGAGAAGCGCCTTGCCAGAAAAGGCGCGAAAAAGGTGAATGCCCAGATTTACCAATGGAACCAGAAATCAATCGAGTTCTTCAAGGCGCTAGGCTATGAGGTTCACACAGACCTTATCATGGTCGGTAAAATGCTCGGCGAATGAGGACTGCGCTAGGAGATCTACGCGACTAGGCTGCTTTGGCTTCTTGGAGGGGCATGTACTCGCAGATCTCTGATGGTTTTTCCATGATTCGGTTGATTGTGACTTCGCCGATCATTCTGCAGTATTTGGCGATTTGCCCGAGGTTCCAGACTATTATTCGCAAACTAGCCGCCACAGTTGCATCTTTCACATAGTTGAGGACCTTCTGGGTCAGTTTTCGCTCATCGTTCTCGGCTGCCTGCACCATCTCCACACCTTCATTGGCCAGATGAATCTCTGAGGTAAGGAGCGCCTTGAGAATATGCTCCGAAATCTTGGTAACCTGGTTGGCAAACTTAGCAATGTCATTCAGGATGGTTTCGCTAGCAATCTCCCGGTCACTTAGGACTAGGACCTCGTTAGCAATATTCTCAGCGCAATCCGCCATCTCCTCCAGACTTTTGGCGACGACCCTGTTGCCCGGAATGTGCAGTGGTGATTCTATGCCTATCTTGGAGCCTACGCTTCGATCCCGTATCGACAGAAGCAACTGCCTAACTATAAGCCAGTAGATCCGGTCGGATTCCTCTTCCATGTGTGCGACCTCGGTGGCAAGTTCAGGACGTCTCTCCACCAACGCCTTGATGGAGGCATCCAACATGGAGGATGTTATAATGTGCAAGCGACGCATGAGACCATAGATCGGAAAGCGGGTTGGATCCACGAAACTCTGAAGCGTGACCTGCTTAAGCGTCTGCTCAACAATACTCAGCCCAGTCAAACGTTGCGTGGTGGCGCGGATCTCTTCCAAGTGTATCTTC
>MEMY01000031.1:1517-6793 GCA_001768965.1 archaeon RBG_16_50_20 | reverse complement strand
TTACATCGTCCCGATAATCTTTCAGGCATTCGCCTGTTATCTCTTCTGAACGCCCTAATGAGTAGACGTTTGCCGTATCGAAGAAGTTTATTCCAAGATCAATTGCTTTCTTCACCAACTTTCGAGCTTCATCAAGTTCAACCTTCCAGGCAGCATCATTCCCAAACGACATGCACCCGAGGCATATCCGCGACACCCTGACGCCAGCTCTACCAAGATTCACATATTCCATGAACTGCCCTCATTTGTGCTCCGCCGTATTTCCCTTTCCTTCGTTCTATATTCGAAAGTCTCTGAGTTTTGATCGTGAACCCTAGGTAATCCTATTCCCAAACACACAACGGAGGTTCAAACCCTCTCGTGAAATGAAAACCTGGGCAGAAAACGTGCCCTTAGAACTCTGATTTGTTCTGTACAATCGGCGTAAACTCTGCTTACTCAACCATATGTGGTTGGTGCGGGAGAGGGATTTCAACCCCAATGTGCTGGTAAATACGTGGCTACGCAGTTACTAACTTGGTTTCCATTCGGTGTGAACGTGCTTTGAGATCGCATGGTCTCGCGTTATCACAATAGCATTCATTTCCTTTGCAAGCGCGGTTATCAACGAGTCGAAGTACGTTAACCCCTTCACCCTCATTCCCGCTGCCATCAAGTGAGAGGACAGAGTTGTGACCACAAAATTCCGTTCTACTAGGGACGCAAGAGCGGCCCAAGTGTCCGCAATCTCGCCCTCCGTGTACTTGTTATTGCGCATTACGAGATCGAATTCAATTAGGGTTGAGGTTGGGACGCGAGTTGCATCAGAGGTCCGAAGCGCCCGAAGATATGTCATTCCAGTTTTGTGATATTTGTTGATCGGATTCATTGCGCTGACGAGAACCATCGTGTCCAGCAGTTTCACCGGAGTTCTTCCTCGCGGGCAAGTTCATGAGCCAATTTGTCTTCGTAGTGTCTACTTTCACTCCAAGACCGCAACTTCTTCCGTCCAATCCGCTGCGCTTTCTTCAAACTGGCCTCAGCAGACTGTAAAGTAATCTTCCCTGCTCCCTCGACAGTCACTAGCAATTCACCGGGAGCTGATATTCCGCTCTGCTCTCTAACATCTTTAGGGATCACAACGCGACCCTTGGGATCGATCTCAATCGTCTTCATGCTAACATCCCTGACCCAGTTCAGAGAAATCCCACCTAATCAGATTTGTGGTCCTGAAGAGGCAAAAATGGGAATTTGGTGCGGGGGAGGGGATTCTGACCCCAATTTACCAGTACATATAAGCTAGCTAAGTTTCGGAATGATAGTAGTGGTTTACACGGAGCATTTTTTCTTGGGAGACTGCAATGGGACACCGAGGTCAGGCGACTGATTAGCTACCGAACAGGCGTGTCCACAGGTTTTTCTTCCCGAAACCTTTCTTCGCTGGAGTTTTCTTAGGTTTTTGACGTTTTCTTCTACGCTTCAACTTTGTCCTAACACTCAAAGTTCGCGCAAGTTCTCCTTGATATGACAAATTACTCAGGAAGGATATATAATTCACTCGGCAGGATTTTGCCACCCACAAGAATGCGAGTGTCGCCCAACTACTCTGTTCCCCAACGCATGTCTAGGATACTATGTCGGAGTCCGGGCTCACGTCCACCACATCACGACTAATCGAATTCTACTTCCTGGATGAAGGTTCCATGCCAAGAGTGATACCAGACTTGACCTGTGTAGGTGTTGACGCTAAGCATGCCAGCTATTTTTCCGTTGACTGTGAAGTCGAATGTGTAGTAACCGTAGAATTGAGTTGCCATCTCAACCTCAGCGTTCTTGAAGTTCGAGTCCAAGTAGGTTTGAGCGATCTGTGCTGCTTGATCGTTGGCAATGGTGGTTCCTGATGCGTATTGCCTATTCCAGTTGCCCATCATTCCTTGCCCCATTGGATTATACTTCGTATTCCACATCATGTTCGGTCCAGGTTCAGGAACAATAGCACCGATCGTTGCATACGATCCTCCCATCATGCCTCCTGCACCCATTCCCATGCCTCCGCCCATCATTCCAGATGTCGGGGTTTGCTTCCAGATCAGCATCTCAAAGGCGCCTATGCCGGTGTCCTTCTCGTAGTAGATAATGTAGAAACTGTACTGAAACTCCATGATCTCCTTGATAGCCAAGTTAGAGTTGCCTGTTGAAGCAAGATACTGTTGAGCGGTCGTCTTGGCTTGTTCAAGTGTAATCGGCGGGTTGGATTGAGCTTGCGGTCGCTGATACCACTGCCCCATCATTCCGCCCATCATGCCCCAAGAGGAGCCGTAACCAGTGTACGTTTGCTGTTGAGTCGCATACAGAGGAAGAAGAATCACAAAGCCCAGAACGCCGATTGCCACAAGCACCACCCCGATCATTCTTCTGTTCTCCATTCCATCCACCTTCCTATGACTCAAGCTCGTTCTTCATCTTCACATACTGTTCCGAGGTTATCTCGCCTCTAGCATACCGCTCCTTCAAGATTCGAAGAGCATCGCCTTGGCGGGAAGCGCCTAGGGAAACCTGCCCCGAAAGCAAGTAGTAAGCGCCCAGAACTATCAGGACGATGAAGACAAGTGGGAAGAGGAACATGAATGGCCACCCGAACCCGAAACCCATCATCCAAGGTCCCATCATGCCGAACCCGCCCATCCAACTGAGAGGCCCGAGAAGAACAACCGCCACTATGACGATTATAACGACTACCAGCCAGTTCTGATCTTTCTTGCTGCTCATCTGATGAACTCTCCTACAAGTCGACCTTCAGTCAAGCCATTAGTGATGGTGTGAGGGCCCGTCGTCTAGGAGAACTCTCCGCATCTCCTCATACTGTTCTCTCGTGATTTCTCCGAGCGCGAATCTTCTTTTCACTATCTCTATAGGCGTTTCTTCATGTGAGTTATCTGTCATCTGATGCGCGTGATTCATTCCCATGCACATAGTGCTAGGTCAGCTCTCTGGAAAGCTAAGTTCTCAAAATATATAAATATATTCGCTGCTAATCATATATCGGACCTTGAATGTCACAGATCCTAGAAAGAAGCGATAAAATCTTCGAACTACACGCCGCGCTATGCCAGACCCTCGCCAATCCTGTTAGGCTCAGAATTCTCGGGTTGCTGAGGGAGGGTGAGATGTCTGTGAACGAGATTGCCCGCCGATTGGGTGTTCCTCAAGCCAACATCTCCCAGCACCTATCCGTCCTGAGGGAGAGGAACATAGTCACCACTCGAAGAGAAGGGGTCACGATTAACTACAAGATCGGCTTCCCGAAAATAATCAAGGCTTGCGATCTCGTCCGCGAGGTCCTGTTCGAGCAGATGGCCCAAAGTGGCCAGCTAATGCAACGATTCGGAAAGGCTGCAAAGTGAAGCATGTGGCGGGAGTTTTCCGTGGGAGCTAACACGTCTCATGAGGATATGGGTTCAATTTGACTTCGCACGTTCTGGTGTTGGGCGGTGGTGTTGGTGGTCTGGCGCTGAGCAACGCCCTCGCAAGAAAGGTGAAAGGGCAAGCGAAGATCACGGTCATTGACCGCAAAAGCAAGTTTGAGTTCGCCCCATCGTTTCCCTGGCTGATGATAGGCGCGAGAAAAACCGAACAGATTCAACGCGATCTCAACTCACTAAGCAGGCGAGGCATCGAATTCGTGCAAGACGAGGTGACTCAAATCCTACCGAAAGATCATCTGGTCAAGACGAAAGCCAATAGTTTTGGTTATGACTACCTGGTTGTTGTCTTGGGCGCCGTATACGATCACCAAACTATCCCCGGTTTCGAGAAGGCGCATCACATCTACGACCTTGAATCAGCCGTCCGCCTCAGAGATGAGTTGCAGAAATTCAGAAGCGGCAGGATCGCCATTGGTGTGGCGAGAACTCCATTTAAGTGCCCAGCGGCACCTTACGAAGCTGCTCTACTCATCGACCATCAGCTGAGGAAACGCAGCATACGCGATGACAGTTCGATCAGTTTCTTTACGCCTGAACCGCAACCGCTTCCGGCGGCAGGACCCGAAATCGGCGGGAGCGTCTTGCAACTATTCAGAGACCGTGGGATCGAGTGGAATGCTAAGGAGAAGCTGCTGAAGGTTGAGGACGGGAAATGCGCATTCGAGAGCGGAAAGACAATCGAATTTGATCTGTTGTTCTGCGTCCCACCTCACAAAGCCCCTCCGGCAGTGGTTGCCGCGGAGCTAACTGACCAAACCGGATGGATTCCCGTCAATCCTGGAACGTTGGAAACCAAGCAGGGGGACGTTTATGCGATTGGTGACGTGACAGCTCTTCCCACTCCACACGGCTACGTCCCGCTTCTACCAAAGGCCGGGGTATTCGCGCACGGGCAGGCCGAGACCGTTGCAAGGAATCTCTCGATGAAGATAGAGGGTAAGGAGACGTTTGAGAAATGGAATGGTAAAGGAGCCTGCTTCCTGGAGATTGGGTACGGGAAAGCCGCCTACGTATCAGGGAACTTCTTAGCCGATCCGAAGCCTGAGTTGAACTTCAAGACTCCAAGCAGCATATGGCACCTGGGAAAAGTACTCTTCGAAAAGCGCTGGCTCTGGAAATATTTCTAGCGCTCAAGGGCTGGCTGAGTTTGAGACTGATGGTAAACGGACAAGACCTAATGGCGGGGTCCGCTCTCGTCGGTTCCGCATTGGCGATTGCAGCCCTTTTCATCGGAGTAGCACATTCCCTCATGATGATGACGACTGGAAGGCTCACTGGCATAGAGTTGACAATCCTGCGGGGCAACTGGGTTTTGGTAGCGGCCTCGATCGCAGTATTTCTAGCGTTCCTCGCGCTGATCCCCGTTAGGCTAAGGAGGAATTGGAGGTCGCACGGCATCTATGCAGCCTTCATTATCTCGCTCTTTGCGGAGATGTTCGGTTTTCCGCTAAGCGTGTACTTCCTTTCAGGCATCCTAGCAATGCCGCTTCTCGAGAAAGATTTCATGTTCTACATGTATGCGATTGGAATGCCTGTAGGCTCTCTGGTGACTTTCCTTGGAGTTCTCTTGATTATTCTGGGTTGGAGGGAGATCTACAGAGCCAAGGGACAACTTGTAACACGGGGGGTGTATGCGTATCTGAGGCATCCTCAGTATCTAGGAATTATCCTGGTTACAGGAGGATGGCTAATCCACTGGCCGACGATTCCAGGGATTGTGTTGTGGCCTCTTCTACTAATCCTCTATTTGCGTCTCTCAAAAAGGGAGGATCAGTATCTCGCCGAAAGATTCGGGAAACAATACTCTGAATA
>MEMY01000031.1:1352-1473 GCA_001768965.1 archaeon RBG_16_50_20 | reverse complement strand
TACATGAATCTGGCGCTGAGATGCCTAGCTGAAGAGTTGGAGGTTCGGAAGGGAATTCCAAGTGTCTAAGACCTTGTTCATCGTGAATGATCCGCCCTATGGGACGGAACGTGCCTACAAC
>MEMY01000031.1:653-1336 GCA_001768965.1 archaeon RBG_16_50_20 | reverse complement strand
TCAACGTGCTGAAGAAGGAGCCGTCCACGGAGCTGCGCATGTTCCTCGTAGGCGACGGCGCGTCATGTGCGAAATCGGGGCAAAGTGTTCCGCAGGGTTACTACAATGTTGAGACAATGTTGAAGGCCCTTGTGAGACGCGGTGGAATAGTGGGTGTATGCGGCACTTGCATGGACGCGCGCGGCCTCAAGGACACAGACCTTGTCGAGGGCACCCGACGCAGCTCCCTCGACGAGATGACAGAATGGACACTCTGGGCAGACAAGGTGCTCGTGTTCTGATTTGACTTCAGCAATTGGGAAGACAGGCGAAGTCACGCCGACTCGGAAAGAACCAGCGCCTCCAAGCCGTCTCGCAGTTCCTTTCCATAAACAGACTTTCGACTTCACGTGCGGCCCCGCATGCCTAATCATGGCCATGCGCTACTTCGACTCAAGGCTTGAGCATACTCGTGAGCTTGAGATCGACATTTGGCGCGAATCAAATCTGGTGGAAGCGTACGCAACAAGCCGCCAAGGTCTAGCGCTCGCAGCGCATCGCCGCGGTTTCCGCGCATTCACACAGGGGAACGCTGAAACGATCGAACTCCTTGATTGCCTAGGCCTCGCCCTAAACGAAGAGAACCGGAAAGTAGCCTCAACTCTACATGTGGATCTTAAGGACCGCTGCCGCCGCGAGAAAAT
>MEMY01000031.1:0-570 GCA_001768965.1 archaeon RBG_16_50_20 | reverse complement strand
CCCGTCTAGTCGGTGAAGAGGAGGCCCCGCATTGGGTAGTGATCACAGGCATTGAAGACGCTCATGTCACATTCCACGACCCATTAGCAGCCGCGGGGAACACGGTTGGCAGTGCCTCCGAGTTCGAGGGTTTGCTCGGGTTCCGAGGAACATCATGCGCTGTCATCGTCCACGACCGAAAGTGAAATCACCTGCGATTCATCCCGACAAGAGCTTCTCTTTCCGATTAATGCCGACGTCATATTGTGATAGCTACGCTTTCACCGATTCCGGTTCAAGTAGGTCGGTTCTCTTTGCAACCGCTTTGAGCGTATTGACGGCTGCTCGAATAGTTGAATCTCGGTAGCCTTCTTCGCGCATCCAGAAGGCGAAACTCAGTATTTCCGACAGACCCCCGTGGGGTCCGTTACGCGCGCCGGGGGTGAGATTTGAACCCCCGAGACTCAATGAGTCATCGGCTTTCCAAAGAGACCTCATATTGGCTTCACAGATCAGTCGTCTAATGTCTTGGCTATCCCGTTGTGCACGGGTATGATCGTACGCGCAGGCAGATTTGAATCGAGAATTCTG
>MEMY01000030.1:4169-10022 GCA_001768965.1 archaeon RBG_16_50_20 | reverse complement strand
TGCACATTCGGAAACAAGCATGGGTTGCTGATCGTCTGGTGACGTGATGACCTCGATGTTGATGAGCCTAAATCGATCTTGATCTGGGTCTTTGCCAAACAAGGCTCTGAAGTCTTCGAGTGAAAGTTCTGATGCAAGTGGGTCCTTTGTGTCAATCACGATTGGTATGTTGCGTATCGGGACTCTGATGACGATTTCAGCCGGCAAGGAGACCGCTTTCCTCCCTGCCACGTTTTGATAAAACTTCTAACCAGGGATTATTTGTGAAGAAGGATGGTAGTTCTGCTCCAGGTCCTGTGAACTGCCGCTGTGTTTGGACCATTGGAGGTGCGGTAATTCGTTCAGGAGAACTAGGCGCGGTGGGAACGGACTGTTGAAAGGTCTTCAATTCTTCACGAAGATTGGAGATAGTTCGCTCCATCTCAAGGTACATGGATTTGAGGCTTGCAAGTTCAGTCGCGAATGCCGGATCAGTATTCTGAACGATTTGCGTTGTCTGTGGTGGCTGAGTAGGCTGTGGGGGAACGATCTCTTCGATTCTACGATCATCGAACAGGAGCAAGCCTATACCATGCGAACGGAACACATCAGCATCGATCGCAGTGCCGAGTAACTTGGGCGCGGCCAAGTAGAGTTGATGTACTGAGCTCCTTAACGCTGAGAGGTCGAGTATGGACCCCAGGATCTTGTTCCTCTGAATGAACGTATCATTACTCAGAATAGCGACAAAGGTCTTGTCTGGTCCGATTAGCAAAGATAGACCAGGGGGAGAGTTTGGGATGGGCTCAGCTGACTGGCCGCCCATCGCTAGGAAGTAATGAAGCAGCCTCTCCTCTATCGGGAGGTTAGCCACTGAACTTCATCCATCCTTCGAGTCGCTGCCAGTCCCATTCGTATTCGTCTGGTACGGCGAAACCGTAGATTATGCATCCATGCCAGACTGAGAATTGTGGCGATTTTGTCATCTTCACGGAAACGTTCTTGATTCCTTTGTCGCGCAGCAGCAGCTTGATCTTTGTCGGAGCGTCCACTGCGACGGCCTCGAGGGGTTCAGGGACGGTCCAGCTGAAGTTTCCTCCGGACAGGAGTATCTCGCGATAGAGCAATGGTTGAAGTTCTACAGGGCATCTTTCAACTGATGCGATAATGGCGTCTCCGAAGTCGAGCATGCCGCGAAAGACGGTGTCACCCATCTTCACGTCTTTGGGGCGGGGCATTCCGCGGCCGAAGTAGCTCTCGAAAATCTCGTGATTGGGGTTGAAGACGTACTCGCCGATAAGGAATCGAGTCCAAGAATCCTTTTCGAGGTCGATTTCAATGCGAGTTCCGGGAACCTTGTGTCTTGCTCGGAACTTTCTTGGTGATTTCTTTGCTTCTAGAATCGCTGTATCTAGATCGGCAGGGACTAAGCCAATGCTCTCCTTAACCTTCCGAACTAGTGCTTCTTCGTTTGCTAGGTCAGCGTAACCAGCATCCTTCAGGATCTCGGACGTGATGGCGTTGGCATCGCCTCCTCCGCGGTTCAAAGCGACCTGGGAAGTGCGTATTGGATACTTTGAAATCGGGCAGACCTGACTGTTGCCATGCCCCGATTCTATGACAACGCATGTTGTTACTCCATGCCCTATTGCCACGGCGAAGGGTTGTGGGATGACGGTGACGGCTCGGACGGAGCCGGTTGCATTGGCTTGCTTGAAGGTATCTAGAAGCTGCTCGTACATGTAGCGCGGTGATACGGATGAGAGTGAGGCAACTACATTGTAACCTTGGAAGCCGTTGTTCGGTTCCGGTGTGAACGTGCTAAGTCCGTATTCCGAGAGCGCGCCAACGACTCTCCAAGCAGTCTCGTCAGCCTTTTCGATAACTCCGTTGCGCATAGGATAAATTAGACGACTTGACAGGTCCTCATTGGATTGGAGGTAGAGTGGCACCTCTTCGCCTACTATAACATCGGGCGCTGTTTCAAAGGCCTTGTACATCACTGACTTCTTGTCGGGGAAGTAACCTCGATTGTTCACAACTCGAGGAGCATCACCGCATGTAATTGGACCGAATTTGAAATCACTCGTCCCGAAATCCATGGCAAAGGTGTAGTGGCTTCTGTAACTGTCTGTTACCATTACGATCTCACTCCCTCTACGACGAGGTGCTTACCTACAATGCGGACGACGACTTCTTGGTCGGGACCGAATGGGAAAGAGGAATCCTTGACGAGGTCAGCGGGAATGTAGAGGATGCCTGTCTTGCTTCGATCGCTGCGCGTTGGCAGGATTATTTTCGCGGATCCTTCGAGCATGTGATAGTTCACCATGCAAACAACAATGCAAACCAACTGTCGAAAAGTCGCGATATAACGCACCTAGGGATAGGTGTCGGGGGTGAGCCGAGTGAAACTAAACAAGCATGTTACTGCCGTCGGTAACGCTAACAACCTTAGGTAGTTTTCGTGATCGCTACCGGAGAATTGTGCAACGAAAACTCGTCTCCATTGACTCGAATTGGCTTGCGTTGGCTATCTGGTTAAATAATGCATAACATACGTCATATTCACGACTATTCAGCAGGCACCGATCATGCTCGGACAATCCCAAGCCGCATTTTCGACTCTAAGCGTTGATTCGCTATTGGCTGAAGTTGGGAATACCCCGCTGATTGACCTGAGCTTCTTGACCTCCAGAAAACTGGGTGTGCGGGTTTACGGGAAAGCTGAGTGGTTGAACCCAACTGGGTCAGTGAAGGACCGGTCGGCGCTGTCTATAATATCGACCGCTGAAAGTGGCGGTCAACTGACTTCCTCCAAGACAATACTGGATGCGACGTCGGGGAATGCGGGAATAGCGTATGCGATGATAGGGGCAACCAAAGGTTACAGAGTAATGCTCACGATCCCGAAGAATGCCAACGAGGAGCGGAAGCGTATCTTACGGGCCTACGGCGTTGAGTTGGTTTACACGGACCCTCTTGAAGGTTCCGACGGCGCAATACGTAAGGCGCGTGAAATCTACTCCGGGAATCCTTCCAGATATTTCTATGCGGACCAATATTCAAACGAGGCAAATTGGCGTGCGCACTACGATACGACAGGTCCGGAAATCTGGAGCCAAACCTCAAGTTCAGTAACTCATTTGGTCGCCGGAGTTGGAACTGGTGGAACATTGATGGGGGTTGGTAGGAGGCTTCGTGAGTACAATCAGCGCATACAGATCATAGCGGTTCAACCAAGTTCACCTTTCCATGGAATAGAAGGCCTCAAGCACATTCCCACATCGATCCGACCTAAGATCTACGATCCAACTTTCCCGGATCGCGTGGTTGAAGTTGCCACGGAAGAGGCCCAGCAGCAAGTGAAGCAACTCGCCAATGAACATGGAATTCTGGTCGGGGTATCGTCAGGTGCAGCGCTGGCAGCGTCTCGAAAGATCGCTTCAGAGATTGAAGGAGGAACGGTCGTGGCGATCTTGCCCGATAGCGGTGAGCGATACCTCAGCGAGAAATTTTGGGAGGACTCCTGATGCCGGTCCTTATCAGAAACAGTGATCTGCAATTTATCATGAGCCACGCGAAGTCGACCTACCCAGAAGAATGCTGTGGTTTTCTGCTCGGCTTGGATTCAGTGGTTCGAACAGTGGAACGGATCGTGTCGGTTCAGAATGTGAATCAGGATTCGCGGAGAAATAGATACAACATTGATCCAAAGGACTTGATCCGCGCTGATGAAGAGGCCCGCAGATCGAATATGAGTCTGATCGGGATCTATCACTCACATCCAGATACGCCCGCACAGCCATCTCAGTTCGATTTGGAACACGCCTGGCCATGGTACACGTACTTACTTCTCTCAGTCCAGAATGGTCAGCCAAAAGATGTAGCGGCCTGGAATCTCAGCGAAGACAGGTCAGCGTTTCATCTTGATGATCTGAAAGTCACTGGAGACGAATGAGGAAATGTCAATCAAAGTGATGATCCCCACTGCCCTTCGGCATTACGTGGGAAACCAGGAGAGCGTGCTGCTCCAAGGCGGTACGGTAGGGGAAGTGGTAAAGAGACTCGCAGAATCCTACCAGGCACTGGAAAGACATCTGTTCAACGAGCAAGGTAAGATCCGCAACTTCGTCAACATATACCTAAACGAGGAAGACATTCGCTATCTCAAGAATGTTGAGACTCCAGTCAAAGAGGGCGACACGATAACCATCGTCCCAGCTATTGCTGGAGGCGTCACCCAGCTAGAACGATCCACCCAGAAATCTTCTGCTGCGGAGTTGACTCAAGAAGAGATTCGCCGTTATGGCCGGCACTTGATAATGCCGGAAATCGGTCTTGCAGGGCAGAAGAAGCTCAAAGCTGCCAAAGTGTTGTTGGTCGGCGCTGGCGGCCTCGGATCGCCTCTCTCGCTCTATCTTGCCGCAGCAGGCATCGGTCGAATTGGATTAGTCGACTATGATCTCGTTGACTACAGCAATCTGCAGCGCCAGATCATCTACTCAGTCCGCGATGTGAACCGTCCCAAATTGGAAGCAGCGAAGGATCGGATTCTCGAAATAAACCCGAACGTCCAAGTGGACACGTACGAAACCAGGCTGACGTCTGAGAACGCTATGGAAATTGTTCGGGACTACGATGTGGTCATCGATGGGACGGATAACTTTCCAACTCGATATCTCGTGAACGACGCCTGCGTCCTGCTGGGCAAACCGAACGTTTACGGGAGTATATTCAGGTTCGAGGGACAAGTGTCAGTCTTCGATTCCAAACGCGGGCCGTGCTATCGATGTCTCTACCCCGAACCGCCGCCACCTGGTCTGGTTCCATCATGCGCCGAAGGAGGCGTACTCGGGGTGCTGCCAGGCGTGATTGGCACTCTGCAGGCTACCGAGGCGATCAAGCTCATTCTGGGAAAGGGGGAGTCTCTAGTCGGGAGGCTGTTGCTCTTCGATGCGTTGAAGATGGATTTCCGAGAGCTTCGACTTCAGAAAGATCCAAACTGCCCAATATGCGGAAAGAACCCGACCATCAAAACACTGATCGACTACGAAGCTTTCTGCGGACTCGGACGCGGAGGCGTGGACACTGTAAGCGAGGAAAACGAGATCACTGTCACCGAGCTCAAAAGTGCAATGGACCGAGGAGCACATGTCAATCTCATCGATGTCAGAGAACCACACGAATACGAAATCTGCAGAATTGAGGGCAGCAGACTGATTCCAGTCGGCGAAATGTCGAACCGAGTAAACGAGTTCAACCTCACGGATGAGTATGTCTTCCAGTGCCATACAGGAGTCAGAAGCGGATGGGCCGTGAACTTTCTCCGCCAACTAGGCTTCAAGAAAGTGAAGAACCTGAAAGGCGGCATCGACGCTTGGGCTATGGAAATAGACCCAACAATGTCAAGATATTAGGCAACTGACCTTAAGGGAACCTTACCGATTCTTCAACCTCTACTGAAACGTTGACGTGATGTTGCTCGGTGAGGGGTTTCAGAAGCTCTTCGATTCCGCTCTTGTCAGCACTAGGTCCCTCGTAAGTAACCGAGTACTCCTTTCCCGGTTTTATCACGGAAGAAACCTCTTTCTTGAAACCCGCGGTAGCTAGAGTCGCATCAACCTGCTTCAGAACGACAACAGGGACGTCACCTACTGTCATCGACAGACCGACGATCAGAAGCATGATTTCTCAGGGTTGGTTGCAGGGAGCAGAATGATAAACGCTGTCCTAGCCATTGAAACGAAGGAGTTCGTTCACGAAGGGTACTCTCTAGGACCACGGCTAGAATTTCCGGTACCGATAATCGAAAAATTCCTGCTGATACTCGGTGGGTTTGAATCCCAGCTTATTAGCGAGTTCTTCCGGATT
>MEMY01000030.1:876-4148 GCA_001768965.1 archaeon RBG_16_50_20 | reverse complement strand
TAGGTCATTTCGGCTTTCCCGTTCGATGTTTGGGTTGCTGAGGATACTGCGCGTCTTGAGTTGCTCTTGACTGTATTTCTCTAGCCACCGTATCGAGCTTCTCATTCTCATGTTCCAGCTGAATCATCTTGGTCAGAATCTCATCTTCGGTGGCGTCTCTGAGCAATGCGGCGTTGAAGGTACCCAATCGGGCTAGAACTTGGTACGCTTGAATACGGTATTGAGCCTCCTCAGCGCTGCGCTCCGACTTGGCGACTTCGTATATGCGCTCGAAAGAATTCATGCCAAGCTCAAGCATACGGGTCCGCTTTCGCTGCCTTTCGGCGATGATTGCTTCCTCATCACCCTTCTGCATCGGAAACTTCGTAACGCGGGCTAGAGTGCAGAGTTCCTTAATCTCGGCCACGGCGACTAGAATTTCTGATGTCGATAATTCGTTTTTCGACCGCGAAAATTCAGCGACAGCGGACGGCATGTCACGCGTGACACCCCATACTAGTGGCAAGCATTGTTGGTAGCCCGGGGGGAAATCGGCTATGTATTGTTTGTAGCCACCATTCAGAGCAGGGGCGCCGCCCAGTTTTGGGTTGCTCTCTGAGGGGATGCATCTTTATTTATATGTGAGAGACGGAGTGATTTATTCCTGTATTGGGAATAAATTCGGTGAAATGAATGCTGCAAACCGATCTTGCTGCAACAATTCTCTCATATTGCAGCGAGACTAACTTGTCCGTGTCGGAACTGACAAGGAAGGTAAGCGGCAGCCACGATAAGACAATGGCTCTAATCAAAGAACTCGAAGAACGGAGTCTCTTGCTGCCAGAAGTCTCAAGAAAACAAAGCGTAGGTCGACCAAGACAATACCTGCGGACAACACCAATTGGCAGACAGTTCCTAACAGAATACAAACGCCTTCACGATTTGTCTCTGCGCAGCAATGACAATGACATAAGGAAGGCATTGCATCAAGCAGAACTTGCGCAGAGACTAGTTGAGCGCGGTATCTCCCCGTACGCACGATTCCAAGAGATAAACGAACTTGCCCGGAACATCGCGAGCACTGCGAAAGTTAAGCGCAACACTCGATAAGTTAGCCATACCACATATGCTGATAGGAGGATTTGCCCTCACAGCCTATGGTCAACTCCGAACTACACAAGACGTGGACATAGCCATAGCAGCAAACTATGAGAAAAGCGTCGAACTCCAAGTTCGGCTACAGAAATCGGGTTATCAACTAGCATCACCACCAAACCCCAAGGCGCCCTTCTTTTTTGTGACCGATCTCAAAGAGATGCTGGAGGTAGAAATCTGGACAAGGCCCGATGGAGTCGTCTTCGACACAGAACTCCTGCGTCGACGCATTAAAGTACGACCGTTCAACGACAGTTTCGAAATGTTCGCAATCGGCCCTGAGGACTTCGTGGTAAACAAACTCGCAAGAAGTGATAGAGGCGTCCAAGATGAACAGGATGCTGTGTCTGTTCTGGCACTACAGAAAGGCAAACTCGATTACACCTACCTTAGGAAGAGAGCGAACAAGGCAGGCGTAATTGAGCTGCTAGAAACCTTGATGCAGAAGTCGCATACGAACTAGTCACCGTCATAGAGAGCGCCTTATTGAAGGCACAAAGCGGACGCAACGCAATGGATAGACATCGCAACTTTGCGAGTATCAGGATCAAGTCGACCCAACCAGAGACTAACAGGATCCTCAGGAACCCTAGAAGCTGTTGTCTGCAAAACCCTTTGAGCCGGAATGTAGGTTATCAGGAACAGGATTCTGACTTGAAGCAATCAACAAGTATTGTTGGTAGCCCGGGGGAGATTCGAATGCGGGTCTTTTTGGGATCTCCCGTCGGCAGGTCTCTCCTCTTCTGGAGGGGATCCAGAGCCGTCTAGTGGCGTTATCCTTTCTGGCGCCAATGCTATGCATAGTCCCATTGCCGGTTTGACCACTACACCACCGGGCTACCAAAGCAAGCCACACAAAGCGACTTATCTTAAAGTTTCGATAACATGCCTTCGATGTCTTGCGTCACCGTGTCATAGCCAAATCTGCAATGTCGACATTGATTTCACACATTGACTTCAGCGAGGAGATTGCGGACGTTGTCTTGTCCAAAAGTGCAGGCCCAAGACCCAATAGCGCTCGCTCTGCCCCTTTGATTTCATCGAGCGCCCTCTCATGCAAGTCTCCGACCTCCGATACCAGCTCCAAGTTCTTGGAGAGCACCGCCTCGACGGAATTAGCGTACATCAGGTTCGCAGTCTTACCGCACTTCTCCAGGGATCGTGAAAGTTGTTTCGAGAATCCATGCTGTGACTCGGGCACGTTCATCGCAATGGACGCGGAGTAATCCCCGAAGTGTTCTATGAAGCTCGACAGAATACGATAATCTAGGCAATCGACCGGGCTCGCATGAATCCGCTCCGCGGTTGACAGTTCCGTGAGCGCGTCTCGTACTATTCGAACCAACAAAAAGTAGAGGCGGTCAACTTCCTCATCTCTCTCCACGACTGTCTTGGCAAGTTTGGGGTCACAGTTGATGAACGCTGCAACTGCGTCCTGCTGCATAGCTTTGGTTATCATATGGAGGCGGCGGATTATTTTCTCGGGAGCGAGTAATGATGGTTCGATAAGGCATTGGATCACAATCTTGTGTGCGTCCTCTTCGACGATCTCCAATCCCACCAGTTTCTTCAAAATCGTTTTGACATTATCGCGGACTTCAGAGTGCATAACGGTCTGCGATTCAATTTGAATAATGTCGTAGCCCAGAAGATACTTCTCCTCGATTTCCCGCTCCAGTGTTGACCCTGGCGTGAGCGTCGCTGACCTAGACGGCCGGTCCTGTTCACCATACAGACCGAGAGTGAGTTTGCCATCCTTTCCCTCTGCAAAGGTAAGAAGTGTTCCTTTATCGACACCGTGCAAGGTCACCCATGACTTTGGCAGGGTAACGAAAGAGGTGCCATCCGATGTTCGTTGAACCTTTCTTATTTCCAATGACTGCCCCGCTACTGTCTATCTTTAGAGACTCTAAAGTTTGCCCTCTATCCATAGGGAACTTTTAAGTGAATATAGTCGGCAATTCGGGCCGACTCGATTTGGATCAGAGAAAGACGAGACATATTGTCAGCAGATCGACCTGTGTAACTCTATCCGCAATAGGAAAAACTAGGTCTAGGAGAATTGTAACGCTATGAGCGACCGGAAGACGCCCATATCGCTTCAGCTCGCGACGACCGCCATAAACGCCGCAGTATAT
>MEMY01000030.1:351-844 GCA_001768965.1 archaeon RBG_16_50_20 | reverse complement strand
CATAACTGTATATGGTATCAGGTTCTGGCCTCAGGTTTTCGTGCCCGCCACATTCAGCGTGCTCTTCGGTGCTTGGACAGGTGGCGTAGGAGCGGCTATCGGCATCTTCCTCGCTGACGTGATCTACGGGCACCATGACGTACTCCTCAGCTTGCTGGTCGGCGTCCCATCAAACTTCCTTGGCTTCTTTATCATTGGATGGCTCACGAACAGAACTCAGACTCGAATTATCAAACGAGTCCTAGTTCTTGTGAGCTTAGGTATTCCAGTGGTTCTGGCCGGGTATGGAATGTTGCTTTTGGCAGGACCGACCGGTTTCGCATCCCCCCAACTACTACTTGCGTTCGTCGGACTGGTTGTGGTCGTCGCCATACTCGGCTTCACAGTAATCAGGAATAAGTGGGCCGATTTTGAGGCTGCGGCATCGATCGGCCTTGGCGTCGGTAGCATCATCATCGGTCTTGGCATAGTGGGTTACAGCTCAATCTTTACG
>MEMY01000030.1:0-293 GCA_001768965.1 archaeon RBG_16_50_20 | reverse complement strand
CCACGGCATTCACATACCTCTCTGAAATTCCGTTCCTAGTCCTCCTTACGCCGCCAGTTGTCGCGGCGTGCAGAGCCGCCTTTCCGAGTCTTCGGTTAGGCGCACCCTCCAGAGGAGCGAAGCGACACTAGGTCGGCCCGAGCTCCTTGCCAGTATCGGAGGCAACCTGTCCCGCTGGCATATCGAGTTTCTTCGAAATCTGCAACATTGACGCAGCAGGAACACTCCTGACTGACCCTGCGCGCATCGGAGCACGAGGCGGCGGTTTCGCACTCAAGCGCGGCGTTGACGCT
>MEMY01000029.1 GCA_001768965.1 archaeon RBG_16_50_20 | reverse complement strand
GATGAATACCTGTGAGATCCGGTGTGATTTGCAGCGTCGCGTGGCGCTGCCCTTCTCCCTGACCTTGACAAAGCCGAACTTGTTACAGAAAATCTTAATGATCTAGAGCTTGCTGGAAATTTCGTTTGGCTTCTCTCAAGGTTCTCCCGACTGAATAGACACCGAGAGCTGAACATACCACGGCGTATGTTCTATTATCCTCTTGTATGATCTCTGTCTTGACGTCTTTCAATTTCAATGCCAATCCACACACACCAAATCAGTGAAATGTCAAGATTCCTATAGGTTCTTCAACTTCTCGCGCACTCATCGAACATCACATTCCAATCCAATGCGCCTAGAAGGAGACTGGTCTATCCTAACTAACACCAGGCTAGGCCCACTAAGTGGATTCTAGGCGGAGTCTTAGCGGATGATTCCTCCGTAGGGATATCGTTGAATTCAAACGTGAAATGTCATCTAACCCCCGTCGCCAGTTTCTCCAGCCGATCCATGGTAGGTTTTCGTGGTGGGAAAGAACCTTAATATGTGGGAAAAAGGCCCTTCGGGCCGATTGATCTTGGGCCAAGTTGCATTAGACGACAAGTATAGGGTCGTCCTCGACAGGAAGACAAGGGCTGTGGCTGGTATCAAGAGGGGAGATAGGCTAGTCGCCATCGCCTTCAAAGGCGGAGTTATCTTGGTAGCACCTCGTGACCGTAAGTTCGCGGGTAGTCTAACAGGGTTCCAATTTGTGGAAGATCGACATGAAGCATCACGCTTCATATTTCGAAGGAAACGCTAGTTGCCTGTACTGGACACTGTAGTGCTCTTCGGTACGGCGGATTCCAACGACAAACACCATGAACGCGCCAAGAGACACCTCGAGCGCATATTCGAACCCGAGGTCTACCTAGGAAACTTTGCACTCTTGGAGTTCGATGTCACATTGAAGAGCAGAGGGTTCTCATTCGAAGAGAGGATGGAGAAGCAAGCTTCACTCCTTAGAGATTATCCCGACTTGGATCATAAGGTTGCTAGACTTAGCCCAGCCACAATATACCTGACATCTAGGCTTGAAGGAGAAGTGGAGTTGGAATATTTCGATGCGGGTATCGCTGCCGAGGCTCTCCAATTGGATGGGACGGTTGTGTCGACAGATAGAGCTTTTGACCGAGTTGAAGGCCTCAAGAGGTTATGGTAAAGAGCATGCGGAAGCCCACCCGTGTGTGCCTCACTCTGGACCATTGAATAAAATGGATAAGCGTTGATCTCCCCCACGCAATGGCATTTGGATGCTCACGGCAAACTCGCATTCTGCACAGAAGTCCAAGAAAGCATTGATTCGGCTTTTTCCTATTCGTTCTTATGCTTTGAGTCATTGGTGCCTGTCGGCTATTGACATCAACTTGTTCCAAAGAATCAAGTCACACTGGTTCTGAGGCTACTGTGTTCAATCGTTCCATTCGGGTAGATGATTCAGGTTGGGGGCTTTCTGTCACTATCACTCTAGCCTTCCTGCGGTAACGATCTGCAGTCGCTGTGGACGCAGTATTTGTAGCTCATGCTTCAAACCATATGCTGATCTGGCTCTGTGCCCCGATTGTTACAATAGGCGAATTCCCCTGCAGGCGCTTCCTCCACAAATGGTCCCTCCAGGCGGAGTCTTGTACGGACCGTTCCCACGACCTCCGTTTCTGGTTCGATTCTGGTGGGTACCGGCTGCATTGTTCTTCGTCGCTGCCGCGCTCATAGTAGCCAATGGGATCGCACTACTATCGCCGGTCTTCTTTGCGGTATGGGTTGGGTTATTCCCATGGGTCGCACCAATAAGCTCCTTCGGTGTCATACTCGGTGTCGTACTCGGCCTCGTAATTCTCGGAGGATTAGTCATGTTCTTCTTTGGTTTCCGGGTACTGTCAGCCTTCATGGTCTTTCCGACTGCGATACTCAGCCTGTTCATAGGCGGCGGATTTCTTGCGGGCCTAATCATCGGCGTACTCGCGGCATTGCTTGTGATCATTACTCCACGCCCCCCTTAACTGACCTAAACCCTAGCGTCGGCACCAACGGCACACTGTCCTGAAAATTGCTTGGGCAATGAGTCGTACCAATCAGGGTTCGTCTGAAGGCCTCTCCATTTTCCTAATTGCTCCGTTTTCGTCAGATTCCTTCAACAAGCTTTTTCCCTGGTCTCGCAATGCAGATATCGATTTGGGCTTGTTCCCTGCCACCGGGTTTAGCAACTGTCCCAAGTGTCCAGTCTGTGGCGGTTGCACACAGCGATCACACGGTAGATGGTTTTGCTTGTTCTGCAGGATCTACTTCTAGACGTGATGACTCTCGAGATTATGAGAAACAGGAAATGTTGAGTAAATAGCACTGCTGGGAGAACCGAGCCAGTTATGATGGCTCTCCAACGATAACATCTCACGTGCTCAATGGAATAGACGCTAGCGAGTGGAACTTCAAGAGGGTGAGGTCCACCCTTTCTCTGGACCATTCCCATAAGAATCTCATTCTTACAAGCCTAGGTACAGTAGCTCGGCGTCTAAGTTTGGTAGGAATGGGCGCGGAAATCCGTTTGGTGACTTGCTTCCGGCTACTGGCATCAATAGGTACGTGGGTAGAATGGTGGCCGCCATTGCGACAAACCCTAAAATCATGCCCTCAAAGAAGCCGCGCGAGGACAGACACACACCCCCACACCCCTTGAGTATTACATTCATGGCCGCGTGTATTACAAAGCGGTTTATTCTGCGCCGTTACGCGACCTTTCCGCCTCTTGAAAACGCAATTATACCAAACGGTTTGCCGCACTCTTACGCACAAAACGCAGGGCCCCGTTACCCTAGATACTGGATCCCGTGATCATGCATTTGGGTTAGCCTTTTAAGAAACATGTGACATGGAACATGTGACATGCAACATGAAAGTTGCTCAGACGGAACTAACCGAAACCGAATACAGATTGCTCCAGGAGTATGCCAAGAAGAAGAAACTAACTCTAAAGGAGATACTCCGCCAGGGGGCTATGAGAATTGCCCTAGAGGACGAGATCCAACGTGACGACCCTGTCTTTACAGAGGCACCTGTCGCTAAAGCTTCTGGGAAGAGAGAACGAACATCAGTGGAACACGATAAGTATCTCTACGGTTTGAGCAAATGATCTTTGTGGACACAAGCGCTTGGTATGCGCTTGAGGTCGAAGACGATTCAAATCACAGTTCGGCCAAGACCTTTCTTGACCAATTGAAGCGCGGACGATACGGGTCTCTACTCACCACTGACTACGTCCTCGACGAGACTCTGACGTTGTTGTCGCTTCGTCGAGGTTCAGATCCCGCATTACGTTTTATTGACAAGATTAACCGAAGCAAGAGCATCCACATGATATGGATCGATTCGTCCATATTCTGGAAAGCCGTTGATTTCATGAAAGACAGGAAGGATAAGCGCTGGAGTTTCACAGACTTCACCAGCTTCTTGATAATGAAGCAGACGAAATTGACCAATGCCTTCACATTCGACGAAAACTTTGAACAGGCAGGATTTGTGCCACTCCCCGAGTGATTGAGCAGTCAGACACATGATTTAGTGAAGTATGCAACTTTGGCAGTGCCGGGCAGCTCGTTTCATCGCATCCAAATCTTCTGACAATACTTTCAAGTCCCCGGGCTTTGATGGCATATACTCTACTTGGATAACCTCCTTGGGGTTCGAATTCGTACCTAACAGGTTTATAATCTATAAGTTATAACTTGTACATGGATTGGGTATCTATGGCAGGAACGAAAACCATAGCCGTTACAGAGGCGGTGTGGGAGCGGCTGAAAGAACTCATGAAGAGAGAACATGCTGGAAGCATGAATGAGGTTGTCGCGAAATTGGTAGAAAAGGCCGCGCGAGTCCCACCTTCAAGATTCGGAGCTCACAAACGATTGAAGATTATGCTCACTCAAGAAGAGCATGAAAAAATTACCGCAGATGCGCATTAGCACAGCTCGAGGTAGTGGTGGTCTACTGTGACGGATGAAATCTATGTAATCGACTCATTCGCATGGATTGAGTACTTCCTAGGCTCAGCTGCAGGAAGCAATGCAAGACCCTTCATAGAAGGCGGAAAGGGCGTGACTCCCACGATCGTCATAGCGGAACTTGCCGAAAAATACCGAAGAGCAAAACTGGCATTTGCTGGAGACTTAGATTTCATAACTTCGAAGACACGCGTCGTTTCGCTTGATACTGGCATCGCAGAAAGAGCAGGAGCTTTGAATCATGAAAGAAAACGCGTTGCCAAACGTTGGGGGCTGGCTGATTCGATTATACTTGCGACCGCAAGACATCACAATGCTAAGATTGTTACGGGTGACGAACACTTTCGAGATCTTGTTGATGAAACGCTGATGGTCAAATAGACATTGTGATTATACTGGTATCCAGCTGCGTTCTGATAACATATACTTTACTTTGATAACCTCCTTAACGGTCGCCCTGCGCTCGATTATTCGAGCAGGGGACCTGAATGGAATTCGCACCTAGCGTACGCCAGAAAAAGTTGCTGAGAAAGGTTCGAACCTTCGTTGACGAGCATGTGCTACCTAGCGCAGATCACTGGGACAAGACCGACAAATTTCCAGTTGAAGCTTGGCGAACTCTGAGCAAAGCCGGTTTAACGGGTCTACCCATTCCAAGGAAGTATGGTGGTACTGGAGAAGATGTGATGAGTTATGTTCTGGCGGTTGAAGAGATCTCGCGAGGCTCAGCTGCGCTTGGTGTTACGCTTGCGGTTCACGTGTCGTTAGTAAGCCAACCGTTGTTCTGGTTCGGCACAGAGAAGCAGAAGTTGCGCTACCTGAAACCCTTGGCGCAAGGAAAACAGTTCGGATCCTTCTGCCTGACGGAACCTGGAGCAGGAAGTGACGTAGCGGCGATGGAATCCAAGGCAGTTCTGAAGGGCGATGATTATCTGATCAAAGGGCGCAAGTACTTCATCGTAAACGCTCCCATGGCGAGTACTTACCTCGTCTTCGCGATGACCGACAAGTCGCTCGCGCATCGCGGCATCTCATGTTTCATCGTGAAGAGGGATATGCCGGGTGTCAAGATCGGAAAAATGTTCGACAAGATGGGCATTCGCTCATCCCAAGTTTCTGAGGTGATATTCGACGATGTACGTGTGCCCGTTGAGAATATGCTTGGTCGACAGGGAGATGGTTTCAAGATCGCCATGGAAACCTTGGACTGCGGACGAATCAGTATTGCTGCCCAAGCTGTGG
>MEMY01000028.1:7899-13828 GCA_001768965.1 archaeon RBG_16_50_20 | reverse complement strand
GCTGATCACGCAACTAGTGCAGATTAATGACTATCGACTCAACGACCTAGAGACAACAAATGACACTGCGCGGCTAGACACCTGGAGGACACTCATAACGAGCTCACGACAGCTTGGTGTGACCTGGGTGATGATAGGAACACAGGAACTTGCGAACGACGTGATGGATTCGCTAAGTCAAGCCGAGTTTACGAAGCAATTAACGGTACCATATCAAATGGCGGCACCATTTCAAAGAGGGGAGCTTGTCATCTTCAAAGCGCAGAAGGTTCCACCCTACATCGATGCCCCCGAAGGTTTCATTCAGCAAGTGGCGCGTCCCAACCCAGATAAGATCATATTGAGCACGAGTCCCAGCTCGCGAACAAACCTGATTGTGATCAAGGAGGCCTATTTCCCTACATGGGCTGCTGAAGCCGACGGAAAAGGCCTAACTGTTGAGAAACAACAGAGTACAGGTTTCATAATGCTCGAAGTACCTCCCGACACCCATAACGTGACGCTCTATCAGGCATCGCAGTCCAGTCTTTGGAACATCGTTTCAAGTGTCAGCCTCGCCGTCTGCCTAGCGCTGAGCGCTATACTCCTCATCCAGAAAAGGAGGTCCGGCTAGTTGGCTGAGAAAGCGCTGATTATCGAGGAGCATTTGCTCGTGAGGATCTGTTTCATTTTTGCAGGGGGCTTCATGCTCGCCGAGGGGCTTCAGAATTGGATCCGCGGTCGAATCGAAACACATCCTGAAGTAATCCTCCTACTGCTCCTAACGTACTCCATAGCCTTCGTACTGTTCGCATTAGCCACTTTGAATAGCAAGCTGGTGCTTAGGACCCGTGATGCCGCGCTTGCCGCGCTAGTCTTCATGATGGTCGCAAGCTGGTATGTCATAACACAGGTCGAGTTCCCCCACTCATATCAAACCGACGCGCTCGCCTTCGTGCACTACGCAGCAATCCTATACTCAAAAGGAATGAACCCCTACACGCAAGACCTTCAATCGGCCCTCTCAATGTTCTCTGTAAACCCACAATTCATCACGCTCACACCAACCGGCGACTTGGTTAGCACACTCAACTACCCAGCTCTGCAATTTCTCGTAATGCTCCCCGCAGTCTGGTTGGGCCTTCAGGATGCACGTTGGGTGATTCTGGCATTCGAAGCAGCGGCAATTCTTGCAGTCTATTTCTGGTCGCCTCGAGAGATCCGCGTACTAGCTCTGCTTCCTATCTTCGCAGGTGCTGATCTCGCGATAAGTTTCGGCGCTGGAGCTATCGCAGACTTTCTCTGGGTCCTACCACTAGTCTTCATGGTGGTATACCTAGACCGCCCCTGGCTAGCAGGCATCATGTACGGGCTTGCCTCGGCAATCAAACAAACCCCATGGCTGCTGGCCCCCTTCCTTCTCATATGGCTCCTGCGAAGCGGTCGCAACATCAGCACTCAAGATCGATTGAAGCGCGCTGGAGTGTTCGTCGCGTTTGCGTTGGGGGCCTTCGTGCTACCGAACATAGGGTTCATGTGGAATGATTTCGGTGCATGGTATGCCGGTGTAGTTACCCCGGCCTTCGGCAACCTTGTAGTGCTGGGACAGGGACTTTCCTTGATCACTCTTGCAGGCGGCGTCCCGCTTCCACCAGCATTCTATCTAACCGCTACGTTAGCAATAGCCGTGACTCTACTAGTCAATTACCTTGCGTATTTCGAGAAGCTCCGGTACGCCATCTGGGCTTTTCCAGCGATCATTCTTTGGTTCTCATATCGTGGGCTCCAAAACTACTTCATCTTCTGGACACCACTGCTCGTGATGTCCGTAGTTCTGCTTTACAAGAAGGAGAAACACGGTGCCAAAGATCAGGCCTAAGGTCGCACTCCTGTCAGTGTCGCTCTGCGTCATAGTGCTGACTCTAGCCTTCATGAACTACTACGGCCAAGTCTTCGAACCCTCACCAATCCTAAACACGAACATGAAGTTCTTGACGATTGACCCTACCAAGAACATCACAAAGCCATACCTTTGGGAAGTCGATGTCATCAAAGGCACTCCTGACAACGTTTCAATCTACCAGGTCAACTACGAGAATCGACCATCGCTCGCCATGAAGATAATTCGCAGCGAGAACAGCTCAACGGTCTGGACAACGGTCCACGTTAGACAAGACCTGCGCGGAATGGCTTTGGATGCGGTCTTTCGATCGCGGACATCCATGTGGGTGTTTCCAACATTTCCATACTTGTACAATCCAGACTCGAAGAACCCAGAAAACACATTCGGGATCGAGATAAACGACGGAACAAATCTCCTATGGTATGTGTTCGCCGACGCCCCGACTCAGGTCTTCCAACTGCCCCATCATCGAATTGTACTCCTCCAAACGCCATTGAACACTTGGTCGCTGAGAGGAATCGACATAGCAGAACAATTCAGACAGGCGGGATGGGAAAAACCTCAATCCCTCTCCTTCATTCTGATAATTGGAACAACCGGGGGCCATCCCGGCACTTGGGTAGGCTACTTCTCTGGTTTGAATGTAGATATTGGTCCTCTTCAAACTGAAAGTCTATCTCTCACACAACGCCTAGGGCTGCTGGCTGGAGATGTGCTAATAATCTTGGGCCTCGTAGCGCTCACAGTAGTTCTGCAGAGACACAAACCACAAGAACGGATCCACGCCTCCAGACGAAAAGGAAAGTAAAGATGAAGCCGATGAAGCGCGGAAGAAACCCAAGCACCTCCAAGGCGATCATTGGAGCGAAGTCGCGAGCGACGGCCCTCAGCGAGATAAGAAATCACCTGTTCTCCATTCTATCAATAAGCTTCGGTGTCGCCGCGATCGCGATGATCTTGGGTGCAACATACGCCTCCAACGGAAGGATCAGCGGCGAAGATATGGTTCTAAAAGAGATCCAAATTCTGCCAGGATTCTTTATGAAGCCGATAACCTTCTTCACCTTCGCCCTATTCCTCTCGTTCGCTTTCGGCCTTTACAGTCCCAGAACACGTCAACTATTCATTTACGCACCCGTCAGCGTGCTTAGAATAGTGTTCATCTGCGCTTGGCTCGTAGCAATGGGAAGCGGCTTTGAAATACTGTACCACATAGTCCTCTGGTCCGCAGCATTATCCGTGCAAGGCGCAATAAATCCGGACCTAGTTACCAATCCGTTCCCCCTTTCTGTGAATCCAACGCCCATCAACGTAGTTTTCGCCTCGAAGATGGTTGTCGCTATATTCTTCATGGCAATCTTCCTAATTGACTACGTCCACAGGATCGACCGCATCAAACAGGAAAGAGTTCTCACCGCCCGCTTGAGCACTCCACGATGAGACCGGACTCTGCACAGGTGTAACAAGCCTAGTTGAAAGGAAGTCGCTTGCTCATGAAGTTGAGGAGGAAGCAGATCCAAAAGTACCTCGTTAGGTTGCTCAACGAGTTTCGGACACGGGACGCTCTTCCGCTCCTCGTCATCTTAGGCCCAATACTGTTTCTGATGGTCATTGATCCTGCTTCTTTTACTCTTGTTTCGTTCGTAGGACGAGAGATAGGAAGGGCAGGGTTCGTTTTCTTGTTCTTCCTAGTCGCTTGGGATTTCCATGATTCAAGAGAACAATTCAAAGCAACTCGATCGAGGTGGCGCCATCTACTTTCACTCATGTTATTCATAGCGGTCGTAGCATACTACTCTTACGTGGATGTCTTCAATATTGACTCGTTTCGGGTCTACGTCACAAGTCAGCTTGGCGTCTCACAGAAATCAACCCTAAGTTTCTTCGCGGCGATGGATTTCATCGTTTTCGCAACATACTGTCTCGCGACAACGGCAATCCTCTACTCGCCCAGAAGGATTCCGCTGATGGTTACTCCGGTTATCTACGCATTTGGCAGCGGAATACTGGCCACGATGGATGCCTTCTTCCCAGAGGATTCCCTCGCCTTCCTACAAATATGGGTTTACGTCATCTGGGACGTCGTCATCTTCCTACTGAGTGTGATAGGGTATCATACAAATGTGAGCCCGCTCTCAAGCCTTAGGCCGAGCCTTCAGCTAACAGGAAATCGGCTCTTCCTCTGCGGTCAAAAGGGTTGCACAACCCTCGTGATCTTCTGGCCATCCTCCGGCGTTGTCAGCATGATCGTTTACAGTCTCGTAATCTTAGTGTTGATGGTGAAGCTGGACGCTCCGCGAAAACGCAAGGTACTCTATGCAGTAGTCGGTGCCGCAGGAACCTACTTTGTCAATGTCATCCGAATCATCCTGATAGTGCTCTACGTGACGTACATCGGCTTGGACGTCGAAGCCTTCCACCAGTCGATAGGCGAGGTGCTCTTCATCGCGTGGATCTTCATCTACTTGCTCCTCGTCATTAGAATGGAAAACGCGCGTTACCGACAACTTGAGCGCCCTAGGGGCATGAAACATCCCGCCAGAGGGCGGACTGGGAGAGTCAGGCCATCCAGATGACCTCCCAAGAGCCCAAGAAAGTTGAAACCACATTAAGTTCCGGGAAAGGGCTTCTGTAGAAAGTTTCTAATGGTTGTACCAGCTGAAACGCTGGTCAAGGTTGCCCCTACATGTCCATGTACGGCTTCCGTGGTTTCTGGGATCTCTCTAGGCGTGATTCGGAATTTAGAATCATGCTCATCATTCTGGCCACGCTGTGGATATACACGTCGCTTCTGAAGTTCCCTTTTAGCGTCCCAAGCAACTACAGCGACGTTGGATACCTCTGGATACGAGACGTGTACGATGGCCAGCATGCCATGCAGATACCATACGTCCAGTATGAGCTGGAGTACCCACAGGTCATCGGAGCATTGCTATTCATAGATCAGGCGGTCTCAACGTATTTTCCCGTCATCTTTGACCAATGGAATACCTTCGTAGTTGTCATGTCGATCCTAGAGTTCCCCTTTGTAGTTGGAACCCTGTACAACACATACAAACTCTGCACAAAGCTCAGGATAAACACGAAACGAATCTACCTCTACATGCTAACCGCAATGAGCTTCATCATCTACGGGTTCTATAACTGGGACTTCATCGTAGCATACTTCGTCACCCTGTCAATCTGGTCATACCTCGACAAGAAGTATGATTGGAGTGCCATCGCACTAACGCTCTCCGTTTTGACAAAATTCATTCCAGGCTTGATGCTCTTTCCAATGCTCGCAGGCCTTCCAAACTGGAAGGCAAGACTGAGATTCTTCACAATCTCCGCTGGGCTCTGGATTTTGGTGAACGCTCCCTTCGCATTGGCAAACTTCGACGTATGGATCAAACTCTTCACAGGCTACAGCGGCCCGAACCATCAGCTTCAGAACACATGGATTTCCATGGTCATCCAAACTGCTGGGTTGGGCGACATCATATCAGGCGCGAGAGCCGGACAAATTCTGAGTTTCAGTATTATCGGTTACCTCATCCTTCGAGCGATAGTAAGCAAGAAAACGCCCTTCGAGAAAATCCTTCTTTCATGGTACGCTTGGTACGGTGCGATCTACCTCTTTGATCCTCAGATGTTTCTGCAACTCTTTCCAATAGTGATTCTGACACCCAACTTCAACTTCCTATTCTACCGGCTCGCCGACATGCTCAACGCTTTCATCATACTGTTCTACTTCATCGGCGGCAGCCACCCCGAGCTTCCATGGTACATCAAAGATCAACTGACTCCTTTCGGGCTCATCAACACCTCAGCCGCACTGCGCCAGCTAATATTCCTAGGAGCCTACTTCGTCTGCTTCAACCCGAAACTCCAAGAACGGCTGAAACGAATTCCATTCTCCCTCGTCAGGCCAGTCCAAGGATGAGATCCCCTCATTTGCATTCATCGCAAAGTAACATGTTGTCCCCACAAAGTTACATACACCCTCCCACCCCCCTCAGCCCCGTACAATTGCATTCAATTACCTGAAGCAGAGCTTTGCCAAAT
>MEMY01000028.1:7597-7883 GCA_001768965.1 archaeon RBG_16_50_20 | reverse complement strand
CGACTGCCTCCCCAGCTTCAACTTCGACTTCCCAATCACTCTGTCTTTGAAGGCAATTGGAATCTCGATCATCCTGTAACGCTTACGATGCGCCTTCACAAGGAACTCCATGAAGAAGGAATTCCCAGAAGACTCAGTCTTGACGTTCTCAACCACGCCCCTTCGTACAGCACGAAAGGAAGTCGTGAAGTCATGCACCGGTACACGTGAGAGAAAGGCGATGAGGACGTTGCCAAACTTGCTGGCCATTTTCTTTTTCCAGGTTCGAAAGGAATTCACCTCGTAA
>MEMY01000028.1:1262-7588 GCA_001768965.1 archaeon RBG_16_50_20 | reverse complement strand
TCGATATACCGGGATGCCTGCACGATATCATATCCCTCATCGATCTTTGCCAGAAACCTTGGAATATCGTATGGATCATGCGAGAAGTCCGTGTCCATTCCAATTATGATGTCACCCTTCGCAGCCCTATACCCATCCGCATGAGCAGATCCCGGTCCCATCTTCTCCGGGCGCCACAGCAACCTAACATTTCCATACTTCATCCCAAGCTCTCTAACCAGCGCCGAAGTACCGTCCGGAGAATTATCATCAACCACAACGATCTCACAACTAGTCCGATTCTCTTCGAAGATACTCTCAATTGCAGGAACAAGTTTCGCGAGGGTTTCCCTTTCATTGTACGTCCCAAGAACCACTGAGACAAGTCTGGTTGACGTCAATGTTGCTTCAGGCATAACGGTCATTAGGCCTGTTACCTTTAACCATTAAACTCCGACAAACCGCTGCGGATAATTACAGTACTCAAAATGTGCGGAGCCGAGCCAGCATGCTCAACGACTCAAAACGCGTCATAGTCACTCTACCAGTCTACAAAGATGCGCAGTTCTTGCGGAGCGCCGTAGAGAGTCTTGAAGCAGCGACCCTCCGCATCATTCCCGACTTCACGATTGTGATTGCCGAAGATGGATCAGATTCAACTCAACTGGTTAACGAACTGAAGCAGAAATATCCAAACATCATCCATTTACAACATGACGAGAGACTGGGCAGAGGCCGAGCTTTGCGAGAGGCTTGGGGAACTATCGAGGGCGACGTGTACGCCTACATAGATGTTGACATGGCAACTGATTTAATGAAGTTCGATGCCTACAAGAATCTCCTGGAAAGCGAATCTGACCTTGTTACCGGCTCTCGCTACATTGCAGGTTCGGAAACAAATAGGCCGCGACTGCGAAGATTCGCTTCCAAAACCTACAACTGGTTCGTAAGGATCCTCTTCAGCACAGGTGTTCACGATCATCAGTGTGGATTCAAGTCCTTCACGGCGCGACTGGTCAAAGTGCTGTCCCTTGAGGCAAAGAGCGATTCCTGGTTCTGGGATACAGAGGTAATCGTCCTAGCAAGAAAACGTGGATTCAGAATACGCGAGATTCCCATTCATTGGACTGAGAGAAAGGGACCCAAGACACCCATATCTCGACTAGCAAGAGACGTTTGGATACACGGAACGGGCCTGTGGAAGCTCTTCTGGCGGGTCTACGTTGCCCCGTGAGCGGCGTCATGGAGATTCAAGACCTTTAACTCGCGCTCTAGCAAGCCCTCAAGCTGGTCGAGATTGTCATTCGAGACGGAGCTCAAAGAAATTGTTCCAGGGCAACTTGAGGATCTGGCTCCGTCCAACCAACGAGTCGCCATTTGCGCCTACGGGCCATCGGTCTATGCAAAGTCGGGGAGCTTTAGGGGCAGTAATGTTCTCGTCATCTGCGAGGAATATACGAATGGTTTGAGAGCTCACCGAAGGATTGTGAATGGGAATGAGATCAGGTTCCTGATTGCAGAGCGCAACCTAATCGAATTGGACATACGGAAGGGGACTTTGGGAGATTTCCTAACTGAGATATTCCTCTACCCATTTCGCCCGCTCGCAAATCAAGTCTACACAGAGAACTTGGGACTGGAAGCGAAAGCTCGCGCGGTGAAGGAGGAAGTAAGGGATCTCGTTATCGAATATGGGGAAATGTGTCGAGGGATCGTTGCCAAACCAGAGTTCTTCGCTCTGTCTCGGTTGAGAAAGCGAGCGCGCGCCTTTCCACCCAGCATGGGTGAGTACCTGAAACTGCTTGAACCATCAGTACGCGAAAAGAACCTTGCAGCTCTACGTGATTCCTACATGAAAGCCGTGTTGAGCCTTCGGGGTGATGTTGTCGAGCTGGATGGCGAGAATGTTACGATACCAGATCTCGCGATTGACAGGTGGCTGGCGAAAAGGTCGTCAGGGCAGGTTGTGAACATCCTGCGGGAGAGCCAAAGAACGTTCTACTCCTACTTGACTAGAGGGCGGGCGATCTACCTGAACTTGGACCTGCTAGCACGTGAACTCTACAGCCCACTCAGGCTTGGATTGGGCGAAGGACTGGTGGGAATGGCACCTGAAGATCCCAAGAACCACCTCTACCTTCGCACGGCCGAGCGGTTAGTTTCACTTAACGAGAAAGCGTCGCTAGAGGACATCGTTTCAGGGCTTCGTCCGAGTCGCCCCATCACAATCTCCCCCCTTGCTGGAGTCCTGAACGAAGTCTTCTTGGTCACATCTGGGAAAGAACGCTTCGTAGCGAAGAGGTTCACAGACTGGCATGGTTTCAAATGGTTCACGCTCAATTTGGTGTCCTTCGGCAGCAAGTTCTTCGCGGTCTCGGGAAAAACTAGGATGAGCAATGAATACGGGGTAAACCGGTACCTCGCCAAGAAGGGGCTGAAGGTCCCACAAATTATCCATGTGGCCGTGAAAGACAGGATTCTCTTGGAAAGCTACATATCAGGCAGCTCACTCGCCAATTTCGTGACGCAGACAGTAAGCAGAAGCGCTCTTACGAAACCACAATATCACCTCGCTGAGCTCTTAGGGGAAACAGTTGCAAAAATTCACGGAGTAGGAGTCTCAATCGGAGACTCGAAACCCGAGAACTTCGTAGCGAAAGACGATGACATCTACATGATAGACCTTGAACAGGCTGGAAAACGCGGAGACTACGCTTGGGATATCGCAGAACTACTTTTCTACACTGGGCATTACAGTGAAAGTCCAACACCGACACGTGGGCTGACTGAACTGGTGCAAGCGTTCATTCGCGGATACCTTCGAGAAGGGGACCGGATGGAACTGAAGAAGGCTGCAGGAGTCAGGTATGCGAAGGCTTTTTCGCTCTGGACACCAGCGCCGATCATACTGGAAATCTCAAAGATGCTTAGAGCAGCTGGTTGAGGCGGTCCGGAGTTGAATCGAAAAATCCAGTTGGCCGTGTTCGACCTCGACGGCACACTTACACCAGTTGACAGTCTCTGGAAATACCTCCACGACGAGTTCGGAACCTGGAAGAAGGGAAAGATCGCGGCCCAGAAGTACAGACGGGGCGAGATCTCATACAAGGAATGGGCGGAGACGGATGCAGGATATTGGGCTGGAGCCTCATTGGCCAGAATCACGGACGCCCTCAACCGCATCCCCTACCGACAAGGGGTACGTGAAACCTTCAAAACACTCCGTGAGAAATCCGTGAAAACTGCGATCATCAGTGCCGGTCTATCCATATTGACGGACAAGGTTGCGAAAGAACTTGGCGCCGACATCGCTCTCTCAAACGAACTGGAGACAAATGACGGGCGGCTAACCGGCGGGATAAAGCTGAAGGTGGCCGTTAACGATAAGGCGCACATCGTTGAGGAATTGGCAGCTCAGATCGGCATCCCAATAGACCAAGTCGCACTGATTGGGGATCGAGCGTTCGATCTCTCGCATCCGAAATGTCTGAGGATCGCATACAAGCCGAAGGATGAAATCGCGAAACAGCGGGCGGATTATGTTGTTGAGGACGATGACTTAAGTAGAGTCCTCAAATACCTCGTGTAGCGACCTGAAACCACAACGGCATCCACAAGTCACCGAAGGACACACGATTGCCAGCGAAAGAATTCAGTTGTAGCGGGATCAATTACTCAGTCACTCTCCACGCGGACGGGATGACCATTGAGAAAACTGGATTGAGCAAGTCGAAGTCTTACGAGCTTCCGTTGGGGCGCATAAATTCTGTCATAGTCCAGCGCAAGAGCATGGTTCCCTTTGCAACCTTGACTATACTAGCAGCGATAGCTGCTGTCGTCTCAAAATACAACCCCCTCTGGTTCGTGATCAGCTTCTCCCCTGAGAACAGTTCAACAGCGTGCAGCGTTGCACTAATTGCGACTGCTCTCTGTGCGATTCCGACCATATCCAGAGCTTTCTTCGTGAACGTCTTCGTTTCCTGGGATGGCAGACCGAAATCTTTTCTCGTGCGCTTCGTTCTCGGCAGTCGTGGTAGATGGCTGGCCAGACGGTTTCAGAGGATCTCAGCGGGAAGCTAGCATGTCCGGGAATGGCACTTCGATCGCCGAAGGGTCACTAGTTCTCCTTCACTTTGACCTTAGACGGCAATGGTTGCTGCGCGTCGATCGGAGTAGGCAGTTCCACACTCACAAAGGTTACATAAATCTAGGCGACCTCATCGGCAAACCATACGGCAGCCAAGTCAAAAGCTCACTCGACCAAATATTCTGGGCATTGAAACCCACCACCCACGACCTAATCATGCACACTGCCCGCAGAACCCAAATCATGTATCCAAAAGACATCGGGCTCATCATACTGAAGCTCGCACTAACTGCCGGTTCCAAGGTTCTGGAGATAGGCACGGGGAGCGGAGCGATGACAGTTGCGGCCGCAATGGCGGTCAAACCAACCGGCCACATCCACACCTACGAGGCTAGAAAAGAGTTCGCGGAAATAGCTGAACGTAATTTGAAGAGGGCATCCCTGCTTGAATTCGTGACCATCCATAATGCAGACGCAAGCGCGGGCATTGACGGGGCCGGGTTCGACGCGGCCGTGATAGATGTCGGGGATCCCTGGCCGATAATCCCACACATCCACAAAGCTCTCGCCGGAGGGGCGCCGCTCGTATCGTTCAGCCCCACAATCAATCAAGTAGAGAAGACAACAGAAGCCTTCACACAGGGTGGGTTCGCCAACGTGCACACTCTCGAGTGTTTCATCCGAGAGATTAGAGCAGATACCGGAAAGACAAGGCCGGCAACGATGATGGTGGGTCACACAGGGTACATGACCTTTGCCCAGAAAATTCTGCGCTCAGAATAACTGCCGACTTTCAGTGTACAGAATTTGTATGCCAGCGTCCGGCTTGCCAAGAAGAGCTATCCTGTGAGCTCTGATACTGCCTTAGCGTGAAGAAGAGCCAATTCAACTGGGCGATTGCTGGATCAGTTCTAGCCAGTTTCCATCAGGATCCTTAATGAAAGCAATCTTCGACGATGAGCCCTGCAATGAGTAGGGTTCCATTGCAATCGTAACCCCTTTCTCCCTGAGTCGTTTGACGGCTTCCTCAACATCCTCCACCCCGAAGGCTATGTGGTCAAGATTGTCCCCTTCAATCAGAGTCTTCTTGTCACGCCAATGCGTGAGTTCGATCGCCCCGCTGCTCTCGTCCTTGAGAAATGCGATTTCAGCATTGTTCTGCTTGATTTCGCGGCGGCTTACGAACTTGAGATCCAAGTTCTCCGTGTAGAACTTGATTGATCTGTCGAGATCTGAAACATTAAGGCAAGTGTGGAGTATTCCCACGTTTCCGCACCTAGTGAAAAGAAAGAAGGAAAGGCGCCGTTTCCGGATCAGACCAACCCTTGGTCCATCATCGCGTCGGCGACTTTGAGGAAGCCTGCGATGTTGGCGCCGTTGACCAGGTTGCCTGGCGTACCGAAGCGTTCTGCGGTCTCGAAGCAGTTCTTATGGATTTTGACCATTATGTCGTGAAGCTTGGCATCAACCTCCTCACGGGTCCAGTTCATCCGCAAGCTGTTCTGCGACATCTCAAGGCCAGATGTGGCTACGCCACCAGCGTTCGCCGCCTTAGCAGGACCGTAAAGGATGTTGCGCTCAAGGAACAGCTTCGTCGCCTCAAGGGTCGACGGCATATTGGCACCCTCACACACGACGTAGACTCCATTCTTCAGCAGGTTGGCCGCGTCCTTCGCATTTATCTCGTTCTGAGTGGCACCCGGAAAAGCGCAGTGCGCCTTGATGTCCCAGAGTGGATTGTAGTCCAGCTTCGAGTCGAATGGGACATACTTGGTCTTGAACTTGTCCGCGTACTCCTTGATTCGGCCGCGGCGAACGTTCTTCAGCTCCAGTACGAATGCCAGCTTCTCACGGTTGATTCCGGCTTGATCGTAGATGAACCCGTTCGAGTCAGATAGGGTGACAGGCTTAGCGCCCAGGTCGAGTAGCTTCTCGACGGCATACTGCGCCACGTTGCCGCTGCCAGAAACCAGCGCAACCTTATCCTTGATCGTCTCTTTGCGAGTCTTGAGCATCTCTTCAGCGAAGTAAACCGCGCCGTAACCTGTGGCCTCGGGGCGAATCAGTGAGCCGCCCCAGTTGAGCCCCTTGCCCGTCAGAACACCGGTAAACTCGTTCTTGAGACGCTTGTACTGGCCGAATAGGAAACCAATCTCTCGGCCGCCAACACCTATGTCTCCCGCCGGAACGTCGGTATTCGGGCCGATGTGACGGAAAAGCTCCGTCATGAAACTCTGACAGAACCGCATCACCTCACTGT
>MEMY01000028.1:0-1236 GCA_001768965.1 archaeon RBG_16_50_20 | reverse complement strand
GAACCGCCCTTGCCGCCGCCCATCGGGAGAGTTGTCAGGGAGTTCTTGAACACCTGTTCGAAGGCCAAGAACTTGAGGATACCGAGGTTGACCGACGGGTGGAACCTTAGACCACCCTTGTACGGGCCGATCGCGCTGTTCATCTCGATCCGGAAACCGCGGTTGACCTGAACATTGCCTTGGTCGTCCTGCCATGGAACGCGGAACATGATTACGCGCTCTGGTTCGATGATCCGCTCGAGTATCCTAGCCTTGCGGTACTCGGGGTGGCGCTGGAATACGACAGTTAGTGACTCAGAAACTTCTTGAACGGTTTGGTGGAACTCCGGCTCCGCCGGATTCTTGGCTTTCACTTCAGCCATTAGTTTCGAAACATATTCGTCCACGTCTATTCACCGATTCAAATTGGATTAGCGAAACTGGAAAGCACCATTATCTAAAGCCTATGGGAAGTTTTTATTTAACGAAATAAGTGAAGTCTACCAACTTCAATAGGTGAACGCCGATGGCAGAGAAAACGCAACCTCAACCACGAAAACGCGGAGTGCGTGATGCAGTAATCGCGCTTCTCGCAGCCGCACTTATCATATCGCCCAGCTACTTAGCAAGCGTCATGGTTGCGCAGCTGAAGATTGATATCTCAATTGTAGCCGTCATGTCGCTTGCAATTTTCTTGGTTGGTGTTTTCCTGCTAGTTCGGCTGCTGAAAGACTGAGGCAAAGCCATTCTTAGTCAGGCGAAAGGTCGAAGGATAAAGTTCGTGTAGACTGTTAGCGCGAGAGAGATCAGGATCAACGCTGCCCAATACCGCCTGTTCCACGCGTACACCTTTTGTCCATCAAACACTGCAAATGGGATCAAGTTGAACAATGCAAGGAACGCGTTGATCGTAGCGCCCGCAAGTACCGCTTGGTATAGCGCAGCGCTCGGAAGAACTGGAAGCACGATCAACAAGGCTGTGGTTATCACTATGTTGACGAGTGGTCCTGCGATAGCCGTCCGTCCCATTCGATCCTTATCAGCGAAACCTGCGATCATAACTGCTCCCGGCGCGATGAACTTGATTGGAGAGACAATTGATATCGCAGTCAGCAACAATCCCGTCATGTTTAGGCGGAACTCTGCCCATAGCCCGTAGCCTTGAGCCACGTACTTGTGAGCTAGCTCGTGGAGTATGAAGCCTAAAGAGAACAAAACGGAGGACAGAACCAGCCCTATCACTCCGACGCTCAGTGG
>MEMY01000027.1:31406-32951 GCA_001768965.1 archaeon RBG_16_50_20 | reverse complement strand
GATAAGGCGCCGATAGACGTGCAGAACGGCAATCCTTGGAGATTAGAGATTTGCCCGAGAAGCCTGAGAAAGCGATAGTTGCTCGCGATCTCCGCAGGATCTACAGGAGCTCCAAGGGAGTTTTCAGGAAGAAGCATGAGATCGTAGAGGCTGTTAAGGGCATCTCATTCGAAGTCGAGTTCGGTGAACTATTCGGTCTCCTCGGCCCCAATGGCGCTGGAAAGACAACAACCATCAAGATGCTCACCACCCTACTAACGCCAACTTCTGGGACGGGTAAAGTGCTCGGCTTTGACGTCGCGAAAGATGTCATCGACATCAGGCGAAGGATCGGCATTATCTTCGGGGGAGAGAGAGGGCTATATTACAGGGTTAGCGGCCGAGAGAACTTACGGTACTTTGCCGACCTGTACGGTGTCCCAGTCTCCAAGCGCGATAAAAGGATCACCGATCTGCTTGACCTAGTCGGCCTCAGTGATCGAGCTGACACCAAGGTGGAGGGTTACTCGCGCGGAATGAAGCAGCGCCTGCACATCGCAAAGGGCCTAATCAACGATCCGGACGTGATTTTCATGGACGAACCGACGATAGGCCTAGACCCCGAGGCCGCTCGCGAGACGCGTGCAATGATCAAAGGACTAGTTGACAAAGGTAAAACAATTCTCTTGACGACTCACTACATGTTTGAAGCAGATGAGCTCTGCAGTAGGATTGCTGTGATCAGCAACGGAAAGATCGTTGCTCTCGACTCACCTTCAGAGCTTAAGAAGTTCGTGAAAGACATCACTGTAATCGAGGTTGAGGCATTCGGCTTGGCGAACACTGATCTTGACGTATTGCGACGCCAAGCTGATGTAACAAATGTTAGCGCAGAATTAGAAGGAGAACGGCAAATTGTGCGAATTCAGACCCCCAGGGGCTCGGAGTTCATCCCTACTGTTACTAAGCTGCTCAGCCGAGCCAAGATAGTGGATATCCGAACCAAAGAACCGACCCTAGAGGATGCGTATCTGAAGCTGGTGGCCTAGCGTTGAAACCACAACTACAAACCTTCGTGAGTTCGTTCAGGATGAGCCAATTGCATTTCTTTGCTGACCCACAGTGGATCATACCGAATGTCATTGCACCTTTCATATTCACAGCTGTGGCTCTCATGTTTTTCCAGAACGTGTCAGGCTCCTTGGCATTGTACGCAGTTCTAGGTGGGGGAATGATGGGCATGTGGGGCAATACACTCTACGGAGCCGGATTTGCCCTTGGTTTTGATCGGTGGAATGGCACACTGGAGTATGTGCTCGCTACGCCTTCTAGACTTGTGTGGATTGTCGCAGGACGTTCGGCCTCAAGCGCTGTCCTAGGCCTAGTAAATGCAATCGCAATTCTCTGCATCGCCGTATTTGGCTACAGGGCTGAACTCGGCATTGCAAATCCCGTCTTATTTCTTCTCGCTCTCGTACTGACTCTAGCCTCCCTGTCTTCACTTGGAGTTCTCTTCAGTTCATCATTTCTGTTGACACGTTCAGCATCTGTAATGACTAATGGGTT
>MEMY01000027.1:9046-31394 GCA_001768965.1 archaeon RBG_16_50_20 | reverse complement strand
CTACGTGGCTTCAGGCTCGATGTTCCCGATAGCACTTTTGCCATTCTGGTCTCATCCGTTCTCATGGTCATTAGGACCGACATGGGGTATTGAAGCCATGCGATACGCTGCGTATGGCGAATTAGGTCTTGGATTTTGGATCGATATCCTAGTGGTCTTTGCATCTACAATCATATACTTGGCCATCGGGTTCTGGTTGTTCGGAATTGTCGAGAGGAAAGTTCGCCGTGATGCGACCCTAGTGGAATACTGACAATGACCAATCAATTCCCCGGATCCCAGTCAATCAGGATCTTCGTTAGCAGTGCCACTTTTGCATTCAAGGCCCTGTTCTCCTGGCTACGACCGGAGATGTGGCTCATGCAAGTGCTCACATTACCCCTCTTCCAAATGGCATTTTTCGTTTACCTTGCCAGATTCGCCGCACCCACCACAACCAACGTTGCCTTCATTGCGGTTGGAAACGCCATGCAAGTGGCCTCATTCAGCTCAATCTTCGCAGTCTGCAACCTCACATCTGAGGAGAAATGGCAAGGGACGCTCGTCCCACTCATTGCTACTCCAGCGAACCGTTTTCCACTCTTCTTGGGCCGCGCATCATTCCAAATACTCAATGGAATTGTTACGATTGCAGTCGGCTTCCTTTATGCCAACACCCTATTCCAGGTTGACATGGCTCGGACTGATTTCGTGGCGCTCGCAATCGTCATCGTAGTTACAACTTTCGCTATGACAGGATTTGGGCTCATGCTCGGGAGCGTCGGCTTGTTCATGCGTACTGCAATGATAATTGCAAACATATTCCTCTTCATTGGACTCCTAATCTGCGGCGTCAACTTCCCGGTGACCGTTCTCCCTGTCTGGATTCAACCCATCTCTTACGCGATTCCTATGACCTACGGAACAATGGCGGCACGAGCAGCAGTTCAAGGGACAGACATCCTTGGAATTGCACCTGTTCTACTGCAGGAGATAGCAACAGGACTGGGGAGCATACTAATTGGGTACGTACTCTTCTTGTCGTTTGAGGTACTCGCACGAAGAAGAGGCACACTGGAAGAGTACTAGGCGAAGTTAGCGCGTAGCTGTTTTTGAGGAACAGTCAGAGTGGGCGACGACCCCCTCATGGCGAAGGGGTCGAGATCCGGCTGAAGATCCTATCCGCAAATCTGACATCAACTAATCCCACGTACGGAGAGGATCAAGAATATGTCACTTGCGTGATACTGCCAAGATCTTCTCGACAAGAGGAGGATCCTCTGGGAAGAGTCCCGAGCGTGGCAGGCGTGCGAGGAGCGTCATCCAATTGCGATCGGCGTCGAACACTTTCTTGAAGAGTGGTAAAGCTTCTTCAATCGAGCCAGAGCTAGCCAACGTCACCGCGTGCCAGAAAACAATCTCTACATTATCCGGAGCCAGTCTCTCCGCGCTGCCATATTCGACACGGGCCGAGCTGAGGTCCCCCTTGGCCATAAGCTCGTCTCCGTGATTCATGTGCCAATAAGCTCGACTGAGCCGCACGAGTCGTTTCAGCTCGCGGACCGGGTCAGGATGATCTTCGACTCTTAAGTCGAACACGCGATCTTCCCAAAGACGCCTACTCGATGTTGGCCGAACGACGATCAAAGCAGCTGACTGTCGCCCGCGTATGTCACCGCCTTCCTTCTCAGCAGCCTCAAGAGCCGCCAGTAGGCGATCTGTGAGATCCCCCACAGTCGTCTCATAGGTATCGGCCATGACGCCCCAAACTGTGTCTTTGAGCATCATGTTAGCTTGGGTGGAATACTGAACACCCACATGGTGTCCTGCCTCTGCGATACAACGTTCCCCTGTGTGAGTAGCAACGCCTCCTTGAGCATCCACCATTGCCACTTGACGCACGTTTGCACGGTTGTCCGCGGCGAGTAGCGCCCTGAGTGTGTCCGGAGCGCTTTTTCCAGCCCGCATTAATTCCAATCCAAGAGGTCCGTATGAGCCCTCCACAATTGACTGGGTCGCCACCGCTCCAACCCCAGCCTCGGCCCACGCTACCACCGAGCCCACCGAAAACCAATGCGATTGGACTGCCACCCCAAGCTCCCCTGTTCGCTGGTCACGCGCAACCATGGAATAAGTGTGGCAGACATTTTTGGCGACATTCAAGAATCCATGAAGGTCACGAGCCATGAGACACAGCCGCCTATTCGCACTTGCTTGGCAACGTAATTAAGATCCCCACATTAGTCAATCTGTCCCACGATTTCCCTTAACTGACCCTCATCGATCATTCCGCGAACGCTTAGCCTTTCAGCGACTCGCCTAATCGTAGTGAAAGCGTGAAGTCTCACTCCTGATCTTTTCAAGGTAGCTTCACCACCCTGCTGCCTGTCCAGTAACACAAGAGCGTCTTCAACAACGCCGCCCTCGGCTCTAATAGCATCGACAGCCCACACAACATTCTTCCCAGTCGTGATAACGTCATCGAGTACCAGCACTTTGTCACCCGGTTTCAGGACTCCTTCGATTCTCTTCCCACGTCCATGCTCCTTCTGCTCCTTTCGAACATACAAGAAGGGTTTCGAGAGATTAAACGCCAACACAGCTGCGTAGGCAATACCTGCAGTTGGAATGCCAGCTAAGCGTTGCACCTGTTTTGCAAGCGTCGGGTCAAGTATGGTCGAATAGAAGCCAATGACGCGGCGAAAGGCCTCCGGATCACTTGGGATTAACCTTAGGTCAATGTAATAGGAACTCAAAATTCCGCTCGCGAGCTTGAATGTCCCGAATTTCAGGCTCCCCGTTCGGAGAAGTATATCGCACAATTCATCCTCTGCTTGTTGCGTTGGCATGTCCGTCATTCCACGATCCGATGCTTATCTCGCATCAAGAGGTTTATCCTTTTGCAGTGTCCCCCTGATATCCTGTCTGAGACCAGGTTTTAACCATCGAACCATCATGTCCTGCAACAAACTGAATATGGAGTAGAGAAAGGCCAGTGGTCGAGATTTGGCTCCCATACGGATCATCTGAGATCCCTGTTCGCGTCCCAGAAGAGAGACTCGTCGAAATATTAACTCCACACAAACTGAGCCCAACAGACGACGCGCCTACAGAGTTGAAACGATTAGTTGAGTCGAACCGTAGCCTTCTAGATGCAGCCAAAGCTGCACGAAAAATTTGCATAGCCGTGGGAGCCAGCTCGAACAGTGGCGTGACCGCCGACGCTACCAGAACCCTTGTTGAGACTCTCACCTCTGTCGGGGTTCCTCGAACCTCGGTTACCCTCGTTCGAACAATAGATGCGCCGCAGTTCGACCTGAACACGCTGGGCGAGGTCACGATAATCGCTCATGACCCGGCTTCAACAGATACCGTTCCACTCCAAGGTTTCAAGGGAGACCTTGCTCCAGCCGTGAACGCAGCGCTTGCGGACTCGGATCTTAAGATCCTGGTAGGAGAACTGAAACCTCACCATTTCCTGGGACGGAGCGGCTTGTGCGATATAGTTTTCCCTGGACTAGCCTCGCGGGATTCAATCCGAAATCATTTGGTCGATAGAAAAGGAATTACTGCAATGGACCTTCACAGGGAAAGGCTGGAGATCACGAACTCTATCAAGAATCTGTTCGCGGTTGGTTTCGTATTGGATTCTGACCGCTCACCCTCGAAGATCACGCTCGGAAGCATTGATAGTTGTATGAAGGATCTCGAGCAACCGCTGCAGACGGCGTGCGCCAACACCGTCAATCAGACCGCGGATATTGTCGTAATGAGCGTTGGCGGAAGACCCACGGACGAATCGCTCTTGCGTGCGATGGACGCCTTTCCCGCTGCTCTACCATCGCTGAAAGGGGACGGCGTCATTATAGTTGCTGCCGAGTGCCCCCAGGGTCATGGGGACACTGAGTTCTACGATTGGTGTGCTGAGCGAAAAGAACCCCGTTACCTTGAAGCGCGATTGAGACATAGCTTCAATTACAACGGATTCAAGGCAGCGTTCCTCCTGCGCACATTGGAAAGTCACAGAATTTACTTAGTTTCAACCATACCCGATCATTATGTAGAAGGTATCTTCGGCATGAAAGCTGCTCCGACCGTGAATTCGGCTCTGCAAACTGCTCAACGCACAATCGGTTCCGATTCCACAATATCAGTAATTCCTGATGCGTCAAGCATCATCACGGCTCAAGCCCCATCTCACAGCCAAGGATGAGGCCCATCAAACTTCATATTTAGGTGACCGTGCCTCACCCGAATCATGAAACCGAAAATGGTCAGGACGACCTCGACCCTGGTCATTCTGGCAATTCTGTTAGCGACAATGGTCATCCCCACAGCTACAGCTGATCAGAATAATCCGATCGTTGTGACCAAGAGAGATGTCACTATCAATGTGAAAGTAGTCTTTGTCGGAATTGACTCAAAATCAGTTGACCTCGAATACTTGAACTGGAACAGCCCCGAAAGAAGATATCAGCTCACTGCTATACCAGGAGTGAGCACTGATACGACCTACTCAGTCAAATACGACTTCACCTTCGCTCCGCCCCAATTCCTTCAAGGACTTGCTTCTTACCTCACTTCGATTGGGAAGGAGGAAACAAGGGTTAATGTTCTCTGGAATGAGAGCTACTTCACCATCCAGAACTCATACTTTCTAAACTACACTCATTACCCAGTCAACGCTACCAACACATACTATCCTGCTGATCAAGTTGAGAATTGGTTACTGGAGCACGGCCAAGATTATGGTGGTCAGGGATCAACGGGCTACACTCTAATGCTTGCTGATCTCTCAACGCAACTTCCATCAATAACTACAGCTCAATTCCAAACGCTTGCAACCTCGCATCCGGCGATGCTCACTCCGCACTTCTATAACAAGACGTTCACGGACCATGATCTGGGGGTCAAACTCAATCGTCGATACATGACCGCTTGGGGCGGACACAGCCGCTTCTTCTTTGTGGATTTGTCAGCTGGACCTGGGTCCGCCGCAGAACAATTGCCTCTTCAACTCGCAGCTTCGATTAACAATATCCAAGCCGGCGGTGCCTATTGGTCAAAATGGCTGACACAATACCTTGCAGATTATATCTCCGGAGCCGTTTACAACATATTCCTTCCGGATTTCGTGTACCCACTCAACTACGCTCGGACATACCGAGTGAAGATCTTTGTCATTGATAACCGCACCAACGGACAACCTCCGATTCAGAAAACGGTCGACCCTGACGAGATTAAAGCACAGCTGAGTTCACTGTTGCCCTTCGCTAATGTTGAAGTAGACGTGCAGTTTAGCAGTCTGAGTGAAGACGATGGCTTGTTCAGAACGGTCGCGACAGCGACATCGCCCAGTCCAGTTGGGATATATCCGATAGTTGACGCCAGGCTGGTCTACGAGTGGATTAGTCAGTCTGGGCAGGGGCACATTGAGGACTTCACGACGATTACCAGGAACTCACGTACATATGATATTCCTGTTTTTGTCTTTGCCTTTGATCGGAACTACACATTTGGTTTCACGTACAAAGAGCTTGTGGCAAAGGAAGTCGATTTTGACAGGACAATATGGGGCGTAGCACTCTACGACCTGGTGTTGATTAGTCACTCCGCAGACGATCTAAGGCGAGGAGACTTGGTGTCTCCCGCCCAGCCTGGGCTTGGGTTCGGATTCACAAACACCATCATACATGAAGTCGGCCACATGCTAGGTCTAATGCATCCGTTCCATACATCCTACGACCCGACTGAGAACTTCGTTTCATCAGTCATGGCGTACTACCCGTACGAAAACGCATTCAGTCAATTTGACAAGGATGCTCTGCTCAGAGGCTATGCCGACCAATTCATCCGCAACGCTGTCCAACTCCTAAAAGCGACCAATTTCGATTTTGTGAACGCACCGGACATCAATGCCGCAAACTCCCAGCTCAGGGATGCTGAGAACGCCTACCAGAGAATGAACTATGCCGAAGCTACACAACACGCTTACGCGGCCTACGGAAGCGCTTCCAGGGCTCAGCTTCTTGGAGGCGGAGGAGAACTCACAGGGCGAGCACTCGCTCTGGCGATTGGCGCATTCTCCTTTCTCCTCGGGATAGTAGTCGGATTCATGATGTCAAAACGGCGCAGATCACAGGCTCTGGGGACAGCAATCGCTACGACAGCAAACACCTGCTCGACATGTAATGGGTCCCTGACATGGATCCCGCAGTATCAACGATGGTACTGCTACAAATGTCAACGCTATGAATGACATCTTGACTCGTATCTGCCGCTGGATGATGATTGGAATTCACCTCTCGTTCAACGTTCCGACTTAAAGGCGAAAGGGGTGGAGATGCCGTTCGCAGATCCCCCTAGCGAGATCTTGTTTTCCGAGTGCCCATCGACAGGATTCTAGGGAAAAACGCGAACAGCAATATGCCTGCCACGACAATTGCAACCAATTCAAGCGTGAGCGGCTGGCGATTCAGGGGCTCAGTCTTAGGCTGCCCAATTACTGGCAGTGCATTGTACATAAGATTGGCGACTTCCGCTTGTATGGACGTCCAAACATAGTCAACTTGCCCGCCTGCCGCATTGAACGGGTTGTTATAGAAGCTCCAACGTACGCTAGGGAATGTGTTCTCACCGGATATGGTTAACATTTCCTCAGCGGACCAGGCACCGAAGAACCGTCGAACGTAGACCTGTCCGTCCGTCTTGTCGTACAAGACATACACAGCATCTCGGGCGTCGACGGCAACCGACGGATTCCTAGCATCCGCGCCGCCTGATGTGAGGGGTTCCTGTTCCGACCATTTCCCCTCGTGATATACGGCATAATATATTTGGGTCCTCGGTCCTTCACCTGCGTCCCAAACAATGTATACGTTGTCTTTCGAGTCTATTGCTATGGACGGATTGAAGGCGTCTTCTGACCCAGAAGATAATAGAAGCTGTTCTCCCCAGCGATCCGCCCAGCGGATATAGTTAATCTGATATCGGCGCCCATTGCTCTTGTACCAAGCCACATGGATGTTGTCGCTGGAATCAACGGCGATCGTCGGATTGACTGAATCGGGAAAACCCTGTGAGAGTTTCAATGGAACCGACCATTTCGTTCCCTCTAGGCGCGTGTAGAAAACCTGGTACGCTACGCCATCGTAGCCGTACCACACAAGATGAAGTCGACCTTTCGAGTCCAAGGCCGCGGACGGAAATCCAGAGTAAGCGGAACCTGTTGTCATTTGATATTCTTCAGACCAGCCGGCTCGACCATACGTCCTATAGAAAATCTGTCCGTATTCTTCAATGAACTTAGTCCAGAAAATATGTAATTGATCATGGGAATCGATTGCGATTGTGACACGAACAGAGCTGTAACTACCCTGACTGACTTGTCCAGCCTCCCGCCACGAGGTTCCATTATTATCTGACTGTGACAGGTAGACCTGCGAAAAATCATTCACCATCTTAAGATATACAGCAAAAAGGTTACCTTCACGGTCTCGAACGATTTTGCGCTGACTGCTGAAGGAAGTAGATGTGGGCGAAATGTCTGTTGCAATGACAATCGATTCCGTTTGAGCTGGAATGGAGAGAGTCACGATCGTCAGAAGTAGGAAAGCTTGTGGCCATATCGCCAACGAGGTAACCCATCCAGTGCGGATTTGTCATCCGCAGTTCGTACACCGGATTCCCCAATATTAAGGTAGGATTGTTGCGGGTACGAGGGTTACGAATAGAGGTGCGCAATAACATAAGTGAGAACGAGAAGCACGATGATCACGATCAGGAAGGGGAGCAGCGTGGTTTGAAGAGCTGCGATGACGATCGCGACGACATCCTTCCCAGAAAGACGTGAGTCCTCTCGTTTTTCATCGGCTGACAAATCAATTCCCTAGCTGATCGCTGGATACGCTCACTCTCGATCTCCGAGATAAAGGGCGGTCAGGGCAATGGCAATTATGCTGATTGTGGCATATAGGGCAAGTGATGTGAGTCCAGATGCAAATGGCACTATTTCTGGGAACACCCCATAAGCCGAGGAAGCAACAAATAAACCAGATGCGACAAGAACGAGTCTCGAGCGGAACCTTCGCAAGCAGGCATGCAGGCTCGCAGTCGCATTCTCATGGGGACCAGGCCTTATTACTCCGCTCACAGACTGGTACAGCCTCAGCGACGATAATCCCTCCGCGAAAACCAGCGCGACGGCCAAGTGGGTTGTGAACACGAGAAGGGGCATGTTGTACAGGAACTCTGCGCAGAAAACGGCCAGAAAGGAGACATATCCGACCACGTAATTCAATGTGATTGCTGCAACAAGCCCTGCCAACAATGCAACAACCATGAAAAAGTTCGCCAGACTGACGATGGGATTGGCAGATACGCCAAGAAATGCATTTCTCAGCATGATAGTCGGGTACGCCAAGAACATGCCATAAAGAACGATCCGCAGGAATGTGATCTCGGCCAAGCGAACAGAAGTCAATGTCGCAGAGGCCTCTCCTGAATTGCTGCCAACGCGGTGCGAACGGATCTGTCGGCTGGGATTTCAATCACCTTCACCTGCGCGTTCTTGATCTGCTGAATAGTTGCGCGACGCCTGAGAGAGTATAGAAGCAAGGCAGCCTTCACAACAAGGTCACGCTCGTCCGCTTCGAGTGATTTTGCGGTTCGAGTAATGACGGATACATGTTCATGCTTACGCCTTAGGGCTACGACTGTTCTCCAGATTGCTTCGGACGCAAGAGCAGACACAACTAGGATCTCGCACCTTGGCATTTCTTCAAGAAGTCGCACGAGGTAGGTTGATGGTTCGGCAGAACCACCAGGTTCCGCGGTAACAAGCTTGTCGAGCACCTTGATTAGTTGTCTCCGTCCGCTCTCGATTCGCACGTGTGAGGTGCTCTGTCCCAAGACGATGAGGCCGAGGCGATTCCTTGTCCGTAGAAGATAGGTTGCGATAGATGCGGCCGTTCGCACGGTCCATTTCAAAGCATCGACACGCGCCGTGCCCAGGTCCACGACAAGGTAGATGTTCGTCACATGCTCCCGCTCGTATTCATTTGAGAGCAACGTGTCCGTCCGGGCTGATGCCTTCCAATTTATGCGTCTAATCTCGTCACCTGGCAAATATTCTCTTATTCCGAAGAACTCGGTCCCCACACCCACACTACTGGATCGGAAAGTTCCTATCTCGGGCTGCGCCGTGCGCGAGTCGAGTGCAAGATCTGATAGGTCTTCAATCGGAGGCATAATAGAGACAAATGTTGGCCTAGGTCCTTTGATTTGGCGTTCCCGAAGGCCAAATTCGTCTGTGACTGTCGCGCTAGGTGCGGGTATCACGTAATGTCCTCGAAAGTCCGCTTGAAGGATACTGGAGACTGTGCTGGCCGAATTTGAACCGACAAAGGTGACATAGTGTGGACCTCCTTCAACTATGTCCAGACTGACTGGAAATCCTTCCATTACTTGGATAAGGCTGGAAGTTGCTGATTCATTTGTGATCTTTGTGTTGACTTGAAATGGGTGCTCTTCTAGTGTTCTCTCAACGGAAAGATTCCTTTGGAGAGAGACACCCTTGGATGGCCCCGAGCTCACCATCAGTGCCAGAATCAAGTAAGTGAACAAGATAGCAGAAGTAATAATGAACCGGTCATTTTGAAGGGCAATTCCAAGCCAGAAAAGTAAGATACCAGTTTCGAGCAGCAGGACGGCTCTTCGAGTCCAAATCTTAGCTGACGCGGGGAGTCTTCGTTTCATCCAATATTCCTCTCACAATTTCCTCGGCTTTGGTTCCCGCAAGCCACGTCCCACTTTTCAGGAGAAGTCTGTGAGAAAGTGCAGAGACCGCTACCGTCTTCACATCCTCCGGCACTACATAATCTCTTCCCGCCAAAGCCGCCTTTGCCCGCGAAAGGTGCAATATCGCGAGAGACCCTCTCGGGCTGGAACCCAAACCGACCAGGGAATGATTCCGTGTTCTTTGAACAATCTCAACTGTATAGTCCTTGATTTCATCATCTACATGTACTTGTTCGGTCACATGTTGGGCTTCTTGAAAGAACTCAGAAGTCACGACGGGTTGGATTTTGTAGTCATCGGTTTGGGAAGCGATACGTCTAGTGAGGATCTCGATTTCCTCTTGCTTGTCTGGGTATCCTATGCTGAGTCTCATCATGAATCGATCGATTTGGGCTTCCGGCAAAGGGTAGGTGCCCTCATATTCTATTGGGTTCTGTGTGGCGATAACGATGAAGGGCTTCTCCAGTGGGTACGTGTCTCCCTCGATTGTGACCTGTCGCTCTTGCATCCCCTCAAGTAATGCTGACTGGGTCTTAGGTGGCGCACGGTTGATCTCATCTGCCAGGAGAATATTCGTGAAGATTGGTCCAGGTCTCAGTCTGAATTGGCCATCGCGGCGGTCCAGAACATAAGTTCCAGTGATGTCCGCAGGAAGCAAGTCCGGCGTAAACTGGATCCTCCGAAACTTCCAGCCAAGCGCCTGCGCGAAGAGCTTGGCCATCAAAGTCTTCGCCAACCCGGGAAAGTCCTCGAAGAGGATGTGCCCGTTTGCTAGAATGCCAGTAAGTACCAGCTCTAGCGTTTGCCGTTTGCCAACGATTACTGTCGAAATCTCGCTCAATAATCGATCACAAACAGTGCCTAATTCTTCGACCCTCACTTCAATTCACTCTCCGCTTTCTCCAGAATTGAGATCGTCCGCTGGAACTCCGTCAGCATCTGGCTTCTGCGTATCAACTGTTTCCTAGTGTCAGAATTGAATAGATGCTGCCGAATGAACTCGACTATGTCTCGGTCTTGTGACAACTGCTCGACAAGCTCCGGTCTGGATTCTGGCACTCGTGTCAGCGTGAAACCTCTCGCAGCAAGAGCGGTCTGCGCTATCGTCTGTGCCACATCTCTCTGCAACACTCTGAAGCTTCCAGGCCGTTGTAGCCCTCGCTTGACTTTCTTCAACAGATTGTTGAACTCATCCTCATCGTCTGGTGGCGACATTCGCTGAATGCCTCTTTCTCGGGATTGAGAAGCCTTCGGCAGTATAGCCGTTCCGATGTCTTGTAGTATGATCGCCGTGGCAGAGAGTAGCATCAACCACCATAATAGTGCTGTGAGCTCTTCAAGGGCGCTCACGTTCGGATCCCTCCGGAGGCATCGTGGAGTATAGACCGGCAATAACCCGACGCGGCTCCGGCCTGTTCTTCATTTATAGGGTGAAGACTGAACTTTGCTTCTTCGAAGAGTACCGTTAGTTTCCGGAATGGATCCGCAAGGTCGGGTTTGAAATGGCTGACTTTCAGGAATGTATCTGCCGGCGTGTCGGAGTCTGGAATTCGAAAACCACCAGCCTGCAATGTGACAGTCACGAGTTTGTAGCATTGTATGACGAGCTCACGCGGTGTTCCTTCGCTAATTTCCGTTGGCTTCGCTAAGGGCGGAGGCTTGTAAGTGGCCCCTCTCTTTTCCCGTCGAATTCTCAGCAGTACGAATGCGATGGCAATCGCCGAGGCTACTAGCGATATCACATCGAAGCTTGCCGAGAAGTACGGAGTGCTGCTCAGCAGGTCTTTCAGCTTGACCAAGTTCTCCTGAAGGGGTGATGGGGATTCGATTTGGCTGCCCGGCCCAACGAGCTGTTGAGATGTACTTGTTAACGACAGGCTGATGGGAGCTACCGTTGGTCGCGGCGTACTCGCGGAGCCGACCCCGACGAGGGAAGCAACACCTACGATCAACAGGGTGATTATGATTGCCTGTCTTCTGTGCCTTCTCGCCCAATCCATGAAGTGGTATGTGCTAACTAGTGTGAACAGAATGAAGGGAAGATAGAATCCCACTTCCGTCTGCCAAGACGCTGCTCCGGTTGCTTCACCGTGCAGAATTCTTGCTTGGGCTATTGTTGCGAGAGCAAGAAGGAGAAGCACAAGGGTGGCGAGAGCACCCTTCTCGCTCACCCTCATCGGGGTCCTCTTCCTATGTTTATCACGTCTTGCGTGATGCTTCTGCTAATGGAATGGGAGCCGAGAGTTTCAGCTCGTAGTGACATGAGATGAGGTGTCCTGGTTGGCGAGCGACAAGGGGCGGTTCCTTCTCCTTGCAGTAATCGGTGGCATAAGGGCATCGTGTTCTGAAACGGCAGCCCGATGGAATATCCACCGGACTTGGGACATCCCCACTCAGGATTACCCTCTCCCGGGTCAGCGCGGGATTCGGTATCGGAAGTGCCGAGATGAGCGCGTGTGTGTACGGATGCTCCGGTCTTCGGTAGATTATTTCTTTGTCTGCGGCTTCCATTATTGCGCCCAGATACATCACTCCGACGCGATTGCTCATGTGTTCGATGACGCTCAGGTTATGTGAGATGAAGAGGTATGTTAGATTGAATTCTTTCTGCAGGTCCGATAGAAGGTTGAGAATCTGGGCCTGCACTGACACGTCTAGGAATGATGTTGGCTCATCGAGGATGACAACGTCGGGATCCGTCGTTAACGCACGTGCTACGGCAATCCTCTGCCGTTGTCCACCGCTGAATTCATGTGGAAAACGGTAAAGGTGGTCCTCATTGAGTCCAACCCTCTTGATAAGGTCCTTCGCTTTCTCCACTGCTTCCTCGTCAGATTCCAGGATCTTGTGGTATTTCATTGGTTCCGTGAGCGCGCCCTTAATAGTCTGACGCGGGTCCAGCGACGCGTAGGGGTCCTGGAAGACTATCCCAAATTTCCGTCGCACACGCCTGAAAGCTTCACCTTTTAGTTTCGTGATTTCTTGACCGCGATAGATGATCTCCCCCGCAGTCGGTTCGATAAGTCGGAGAATGCACCGGCCGACGGTTGTTTTGCCGGACCCGGATTCTCCCACGAGACCGTATGTTTCTCCTTCCTTGATTTCGAGATCCACACCATCGACAGCCTTAACGTATCCTCTTACTCTGCCTAGAATACCTCCGGTTATTGGGAACCATTTCTTGAGGCCCTTGATCTCTAGGACTGTTTTGGTCATGCTTTTCCTTCTCCGTACAGGTGGCAGGCTACTGTATGACCTTTTCCGACGTGGAGGAGTTCAGGTTTCTCAAGCTTGCATTTCTCGAACGCAAAAGGGCATCTCGGGTGAAAACGACAACCTGAGGGCGGATAAATGAGGTCCGGGACCGATCCAGGTATCGTCTCCAGTCTTTCCATTCTGCGATCGATCATTGGTATTGCTCGCATCAATCCCTGAGTATAGGGATGCAGCGGATTGGCGAAGAGCTCTTTCACGTCCGCAAGCTCAATTATGTTGCCCGCGTACATCACAGCGACTCTGTCACAGAGTTCCGCTACTACACCTAGGTCGTGCGTGATTAGCAATGTCGAACCTGACAACTGTCTCTTCAGTTCGCGAAGCAATTCCAGAATCTGAGCTTGTATTGTCACGTCCAGAGCCGTAGTGATCTCGTCTGCGATGAATAGGACAGGATTCCTGGCCAATGCCATTGCAATCATGCAACGTTGCCGCATTCCTCCTGAGAGTTCGTGCGGGTACTGCTTGAGCGTTCTCTCAGGATCGGCCAGTCTCACTTGGCTCAAAACGTCTATGCTTAGCGCCTTGGCAACTTTTTTCTGCCGGGACCTCGCCAGTTTTGGTGCCGCGCCAGACGTGTCCTGTTCCTCTTTCCCTGCTTCGACTTCTATCTTTCTTTCCGCGGCTACGTTTGCAAGCCGTTCAGAGTTGAGGAGGAATACTTCTTCGAGCTGCTCACCTATGGTGAGCACCGGGTTGAGGAAGGTTGTTGGGTCCTGAAATACCATCGCGATCTTGTTCGCTCTGACCTTGCGGATTTGGTCGTGTGTCATTGCAAGGAGATTCTCGCCTGCAAGTAGGATTTCGCCTTCCGTCACGGACGCGTTTTCGGGAAGGAGCCCGACTATCGTGAGAGCCGTGACCGATTTGCCGCATCCGGATTCGCCAACAAGTCCCAGAGCTTCACCCTTCTTCACTAAGAAGGTCACTCCATCAAGGGCTTTTACTTCACCGGCGTACGTGTGGAAGTCTAGGCGGACGTTGTTCACTTGCAGTAAGGCATCGTTCTTTTCCGTTGCTGATGACAATTCTTTACCTTCTAAGCCTCGGGTCTAGGACGTCTCTGATCCCGTCACCCATTAGATTGAACGCGAGAGAGATTATCAGTATGGCGAGACCCGGAAAGGCGACCAGCCACGGGGCTTGAAATATGTAAGACTGTCCGGTGGTTATCAGTCTGCCGAGTTCAGGTGTCAAGGCAGTAGCGCCGAACCCCAAGAAGCTAAGCCCAGCAAAAGTCAGGATTATGCCGCCAAGATCCAACGTAGATTGAACAAGCACAGGATAGATTGTATTCGGAATTACGTGTCTAAGAATTATCCGGAATCTTCCGATTCCCAAGCTTCGCAAAGCATCAACGTAGAGACGTTCTTTCTCGGCGAGTACCAGGCCGCGAAGTATTCGAGTGTACCCTGGCCATCCTACAATGATTATGGCGACGATTAGGTTATTGAGTCCTCTTCCCAGCGCTGCCGCCACGGCCAATGCGAGGACCAGACCGGGAATGGAGAAGAAGATGTCAGTTATTCGCATCATGACCTCATCGAATTTTCCACCCACGAAACCTGAGAATGCGCCTAGCAAAACACCGATGAGGAGATCGGCTCCCACGATGATAAGTGCGGCCGAGATGTCTAGACGGGTGGATAGTATGATTATCTGTAGCAGATCGCGCCCGTAATCATCTGTGCCGAGCCAGTGTGCGGAACTTGGAGGGTCCAAGCGCCCAGGCAGATAGATCGACGTCGCAACTTCCGGCGAGATTATGATTGGTCCTATTGCCGCGGTTATCAGGACTCCGACTGAGATGACCGTCCCGACCAAAACCACCTTGTTCTGCAATAACAAGTGGAGTGCAAATTTGAGTTCCGCAATCGCGGGTGACCAGCTTGACGGTCTTTGTAACGCCATCATCCATTCCTCAATACTTGATGCGTGGATCAAGGTAAGCGTATAGAATGTCAACGATGAGGTTCGCTGACACAAGTATCAATGCTGCGATCAAAGTGAATCCCATTATCAAAGGCGCATCATTTCTTCCGATCGCGTTAACAGCGAGTCTACCCATGCCAGGCCAAGCGAAGACCGTTTCTGTTAAAGGTGCACCCCCTAAGAGACCGGCCACAGCCAATCCAGCAATCGTGACTGTCGGGATCATGGCATTCTTGAGGGCGTGGCGGTAGATCACAACCCTCTCGGAAAGACCTTTTGATCGAGCCAAAATTATGTAGTCTTGTCTTAGAACCTCCAGCATGCTTGATCGCATGATCCTCATGATGACTCCAAGGGAAATGAAACCAAGCGCGAAGGATGGCAGGACTAGGTGGGCAAGAACATCTTGAAACATGACGAGGTTGCCGGTCAGCAGTGTGTCTAAGACCATGAAGCCAGTTATTTGTTGGACCGGGTTTTTGATCTCCAAGGTTGTATCATATCTTCCGCTTGAAGGAAGATGCGGGAGACCGAGCAAATAGAAGTAATAGAAGAACACAAGTTGAAGAATCAAACCCAACCAGAAGACAGGTGTGGATACCCCTGTCAGTGCGACCAAACGGGAAACGTGGTCGGGGAGCTTGTTGTTCTTTAGCGCAGAAATAATTCCGAAGGGGATACCGGCGACCAGCGTCCATATTATCGCGATGGTTGCAAGTTCCATTGTGGCCGGAAACCTCGCCGCCATGCCAACAAGCACGGGTTGAGAGAGAGATCTAGAATATCCCCAGTCTCCCTGGAGTAGATTCCAGACATAAGTAACGTACCGGATAGGCCACGGATCGTTCAGATGGTAGTAGGCAATGATCGCAGGAATCGCATCTTCACGAGTCCGCTCAGTCATATAGAGGGCTAACGGGTCAAGAAGCACCTGTGACAAGAAGAACGTTATCATGGTGACGCCAATAAGCACGAAAACAAGAAGGAACAAACGGCGAACTATGTACTCCCAAATTTTCGTGGTTCGTTCACCCTAACATGTAGGAACCTCACCAACGAAAGCGTTTCTTAAAAAAATTGGGGACGGGGCTCACTTATGGCCCCTTTAATGGCTCTTCTTCACAAAGAAGGAGCTTATGGCAGGCAATAGCTGGAATGTGCTGAGTAGTGTTTGGATCAAGCCGGTTGAAGCTTGTCCGCCCTTCTCGATCTCGTAGAAGTAGTATCCGTATATTGCTTGGTTATAGCTGCTGATTCCTGCGGCTACTGACGCGCCAGCTCTCTCGTGCACCCATGCCCGAGAAACCTGACTTGCAGTGCCGTAGGTCAACCACAGGAAGGCCCAATCGTCGTTTACCATACGTTGAAGTTTGTTTATCACTTCAAGTCTCTGTGTTGGGTCTGATATGGTTGCCTGTTCGTCAATCATTTTTGTGACGTCGGGGTTGTTGTAAGCCATTCTTAGGGCGAAGGTTCCGGCACTTGCGTGTGCGAAGGGTACGAGGAAGTCGTCTGGGTCCACGTAGTCAACAATCCAACCCAGGAAGAACACACTTATTTGTCGAGCCCGCAGGGCGCCGAGGAATTGAGGCCAGGCTAGGCCGACAACGCGTGCGTATAGTCCTGTGTCTTCCGCGAAACCATTGACGGTGTTAGCGATGATGGTGGCTGCAGTCTCACGGGCGGTATTGCCCAAGTTGTAAGAGATCTCGACGGTCTGGGGGGCGTCAGGGCTGAATGCGTTCTCGGGGACCGTTGGGTTCGCCCCGGCCTCCATTAGGAGTTGCTTAGCCGTATCGGGGTCGTAGGGAGTCTCACCAATGCTTGGGTCGTATCCGAACATCCCTGGCGGGATGATCTGAGTGGCGGGAATTGCGAAGCCCTGGACGACGTCATTGATGTATGATGTTCTGTTGAACGCTAGTGTGAAGGCCTTGCGTATTCTTATGTCCGAGAAGGGTTGGAAGGCTTGCGGTTGTCGGTCGGCTCCACGAATCTTCTGATTGAAGCCCATGAAGTAGTTGGCGAAAGCTGGCCACAAGCACTTGTTTTGAACGGGCTGACTTGGCGGACACTGCGGGTACACTTGGTAGTCAGGGCTCAGTACCTTCAGGTTGCCTGTACTGAACCAAGTGTCCTCGTCGACGAACTGGAAGATCAAACCGCCGGTCGCCGGAATTGCGGCAACATCGGCTGCTCCAGCCTTGAAGTCGAGAATTCTCGTGTTGGCGTCATCGATGCCTTTGATGATAACGTTGGGTATTGGTGCTAGACCTCTCTTGTCGGGTCCACCCCAATAGTTCTCATTGCGTACCATGATGAGGGTTTGTGTTGCCTTGTCCCATGATGAGAGCATGTATGGGCCTGTGCCCACCATGTTCTCGGACGGCCACGGGTTGAGTTCGTTGTGGTAGTCACCTGCGGTCATACCCTCAAGGTACCCTGTACCATCAGTGGGCGCGGTCCAGTGTGCCTTGATGGCTGTCGGACTCACGATTGCCGTCACAGAGAACGCCATAACGAAGGTCCAACCCGCATACGGGCGTTCAAGGTGAATGGCGACAGTCATTGGATCGAGGACCTCAACCGGTTTGGCGTTCACAAGGTCATCTACTTGGGCTTGGGTGTAAGTGTCGCCATATCCGTCGGGAGCGCTTGGCCCAGCATTGTTGTATTGCTTGCTGTAGCTGGCGCCACCACGAATGACTTGAGAGACGGCCCAGACAGGACCATCTGGGTCATCCATGATTATGGCGCGCATTATGCTAAAGTAGACGGCGTCAGCGTTGAAGGGTGTTCCGTCTGTGAAGGTTATGCCGCTTCGCAGGTGGAACGTGTAGGTCAATCCGTCCGGGCTGAGGTCGTAGCTTTCAGCCAGCCACGGAACAACCTGATCTGCCTTGTCGCCCTTGAAGAAGAGTAGTTGCTCGTAGACGTTTTGAATCAAGTTTGCGCCAGCTGTCTCATAGTCAGTAGCTGGGTCGAGTGTATCCGGTTGACCAATGGTTTCCTCAATGAAGGTGTCCGGGTTCTGGACTGGAGCAACTGGCGGGGTAACTGGTCCCTGTGGAATTGTAAAGTATGCGCCTGCTGCGACTGCTGCGACGATTACTACGATTACAATAGCTGCCTGCACTTTGGTAATTGCTTTACGCGACAAATTTTCTTATACTCCGTACCTAGAGGCAAGCCAGGATTGTTTTTAAGACTTTGCAAGTCAAACGGCCGTGCAATAGTTTCCTAAGAGTGTATCGTGCGAAACAGACGCGATCAGTGTTTTCGACTCGATTGGAAACTATTTTCCGAAGTCCGAAAGAATTTATAGCATAGCAAAGTATGAGTACGTGTCAGCCGCTTCCTTCGCCGTTACCAACGCGCCAAGCAGGATTAGCTCCAAACTTGGTCCTCTGAGGTAGAGCAAGATCGTGACTAGTGCGAAGAAAGTCGTGTAGAAGAGGCTCATCGGTATCATCATGTTGCGCGCCTTGAAGAAGAATCGAAGTATTCCGAACTTTCTTGACACAACTCTGAAATCACCATTATCCAATAGCTCAACCAGCCCTATTTCCCCAAGTCTCTTCAGGTGGTATTTTGCTTGGGCAGGGGTCGGGAATACCATTGCTCTCTGCACATCCTTAGTTGATGCTTCCCTCAGCTTGAGCAGACAAAGGTAGACGCGGAAGATTGTCTTGAATTGGACGTCATGAACCAACTCCTTTTCTTGGGTCAGCATGTTGCGCTCAGCGTTCCGCTGAAGCATTGAGATAATAACCTTTTAGTTGGAACCCTTTTCTGGATAGGTCAATAGGTCAGAGGCGTTCATCATACGAAGTGATCATGCTGTCGCCTGGAGGGGAGCCGTACGGGCAGGATCTTAGAAGGGGGGCTGATGCTGGGGCTCGCTCTTGTGCTGCTTGCGGCCAATTCCTATCTTGAGCCAATTTCCGGACAATATGAATGCGTCTGTGGCACTAAGAGGGTTTTGCTCGTTCTTGCAGAGTTCCCAGAGGTTCAACATCTCTCGAGCCGTCTTGAAATCGGACGCATCTTCTTCGGACAAGTTGCTCGATACTTTGCCGATGTTTCCTACGGTAAGCTAGCAATTGAAGGAAATGCGACCGACTGGATCACGCTGCCAAGATTGTATGAGCAATACAGGCTCCCTAGCCAGCAATCAGACCTCGTCGCGATTGCGCGAGACTCATTTTCAGCAGCGGCCCAAACCTTCAATTTCACATCTTTTGATGGAGTGCTCCTAGTACTATCTTTCTATCCAAGTCTCACCACTGATTACGTCCCGCTGACAAGTCGAATCATGACAAGAACGGGCCCCGTGGGTGCTTTCGCGGTGATTGAAGAGGACCGCGACTGGTCTGTCTATGCACGGTCCACTGCTTTGATGATAGGGTTGTGGAATAATCGGAACAAGCTATCTGGTCTGGGACAGCTCGACATCGCTTCGGGCGGTCAGGGCGACATGTCCGCATGGTCTAAGATGTTGTTGGGTTGGATTAATGAGACGCAGATTACTACCTTCACCACGCCGGCTAGACGCATTCTGTTCGTCAATCCGATTGAAATGACTGGCGCGGAGACTCTCGCCGTGCGGATTGCTCTTCCCCAGAGTGGTGATCAATATCTGATTGAGGTACGGCAACCGCTCGGGTACGATGTGAACACTCTGCAGGAATACGGTGTGGTAATTCTCTTCGAGCCCTCCACTACCAACGCATCCCTGCAATTGAGAGCAATTCTCCAACCTGACGATGTGGGCAGGGCGATCTTTCGGGATCTCAATAGGGACCTTTCCATCATCGCGTTGAATCAAACAGAGACTGGCGTCTGGATTCTTGTCGGCGTGGTTCAGGATTGGCGGGATGCTCAGCGTACACTATACGCCATGTCAAGGGCAAACGACGCCATCAACACCGCTGAAAGCCAGAACAGGATTGAGGGCCTAGATCTGGCTAATAGGCTGCTGGACAACGCTCACACGCTCTTGAGCGTAGGAAGGTTCAGAGAAGCTGAAGCACTCGCGCTATCAGCTGAAACGACAGCAAGCAGTGCTAACATACCGTCTGACTATTACCAAGCGGTTCAGCTGATCACAAACGCAGAAAGTCTGAAAACCGAGACTCAGGCATTGGTCTCTTCGGAGAGCTTGGCGCTTGTTGTTCGTGGAACCAGTGAGCTCGAAAGTGCGAAACAGGCCTTCATCACGAAGAATTTTACAACCGCCAAACAGAGTGCGCAAGCTGCAATCGACTTGTTCAATCGGGCCAAGCAGATTGATTTGACTCAGAGAATTCTGGACATACTAGGAGATATTGCCCTAATAATCCCGGTAGCTGTTTTGGCGTATGCTCTCAGATATCAGCTCAAGAATAAGTGATAGTAGACCGACTGGACCCCGTCGGACCGAGCGATTGGGCATTTGCTCATTTTCAACCTGGTTAGCGTCGAATCATGTGCGGCACTCTAGCGGATAAGGATATTCCACAAGATAGGGACCCGCTCCGCTTTTCAGTTTCACCTATCAGCACACACACCTCAGTAGCAAGATGGCCTGCGATATTTGTTTGAGTTGCCAGTAACCTTTGGCCATGGATGCACGGTCTTCTCCGCTCGTCCGATACCGGAACAAGGCCTGAGGAATTCCTTTAATGACTGGTCTTCAAGCGAATCGCTCAATGGAAGATGCGTAGAGTACCTGATTGACCAGGCAAGCGAAAGGCTGATGAGCGAATACATGCCTTCCGATTGTGAAGCGGAGCAATCAGCAAAGATGGATCTTTCCCGTCAATCCATTTTGAATCTCGCGAAGCGAGGAGCGCTTTACACTGCTCTGATACTGTTATCCGATTCCGTTGCGTTGGCACTAGATTCTGTTCTTCTGAGTCGGAACATGTTTCATTATTTCACTCTGTTCACTCTTGCCCAAGCGGGCTTATTGTTTTTCTTCGGGGGAGCAGTGGACATTGCTGGATCATTATCGGTCACTAAAGTCAAGGATCGCGTTACGAAATCGGAGCACGATTGGAGCGAAGAGAGTCACAGGAAGGCACAGTCTCGCGCTGCACCTTTCATTATGACGGGGGTCTTTCTATCCATTTTCAGTTTCGTTTTGGCGTATCCTTTCAACTAACTTCTGTGCCGTCGAACGGATGGCATGGAGCGCGTGGGTCTCGCTGAGCCTAGTCATGACAGCATCTTCCTATTGGGCATCGGACGATGGGTGTCAGTCTTTCCCTCAGACGAGGCACATGAGTCTTGGCTAGGTTTGATCCGGGGAGCTAACGGCCACGCACGTTGAAATTGCTGGCGATTAGACATCTCCTCATCGCCAAGCGGGCCGAGCGCGAATTGGTGTCCTCCCGAAAGAGAACAGGCGCGTTCCTAACGACGACCGCTCCTATTTGCTCCTTGGTTTCCCCCATAAGTAGGTGAGCTGATGAGGCGAGGTCGTCGACAACATTTGTCTGTGTTACTTTCGTCTTTCGCCCGTAAAGGTCGCGTATGCGTCGGTGATCACGTAGAGGAACAATCCCGGAGACGCCGATTGCCAGTCCGACGGTACCTAGCCGCAGGGGCGTCACGCGGCTGTCCACTATGATGACGCCGAGACGAGCACGAAACTCGCGTTCGAGCGAATTGCGTATAGCAGCTGCTGAGGCGTCAGCGTCACGGGGCCATCGCATTGCAGTTCTATCGGGGGAATTCTTTAGGTCTATTCCTGCATTGGCCGTCAGAATGCCGTTCTTGATGGTAAGCAGGAATCCGGGCACACCGCCGATGACTGCATCGGCTTCGTCTAACACCAGCGCTGCAAGCTTCCTATCGATTCGCCATTTCCTTGCGATTCGGACCACTCTCTCAGATACTTCAACCTCGTCGAGAGCGATGATCCGTCGTTCAGCCACCGAAACGACTTTGCTCGCTATGGCAATAACGTCATTATCACTGAGAGTGAACCTGTTCTTTCTCAGTGCCTGAGGCAGAATCCTTTCCAGACGCTGACCAAGTCGGACGATAGGCAATCTAACTGGAAGGAGAACTGTTGCCTTAGTCGACTGTTCAATAGCCAATTATGATCAGGAGTTGGTGGCGTTCTAGAAGGAAGTCGCCGAGGACTCACATCATCCTTGCCACTAGGTGCGAGATTCCTTCTCCTCTATAGCCAAGCTCGCCCTGGCTTCTGAAAGGTCTCTTGATGCTTGACTCGAAGCCTCCGGAAGGAGGATGAAGCCGGAAAACAGGTTTGACCCCCTCATGCCGTAGCGTCTTCAATGAGATCTGTCCTCGCGCCAATGCTTGAGCGAGCTCTTGGACCGATTCATGACCGAATTTTTCCTTAACGAACTTG